>NZ_JAVDVA010000008.1:0-321408 GCF_031456635.1 Streptomyces sp. 3330
TCGGCAGCAGCGCGCCCAGCGCGGTCGCGCCCTGAGCGTCGCGCTTGAACCAGATGTTCGGGAACGCCAGGAACCGGTGCCAGGCCACACCCATGTTGGTGTTGAGCGAGACCACGATCATCCAGATGAACGACGTCCCGATTTTGATCATCGCGACGAGGTAGACCAGGTTCTGCAGCGTGGTGACGCCCAGCCCCTTGAAGGCCAGGACGAGCGGGTACGAGGCGAAGTAGCCGGGCTCGTAGTGCTCCACGTGGTGCAGTGCGCCCTCCAGGCCCCGCAGTACGTAGATGGCGAGGCCGATGGTGAGGATGACGTACTCGACGAAGTAGGCCTGGCCGGACTTGGAGCCGGCGAAGCGGGACTTCCGTCCTGCGCGGGAGGGCAGGTTCAGCAGGCGGATCGCCATGAGGACGACGATGCCCAGGATCGTCATCACGCCGATGAACTCGATGTAGAGCTCGAACGGCAGGAAGTCGCCGATGACCGGCAGCACCCAGTCGGCCTCGAAGAGCTGGCCGAAGGCCTGGGCGAGGGTCGGCGGCAGCGTCAGGAAGCCGATCGCCACGAACCAGTGGGCGAAGCCGACGATGCCCCAGCGGTTCATTCGCGTGTGGCCGAGAAACTCCCGTACCAACGTCACGCTGCGCGCGTAGGGGTTGTCTGTCCGGGTTCCGGCGGGGACCGGCTGGCCCAGCTTGAAGTACCGGACGAACTGGCCGATGGCGCGTGCGATCAGGGCGACGCCGACCACGGTCAGAAGCAGCGACACGACGATCGCGGCGAGTTGCATTTGGGGGCTCCTCGGGCCTGCGAGGGAAATTACTAAGCGGTAACTTATGCAGTCCGTCTGAGACTACCCCGTATTCTCCGTCGCACTGTAGCGGGATGCGGAGTGATCTCAGTCGCTCAGGGTTGCCTCAGGATCGAGGCGTGTCCGGGGCGGGTGCGGGGCTGGTGCGGGGCGCTTTCGGGGTCGGGTTCGGGTGGAGGCTTCGACCGGTTCCGGCTCGGCTTCGGGGCGGTTTCGGGTCCTCTTCGGGTCGTCTTCGGTCTGCCTCCGGGGTCCTCTTCGGGCCGCCTCCGGGCGGAGGTGTCGGGTTCCCGTGGGGATCCGGTCGCAACTTGGCCGTGTTATTCGTACCAAATTGGTACATATGTGACTAATTTATATCCGTGCTCTACGGGATCGTCGCCGCCATCACCGCCCTGTTCCTCGCCGCCGTCCTCGCCGCGCTGCTGCGCGTACCCGCCCTGCGCCTGGGGTTGCTCGACCGGCGGCAGCGGCAGCGCCGGGTGCCGCTGTTCGGGGGTGCCGCCGTGGTCCTCGCCACCTGCCTCGTCGCGGTCGCCGGGGACTGGACGGGCATCGCCCCGCTGGGCGACGGCATCGAGGTGCTGCTCACCGCCGGGGGCGCCGTCGCCGCGCTCGGGCTGGTCGCCGACGTGTGGCGGCTCAACACACGGTTCCTGGTGATCGGCACCGCGGTCGCGGCCGCCTTCGTGGTGCCGTACGGCGACACCGGGGTGGTGGCCGGAGTGGCGGGTGTCGGCTGGATCACCTTCGTCGCCCTCGCCTTCCGGTCGCTGGACCACGCCGACGGAGTGGCCGGGACCGTCGGCGTCGTGACCGCCTTCGGGGTGGCCGCCTGCGCCGCCGTCGAGGTCATGGACGGGCTGGCGGTGCTGCTGAGCGTGTTCGCCGCCGCGCTGACCGGGTTCCTGATGCACAACTGGCCTCCCGCGCGTGTCGCTCTCGGGGCGTGCGGGTCGCTCTTCGCGGGGTTCCTCCTCGCCGCGGCCGCCGTGATCGCCCGCGCGGGGCACGACCCGGTCGCCGGTGCGGGCGTGCTGCTCGCGCTCACCGCGGTCGCCGCGGCCGACGTCGTCCTGGTCGTGCTCTCCCGGCGGCTGGCCCGACGGCCCTTGCTGCGCGGCGGGTCCGACCATCTCGCCCACCGGCTGCGGCGGTTGGGACTCACGGCGCAGGGGGTGACCGTCCTGCTCGGGGTCGCTGCCTTCGCCGCGGTGCTCGTCGGGGTGCTGGCGCACGCCGGAGCGGTCGACGCGCGGGCGGTGTGGTGGGTGGCCGGCGGGGCACTCGTCGTCGTGCTCGGGATGCTGCGGGTCGCGGTGTACGGCCCTTCACGCGCGCGTGGCGGTGGGGACCGTCCGGTGCGGCGCACGCGGCGTGCCCGTGCCGCCGTCACCGCCCGGGGCGCCGGCGGTTCCGGTCCGGGGGTCGGGGGGGTCGCCCGGGAGGCGCGGCCCGGGGCCCGCTCAGCGGCCCGGCCCGAGCAGCGTCCCGGGGCCGGTTCGGCGTCGGTGTACGCGCCCCGGCGTCAATCCGAGGACTCCGCGCGCCACCCGGAACCCAGTGTGAGGAGATCGGGGCGATCCGTATCGCCGCAGGTCAGCGCGCCCTTGCGCGTAAGGAACGGATAAGAGTTGAGTGGGTGCGACTCATGTCTGTTGACCGAGAGGTGAGCCTCGTGCACACTTGAGTCCGTTCCACTCAAGTCAGCTGGAGGAAGATCACCATGGCACGTGCGGTCGGCATCGACCTGGGCACAACCAACTCCGTCGTCAGCGTTCTGGAGGGCGGCGAGCCCACCGTCATCACCAACGCCGAGGGTGCCAGGACCACGCCGTCCGTCGTCGCCTTCGCCAAGAACGGTGAAGTGCTCGTCGGCGAGGTGGCCAAGCGCCAGGCGGTCACGAACGTGGACCGGACCATCCGCTCCGTGAAGCGCCACATGGGCACGGACTGGACGATCGAGCTCGACGGGAAGAACTTCAACCCGCAGCAGATGAGCGCGTTCATCCTGCAGAAGCTCAAGCGCGACGCGGAGGCCTACCTGGGCGAGAAGGTGGCCGACGCGGTCATCACCGTCCCGGCGTACTTCAACGACTCCGAGCGCCAGGCGACGAAGGAAGCCGGTGAGATCGCCGGTCTCAACGTCCTTCGCATCGTCAACGAGCCCACCGCGGCCGCGCTCGCGTACGGCCTCGACAAGGACGACCAGACGATCCTCGTCTTCGACCTCGGTGGCGGCACGTTCGACGTGTCCCTCCTGGAGATCGGTGACGGCGTCGTCGAGGTGAAGGCCACCAACGGCGACAACCACCTCGGTGGTGACGACTGGGACCAGCGTGTCGTCGACTACCTGGTGCAGCAGTTCAAGTCCGGTCACGGCGTGGACCTCGCCAAGGACAAGATGGCGCTCCAGCGTCTGCGCGAGGCCGCCGAGAAGGCGAAGATCGAGCTGTCCTCGTCCACCGAGACCTCGATCAACCTGCCCTACATCACGGCTTCCGCCGAGGGCCCGCTGCACCTGGACGAGAAGCTCACGCGCGCCCAGTTCCAGCAGCTGACGGCCGACCTGCTGGAGCGCTGCAAGACGCCGTTCCACAACGTCATCAAGGACGCCGGCATCAACCTCTCCGAGATCGACCACGTCGTTCTCGTCGGTGGTTCGACCCGGATGCCCGCCGTCGCCGAACTCGTCAGGGAGCTGACCGGCGGTCAGGACGCCAACAAGGGCGTGAACCCGGACGAGGTCGTCGCCATCGGCGCCGCGCTCCAGGCCGGTGTCCTCAAGGGTGAGGTCAAGGACGTCCTGCTCCTCGACGTGACCCCGCTGTCCCTCGGTATCGAGACTAAGGGCGGCATCATGACCAAGCTGATCGAGCGCAACACGACGATCCCGACGAAGCGTTCGGAGATCTTCACGACGGCCGAGGACAACCAGCCGTCGGTCCAGATCCAGGTCTACCAGGGCGAGCGCGAGATCGCGGCCTACAACAAGAAGCTCGGCATGTTCGAGCTGACCGGTCTGCCGCCGGCGCCCCGTGGCGTCCCGCAGATCGAGGTCGCCTTCGACATCGACGCCAACGGCATCATGCACGTCACGGCCAAGGACCTCGGCACGGGCAAGGAGCAGAAGATGACCGTCACCGGCGGCTCCTCGCTGCCGAAGGACGAGGTCGACCGCATGCGCCAGGAGGCCGAGCAGTACGCGGACGAGGACCACCGCCGCCGCGAGGCCGCCGAGTCCCGCAACCAGGGCGAGCAGCTCGTCTACCAGACGGAGAAGTTCCTCAAGGACAACGAGGACAAGGTCCCCGGCGAGGTCAAGACCGAGGTCGAGGCCGCCGTCGAGGAGCTGAAGGCCGCGCTCAAGGGCGAGGACACCGCCGAGATCCGCACCGCCACCGAGAAGGTCGCCGCGGTCTCGCAGAAGGTCGGCCAGGCCATGTACGCCGACGCCCAGGCCGGTCAGGGCGCCGACGCGCCCAAGGCCGACGCGCCGAAGGCGGACGACGACGTCGTGGACGCCGAGATCGTGGACGACGAGCGCAAGGACGGTGCCGCGTGACGGAGGAGACCCCGGGCTTCGAGGAGAAGCCCGACGTCCCCTCCGGCGCCACCCCTGAAGACGCCGAGCCGAAGGCCGCGCCCTCCCCCGCTTCGGCGGCGGGGGCGGCCCCGGACGGGGACGCGAACCAGACAGCCGGTCTGGTGGCCCAGCTGGACCAGGTGCGCACCGCTCTGGGTGAGCGCACCGCGGACCTCCAGCGCCTCCAGGCCGAGTACCAGAACTACCGCCGCCGGGTCGAGCGCGACCGGATCGCGGTCAAGGAGATCGCCGTCGCGAACCTCCTGACCGAGCTCCTGCCCGTGCTCGACGACATCGGCCGCGCGCGGGAACACGGCGAGTTCGTCGGCGGCTTCAAGTCGGTGGGCGAATCGCTGGAGACCGTCGCGGCCAAGATGGGCCTCCAGCAGTTCGGCAAGGAGGGCGAGCCCTTCGACCCGACGATCCACGAGGCCTTGATGCACAGCTACGCGCCGGACGTCACCGAGACGACGTGCGTGGCGATCCTTCAGCCCGGGTATCGGATCGGCGAGCGCACCATCCGCCCCGCGCGGGTGGCCGTCGCCGAACCGCAGCCCGGCGCGCAGGCGGCGAAGGCCGACGAGGCCGCCGAGGCGGCCGACGACAAGGAGAGCGGTGGCCCGGACGAGGGCTGAGCTCGATCGGATGAGCGATGGGGAGGAGGGACGTCGAGGATGAGCACCAAGGACTTCGTCGAGAAGGACTTCTACAAAGTCCTCGGCGTCCCCAAGGACGCCACCGAGGCCGAGATCAAGAAGGCGTACCGGAAGCTCGCCCGCGAGTTCCACCCGGACGCCAACAAGGGCAACGCCAAGGCGGAGGAGCGCTTCAAGGAGATCTCCGAGGCGAACGACGTCCTCGGTGACCCCAAGAAGCGCAAGGAGTACGACGAGGCCCGCGCCCTCTTCGGCAACGGCGGATTCCGCCCGGGCCCGGGCGCCGGCGGCAACTTCAACTTCGACCTGGGCGACCTCTTCGGAGGCGGCGCCCAGGGCGGTGGCGCCCAGGGCGGCTTCGGCGGCGGCATCGGGGACGTGTTCGGCGGCCTGTTCAACCGCGGCGGCCCCGGCACGACCCGTACCCAGCCCCGGCGCGGCCAGGACATCGACACCGAGGTCACCCTGACCTTCACGGAGGCGATCGAGGGCGCGACGGTCCCGCTGCGCATGTCCTCGCAGGCCCCCTGCAAGGCGTGTTCGGGAACGGGCGACAAGAACGGCACCCCGCGCGTGTGCCCCACCTGCGTGGGCACGGGCCAGGTGGCGAGGGGCTCGGGAGGCGGCTTCTCGCTGACCGACCCCTGCCCGGACTGCAAGGGCCGCGGCCTGATCGCCGAGCATCCCTGCCTGGACTGCAAGGGCAGCGGCCGCGCGAAGTCGTCGAGGACCATGCAGGTCCGCATCCCGGCGGGGGTGACCGACGGCCAGCGCATCCGGCTGCGTGGCAAGGGCGCCCCGGGCGAGCGCGGCGGCCCGGCGGGCGACCTGTACGTCGTCGTCCACGTCGGCGCCCACCCGGTGTTCGGCCGCAAGGAGGACAACCTCACGGTGACCGTGCCGGTGACCTTCACCGAGGCCGCACTCGGCGGCGAGATCAAGGTGCCGACGCTCGGCGGGCCGTCCCTGACCTTGAAGCTTCCGCCCGGCACGCCCAACGGCCGCACCATGCGGGCGCGGGGCAAGGGCGCGGTCCGCAAGGACGGCACCCGCGGCGACCTGCTGGTCACCGTCGAGGTGAGTGTTCCGAAGGACTTGTCGGGGAAGGCTCGTGAGGCGCTGGAGGCGTATCGCGAGGCGACCGCGGGCGAGGACCCGCGGGCGGAGCTGTTCGAGGCCGCGAAGGGAGCATGAGAGTGATGGACGGCCGTCGGCGTAACCCGTATGAACTGACTCAGGAGACTCCGGTCTACGTCATCTCGGTGGCGGCCCAGCTCTCGGGCCTGCATCCGCAGACACTGCGCCAGTACGACCGCCTGGGTCTCGTCTCCCCCGACCGCACCGCCGGCCGTGGACGCCGCTACTCGGCCCGTGACATCGAGCTGCTGCGCACGGTGCAGGCCCTGTCCCAGGACGAGGGCATCAACCTGGCCGGCATCAAGCGGATCATCGAGCTGGAGAACCAGGTGGCCGCGCTCCAGGCCAGGGCGGCGGAGCTGGAGGCCGCGCTGGACGGCGCGGCCGCGGCGATGCAGCAGCGGGAAGCGGCGGTGCACGCCTCCTACCGGCGGGACCTGGTGCCGTACCAGGAGGTGCAGCAGACCAGCGCGTTGGTGGTCTGGCGGCCGAAGCGGCAGCAGCCGTCGTCCGACTGAGATCCCAGAAGCCGTAAGAACGAGGCAGGGGCCGGAGATTCGTCTCCGGCCCCTGCCTCGTTCTGTACGGCCCTCCTCGTCCTCTCCGGCCGTCACTCGCCCATGTCGACGCCCGGCTCCGGCCGCTCGTGCCCCGGCGGCCGCTGCTCCGGTTTCTGGACGGGAGCGGGGGGCCGGGTGCCGCCGCCCCGGGGCACGCCCATCTGCCACAGGTGGGAGCCGGGGATGTCCGGCGCGGGAGACGGGGCCGGTGCGGGTGTGGATGTAGGCGTGGGTGAGGGTGCCGGGGGTGCCGGGGGTGCCGGGGGTGCCGGGGGTGCCGGGGGTGTCGTCGGAGCCGGGGACGGCGCCGGGGCCGATGCGGGTCCCGGTGCCGGGGTCGGGGTTGTCGCCGGGGGCGAGGACGGTGACGGGCTCGTCGTCGGGGACGGGCCCGGGGCTGTGCCCGATTCGGGGGTGGGGGCGGGCTCCGTGCCCGGCTCTCGTTCCCGGTCCGGTTCCTGTCCCCGTTCCTGTTCCTGTTCCCGCTCTTGTGCCCGTTGCCGTTCCTGCTCCCGCTCCTGTGCCCGTTGCCGTTCCTGCTCCCGCTCCTGTGCCCGTTCCGGTGCGGGCTGGGGCTTCTCCTGGTGCGGGGTGAGGCCGCCCGTGGCCGCCGCCGGCGGGGGCGCCTCCGTGCCGGTCCGTGTGGTTACGCCTGCATCCGTGCCCGTGCCCGTGCCCGTGCCCGTACCTGTGCCCGTACCTGTGCTCTTGCCCGCGTCCGGGGTCTGAGCCTGGGGCTGGGTCTGGTCGTGATCCTGGTCGTGGCGCAGGTCCGGGCGTCGCCAGCGTTCCGGGATCGTCGACAGGCGTCGTACCGCTTCGGGGTCGCCCGCCGCTGCCGCCGCGACGGCGCGTGCGCGCAGGGCGCTCTGGCGGGCGATGGGCGAGAAGCCGGGAGCCGCGTTGCCGGTCTCGGAGGGCAGACCGCGGACGCCCATCCCGTTCAACTCAGCCTGGATTCCCGACTCCGGGGCGAATACCTCGCGTGGAAGCTGCCAGGAGGCCGCGCCGTCCACGTCGACGCGGTGCTCCCTGCCGTCCACGGCGAAGGTGAGCCCGTAGCCGATGTACTGGTCGTCCTTGTCGAACAGCAGGTCCCCGGAGATCTCCCCACCCCGGTCGCGGACCTCGTCGGCGAGGACCTGGAGGGCGGGCGGCAGGGGGTTGGTGCGGCCGAGGCTGGTGACGTAGCCGTCGCTGCGGGCCACCCTCGGTTCCTTGGTCCCCTTTTCCACGTAGGGGACCTGGAAGCGGGTCTCGCCCTTCTCGTCCTGGTAGGTCTCGATGGCCCCGACACGTGCCTCGACGAAGCTCAGACGCTTCTCGCCGCCTTCGCCGTGGCCGTACTTCGCCTCCATCGCCGGGAACTGGACCTGGTGCTGCAGCGCCGGCGGCGGCCTCGATCCGATGATCGTGACGTGGGCGTCGGGGTTCTGGATCAGGATGATCTCCGCGTTGGCGACGGCCGTTCCGCCGGAGCCCACGACGATCCACTCCTGGGCGGCATGCGGGTCGAAACGGCTCTCGGCGACCTCGTCGCCCAGCAGTGCCCGCCCCTCCGCGGCCTTGCGCGCCGCCTCCCACTTCTGCGTCGATTCGAGCGCGGTGAAGCAGTTGCCCATGCGCGTCCGGTCCGCGACGCCCAGGCCGGCCGAGAGGGCGTCCTTCAGTTCCGCGTAGGAGTTCAGGGCGCCGAGCACGGTACCGGCGTCGGTGCCGCCCCGCTCGGCCCGGGTCAGCCAGGCGCTCATCTCGGCCGCACCGGCGAACCCCTGAGCCTCCAGTTCGCGCAGCCGGTCGCTGATCAGCCGGACGGCTTCGCCGCGGCTCTCCACGGCGAACTCTCCGCGCGGCATTCCCGGCACGAGTTCCGGCGTGAGGCCGGTGGCGATGCTGGGGGTGCCGTCGCAGGCCACCCAGAGGGGGGTCGCGCTCTCGGCTCCGTCCTCGCCCAACGTGCGTACTTCGGCGAGGAGTTCGCCGTTCTGCCCCAGACGCAGCCGGGCGTGGCCGTTCACCACGTCGCCCTGTGTGGCGAGCTGGTCCTCCCAGACGCGGACGGCGTGGATGGAGATGCGGTGCCGGGGATCCTCGACCGCCGAGTACGGGTCGGCGCCCATCCACTGCACGAGGTCGCGGTCCTGATCCGCCGACTGCACGATCCCGGCGCCGGGGTCCAGGTGCCAGCGGCCCGCGCCGTCCACCAGCAGCGCTTCCGGGTCCCGCCCGGTGAGACTCGCCCCGCCGCCGATCACGACCTTGCGCAGGGGGAGTTGACCCTGGGCGAGCTGTCCTTCCAGCGTCTGTGCGGTGCGCTCGCTGACCTGGGCGCGGTACTCGGCCCACCGCTCGGCGGCGGGCTCCAGCTCGTCGCGGGGGAGCGGCAGCCCGTTCTGGTCGTAGCCGGGCATGGGCATGGTGACGTCGCGCCGCCCGATGAACGCGTCGACCTGCCGCTCGGCCCGCAGCGCTGCGTCCCGGGACGCCTGGAGCGCGGCGGCGTCGGCGGGGGAGAGGTCCTCCAGGGGGTGGGCGAGATCCTCGAGGAGACTCACCGAATCGCTGGAGAGCGAGGCGTACGACACCAGGTACCGGACGCGTGCCGCCTTCACCTGGGCGCGGAACGCCGCCTCGTCGCTCGGAGCGGCAGTGGGCCGGAGGCCGTACGGGTCGAGCAGTGCGGAGAACTGCGCCCGTGCCTCGCCCTGCTGCTGCGCGGAGAGGCCGGTGTCCCTGCTCTGCCCGGCGAGCCAGTTGAGCTCCCCGATACGTCCCCTGTCCGGGGCGGACAGCTCACGGTGTGCGGGGAGCTCCGCTCCCTCCCGCAACAGGTCGTCCCGGACGGGGACCACACCGTCGGCCGCGCGTTCGCGCACGGCGGCGAGCTCACCGAGTTCGTGGGCGAGGACTCGTCCCAGCATCGCGGTGGGAAGGCGGTCGGACACACGGATGACGTAGTTCTGCGAGGTGGTGTTCGTCGCCGTGTCGGCGATCGCCCCTGTCGTCAGCGGAATGGCGTCCACCCAGATCTGGGCGGACTCCCCCTGACTGTCCCGCAGCACGAAGTACTGACGCCCGTCCTCGGTCTGCGCCGGGGTGAGGGAGGCCAGCCGGTCCCCCAGGACGACGGCCGCCACCGCGCCCATGTCCCGCCTCGCGGCCCACACGAGATCCTGTTGCTGCGCGGGTCCGCCCGAGCGGAGCGCGCCCATGCCGATCTGCGGATCGGCCGATGTGTCCATGTGATGCCCTCCCCCAGGCTCTGTACAGATGCACACCGCACAACAGACCTTAGGATCATCCCATGTTGAGAGCCCGTTCCTCACTCGAAGCGCACCTGTACATGGACCTGCACCCATGCGAGTGCGGGAGCTCCGACTTCGTCCGCCGGCACCGCCTGGAGCAGCGCGGTGACGGCATCGTCGCCGTGTACGAGGGGCCGTGCACGCAGTGCGGCCGCAACCGGAACTTCGCTTTCCTGATGGCCGACGAGATTCCCCCGCCGCCGCCGGCCTTCGGCGGCACCGAGCCCTCCGAGATCATCGACCCCGGTGAGTTCGCCGAGGTCGCGTCCGACGTGTCGCGCCGCGCGGGACTGGAGATCCTCAACACGCCCGAGTCCGAGCACCACAGGCATCGCGGTGCGCTGGCCTATGCGGTTGCCGCAGTCGAGGAGGTCCTGAAGTTCATTCCTCCGGGCCAGGACGCCGTCCCCGCTGAGGCCTTCACCTCGGAGGCGGGCAAGGCTCGCTACGAGAAGGACCGGGGCAAGTTCGATCGCGACATGCTGCAGATCGAACTCCGCCTCACGCGCCAGATCCTCGCCGACATCGACGAGGTCAGCCCGCCGCCGGGGGAAACCGGCCCCCGAGCCTGACCGGTCACCCCGGAAGCTTCCGGCTGCCGGCCGGACCGTGGCGGCCTCTCACGTGAGTACTGGAACCGGCCTACGAACGTCCCGTCGAACCCGTCGAACCCGTCGAACCCGGCGACCTGGGAATCACTCACACCCCCGGGTTGATCAGCAGGGTCCGAGGGAGACCTGTTGGCGTGCCCCTGCGACAGGACTTGCGCGCTGAAACAAGACCGAAGCCGCTCAGCCCAGTTGTTCCGTCGTGCCGTCCGGGTGGATCAGGAGGCGGATCGCGCCGCCGTAGCGGTTGTCGGTGATGGTCGCCGGGGTGGGGGCGCCGAGCTGCTGGGCGCGTTGCTGGAGGATCGCCAGGACGACGTCCTGGATGTCGCCGTAGGGCGGGGCGGTGACCGGGACGCCGTCGATCAGGCCGGCGTTGGGGGAGAAGACGTGCACCTGGGCGTCCGCCGTGGCGGGGGGTGGCGGCGTCGGTTCGGTCATCGGGGGTCTGGGTTCCTTCCGGCTCGGTCCGGATCAGTTCCGGCTCAGGCGCTTTTCGCCTCGTCCTGCTCGGGGACGTCCACAGCGTCGTCGATGGGGACATCGACGGTGCGAGCGTACGTGCCTCGGGCGAGGCGCTGAAGGCGGCCCGACTTGACGAGGGCGGACAGTACGTTGCTGATCGTCTTCGAGGGGTCGCCGTAGACGCCGGGCGGGAGGGCGCGCAAGACGTCCCGCGCGGAGAAGGGGCCGGGGAAGGTCGACACCGCTGTCTCCACGGCCGCCCGGATGCTGGGGGCGCCGGAGGGCACGAGGGTGGCGGCCTGGCCCGTGCCGGTGGAGGTCTTGCCGTTCGGGGCCGGGTGCGGGAGGCACGCGCGGATGCCTTGCAGCGCGGTGCGGATCGGCTCCAGGTGGTTCTCGTCGCCGCCTGCCGGCGCCTCGGTCGCGGCCAGCATGGTCGCGACCTTCTCTATGTTGGCGAGAGACGAGGCCAGTTCGCGCAGCAGCGGTTCCAGGAAGTCGCGGCGCAGGGCCGCCACCGGGTCGGTGGTGGCGAGTTCGACGGACACCGAGCCGGTGAGGGCGCGGAGGGGGCCGGTGGCGTCCGGGGCGGCCTCTGCGGAATCTCCGGAGCCCAGGCCGCCGTGCGGAGCCAGTGCCTCCACGGCTTTCCGCGCGGCGCGGAGGGTGTCCGGCATCTCCGGCGCGATCTCGCCGCCAGGCACGCTCGCCAGCATCGTCGCCAGCTGCTCCAGGCCTGCGAGCGTGGGCAGGGCCGAGCGGACCAGAGGGGCCAGCAGAGCCTGTCGTACGGCCTGGGCGGGATCCTCGTAGGAGAAGGCGATCCGCTGCCCGGACTCGGCCGCTGCCATGTCCTCGCTCCTGCTTTCCGGGTCTGCGTGCGGGTGGGAGTGTCTCTGCCCGCCGTGGGCGGACTGTGAGGTGGTGGTGTGCTGCTGCAACTGCCGGGGAATTGCGGGCAACTCGCTTCGCTGCCTGGCCAGTTGGTCCTGGCGTGCGTCGAACGCGTCGAGGATTCGCTCCAGCGTGGGCCGGCCGTGCTCGGCGTCGTGCCGGGCGGCCGTGTCGATGCTGCGGGAGCGCAGGCGGAGCAGGCGGCGGGACGTCTCGCCGGAGCTGTAGCCGGGGCCCGCGCCGGGGCCGTCCACCATGTGGGTCGGCAGGTCGCCGTTCGCGTCGCCGAGGCCGAGGGCGCGGCGGATCCAGCGGCGGTCGTCGAGCGTGGTCGCGGCAGCGTAGCCGTAGGGCTCGGCGTGGGCGATCGTGTCCTGGAGGCATTCCGCCCAGAGCGGGCAGGAGGCGCACAGGTCGCGGGCGGTGCGGAGCAGTACGAGGTGCTGGTGGCGCTGTTCGGGCGAGGTGTACGGAATGTCGGCGGGTGCCTCCAGCAGCGGGTGCTGGAAGACGTCCGGTCGGCGCTGGCAGGGCAGAGCGGCGTCGGGCGTGTGGACCCCCGTCCCCGCCCCCGCTCCCCGTACCGGCCCGCGCGCGGGGCGCGTGGGCAGCGCCGTATGGCTGACCATAGGCATGTGTGTCGTCCCCCGTGGTGATACGTGATCGGGGGGGAGCCTAAATCGTTCCGTCAACCCCGTGCAACGCATCTGCAAAGCGTGTGCCGACTTGGCACAGTGACGAGACGAAACGTTCACACGGGCCTCAACTGTCCGTCGGATCACTGGCTTTGCGCGTCCGCAGGCGGCCAAGTGCCTGGCCGGCCCGGCCTGCAACCGCTTTCGCCCTGCTTCCGCGCAGCGCCAGTACCGTGAGCACGCCGAGGAAACCGAGCGGTACACCCGCTTCCGGCAGGAACATCCCGACGACGGACGCGATGACGAGGATCACATCCGCGAGGACGACGGTGACGCCCCGTCGGCCCGGGTGCTCCTTCACCATCCAGGCGCCGAGGAGGGCCATGCCGGCGAGGGCCCAGTAGCCGAAGGCGGCGGTGCCGGTGACGGTGGCGCTCGCGTCCTCGCTGGTGCGGGCCGCGTCGCCGACCGCGGAGAAGTAGCCGGTGAAGGCGACGGCGAGGATGCTCACCCCGATCGCCAGCAGCAGCTGGGTACGGCGGCGCATCAGCCAGAGCGCGAGGCCGAGGAGGAGCGCGGTGACGACGGCGACGAAGCTGGAGCCGCTCTGCGAGGCGAGGGTGATCACCGTGTAGAGCGCGGCAACGCCGAAGACGATGCGGGGGAGGAGACGGACGGCCCAGGCGTCGTCCCTGTCCTGGTGGAGGAAACGGCGGAGGAGGGGAAGGGCCGGGGCTGAAACGGTGGTGGGTGCAGGGCTGCTGGTCTCTGGGGTGGTGGTCTCGTCCTGCCGGTCGGCTGCGGTCTGCTGGGCGGTGTGCGTGGTGCGGGCAGGGCCTGGTGGACGAGAGGTGCGCGGGGTGCGGGCATTGCCCGGCGTGCGGCTCATGGGCCGGTCACACTCCCATTCCGGTGTCGTTCGACTGCTCAGGGGCCGGAGGCGCCTTGGGGGGAGCCGTCGGGGTGTCGGTCCGGCTCGGGGCGACGACCGACTTCGCCTGCGGGGAGACGCCGGGGAGGAAGCTGTGGGCGCTCACGGCGGCCTTCTCCGGTGCAGGGAGGGTGACCGACTCGAGCAGCGCAGGTCCCGTCCTGGCGTTGACCGTGACGCCGGGGAGGTACTGGCCGTGGGTGCTGACGGCGACGGGCGGTGGTCCCGTCGGTTCGGAACCGCGGAGTCCGGCCGCCCACTGCTGGTCCTCGATGCTGGGCAGCGTGACCTCGTGGTCCGGACGCAGGACCTTGATCTCCTCGATGAGCTTCTCCACGTCGGCCGCGCGAGCGGGGCCGTCCATGGTCGCCACCCGGGCGCACACCTCCAGGACAGCGGCGCGCTGGGCCTCGGGGGTGGGGAGCGCTGCCAACTGCTGTAGGTCGAGGTGCCCCGCCTTGGTCAGCGGCGTGTACTTCTCGTCGTGCTCGTCGTACGAGAAGGTGTGGATCTGGGCGCGGACAGCTTGGGAGGCCAGCAGCTCCTGGGTCTCCGGCGCAAGGTCGGTGTAGTTGTGCGTCGGCGCCGGATACATGAAGTTGATGATGTCGAGCTTGCCGTCCTGACGGAGCTGACGAGACTCCGTCTGGTAGGCCACGGTTCTAGGGTTGAGCTCGGGCATGAAGAAGAGGGCTTCGTTCTCCGTCTTCGCGGCGTACTTCTCGGAGAGGGCGCCCCAGGCGTCGTAGGCCAGGGCAAGACCCGCCTTCTCGTCCAGGCCCAGCGCGTCCTGCATCTCCGCGTCCCACAGATGGAGCCGGCCCAGCGCTTCACCGCCGGGCGTGCCCTCCAGGTACCGCAGGGTGTCCGGCACGATCGAGTTCTGTGCCTCGGTGTACGCAGCCGCCATGTGGATGCTGTACAGCTCTTCCCCGGGCTCCCTGTTGATCTGCGGATGGTCCTCCAGCCGGTAGGACCAGAAGGTCGACCTGGTGTCGGGGGAGGGCAGGTCCATGTCCTGGGCAGCCGCGATCTCCCTCAGCCGCTGGTGGAGCTGTTTCCTGTACTCCTTGTCCTGGAGGTGGTCGATGCCCGCGCGCAGCTCCCTCGCGATCCGCTTGGCCTCGGCCTCGGTCAGGCCGGGCTCGACGGTCCGCTGCCTGTCACGGGCGTTGTCGAGGACTCGGTCCGGGATGTGTGCCTGGATCACTCGGCCTCCGGCGGGTAGCAGGTCACTTTGATCGACGCGCGCCGGAGCGCACCCGGCGCTCGGGCGGATCCCGGCTTGGCGGCGAGAACGGTGAGGTGGCCTTCCGGCCCTTCCTCCCGCCAGACCGCCATGCGGTAGGGGTCCATGTCCTCCAGCCGCAGGTCGCTGGGCATCAGCCAGTGCCGGTCGTGCGGCGGTTCAGGGAAGGCCGGGTCGTCCCAGGCGCCCGCGTAGGAAGGATCGCCGAGCACAGAGCGGGCAGCCTCCACATAGGCGGCCCACGTCTCAGCAGCCTGGGTGAGGACCTCGTCGTTCTCGGACGCGTTGTCCGCGGACATGTGCCAACTCGTCCAGCTGAGCTGTTTGACCGGAGCCCAACCGGCGGAGCGCACAGGGAAGAGGGCGAGGTCTTGGCCCGTACCACTGCGCACGGTCAGCACCCGCTCCGCCGACGTCGGCTTCCAGCCGAACAGAGCGCACCAGTCGTCCAGTGCCTGACCGGGGTTGGGCGGGCCCGCCCAGACCGCCGGCCAGTCCACGTGCTCCAGCCCCCTGAGCTCCTCTGCCAGCTGCTCGGGGCTGCGTTCGATGCTGAGGGTCGTCATCGCTTGTCACCTTCCTCGCGTTCCGCACGGCTCCGGTTCATCCGCGCCGCGCCTGCCGACGGGACTCCGCGTGGTCGGGGTCATGGCAGACGAGTTCGATCCTCGCATTGGCCGGAACCGGACCACGTCGTGCCGTGGCGCCGAGCGTCGCCCTGAACTCGAACACCGGCGCCTGCGGTACCCGGAACCGCCACACCGCGACGCGGTGCGGGTCCTGGTACGCCGTACGCCACCCGGCGTCGGGCCAGGCCCCCGGACCCGGCAGTTCCGGGAAGTCCGGGGTGTCCCAGGTGCCGTGCCAGGTCGGGTTGCCCAGCAGGCCGCGCAGGGCGGTCAGGCCGGCGGTCCAGCGGGTCTCCGCCAGGTCGGTGACGAGGGCGTTCTCGTCCGTGTCCCGGGCCCGGGCCGACCACACCGTGTGGTCGATCCGGGTCACCGGGCCGCCGGGGGCGGCGGAGGCGAGATACAGGCGGCCGCCCAGGGCCGTACGGACGCGCAGTCCCGCCTCGGCCCACAGCGGACGCCAGCCGAACCCCGCGCACCACCTCGCCCGCTTCTCCGCGTCCTCCGGGACCCCCGCCCACACCGTGGGCCAGTCCACGCCGATGAGCCGCTCCAGTTCCGCGACCAGTTGGTCGGGACTGCGGTCGGCGGTCAGGGCGGGCATCGGGTGGCTCCTTGGTGTGGGTGGGGCTGCGAGGGTGACGGGGAGGGGCTAGACGCGGCCGCTGGGGCCTCGGGGGTCCCTCCGGGGCGGTGTGGGCGCCGGGGCGGCAGGTGTCACCGGCGGGTCGGCGGGCCGGGGACGGGGGGCAGGCACCTGCGGTGCGGGGGCAGCGGGAGCAGGAGCGGGCGCGGGTGCCGGGCGGGACTCGGTCGGCGTCGTGGACTGCGGAGCCGGCGCACTGCTGGACCCGCTGACACGGCGGCCTCGGGTGCGGGGCGGCTCCGGAGCCGGTGACTCCTGGCCTCCCTGCTCGCCGAATTCCCGGTCGTAGTTCTTCTGGGCGACCTGCGAACTCTGGTAGGCCGTCTGCCGCTGCTCGCGCTTGGACTGACCGAGCCAGCCCTTCTCCTGCATCTTGGCCCGGCCCTTGCCCTTGAAGGCGAGCTTGTCCACCGCCCAGGCGGTCCCGCGCGCCGTGCTGCCCGTCGCGCGCACTGTGCCCTTGGCCGTGGTGCTCGCCACGCGGCCCGTGGTGCGGGCGGTGGAGCCTGCGGCGGACGCGGCCAGACCGGGAGCCATGGCGGTCACCTTGCCGGCCATGTCCCCGACGCCGAGAGCGTCGTCCGCGCCCTGGACCTGCGGGCTGAACTTCCCGGACAGCAGGTTCTTGAGCAGCATGATCACGGCGATCGTGACCAGCAGGAGCATCAGCAACTGCATGCCCAGCGGGACCTGGAGCGGGAGGATCAGCTGGTAGAAGAGCAGCAGGATCGTGAGGATCACGCCGAATCCGGCGCGCAGGACGAAGCTGTGCACGAAGGTCTGCCACCAGCCCCGCAGCAGCTTCTGCTGGGTCGGGTGGATCGAGATGATCGCGACCAGGGGCAGCAGGATCACCATGATGAGCGTGACCGCGTGCCACAGCAGGGTCAGGGCGCTGAGCACGACCACCATCAGACCGACGATGAGCGAAGCGACCAGGGCGTAGACCCCGATGCTGATGCGGTTGGCGGGTTTGTCGCCGGACCACTGCTCGTAGATGCGCGCATCCTCGTTCTCGGCGATGTAGTGGCGCAGCTCGCCGTACTGGTTCTCCTTCGCCTTGATGATGTCGCCTTTTTCGTTCTCCTCCACTTCGACCGGCGAAGGGTGCTGGTAGTACTCGATGTTCGTCACCGACTGGACGATCACCTGCTTGACTCGCAGGTCGGTGCAGCGCTTTTCCGACCCGAAGTCGCACTTCTGGGTGCCCTTGTACTCCATGCGAGCCTTGCCCGGGTCGCCGAACTGGCCGATGGCCCAGGGGCGGAACGCCAGGGTGTCGTACATGGCACAGCTGGAGATGCGCATGCCGCGCTGGGGTGCGTTGTCGGGCAGGTCGCAGGGCGGGTCGACGCCGTCGATCGCACTGTCCAGCACAGCCTCGGTCAGGGCGGCGTTTCCCTGCGCGATTCCTGAGTCGGCCGTCTCGACCACGGCCACGTAGTTCCCGTTGACGAGGAACGCCGACACGGCGATCACCACGAACGCGGCCCAGCCGACGCCCGACCAGACCTCGCGCATGTCGCCCTTGCGCCACTTGCCGAACACCCAGAGGCCGGTGAGCAGGATCATGGTGGGCACGGCGAGCTTGAAGACGCCGTTGTTCAGGCGGTCGACGACGCTGTCGTCACCCGAGACCGTGCCGTCGTAGAGGGCGGCCAGCGGGCTGGGGTTGGAGGAGATCTCCTTGATGCTGATCGCGGCCCGACTCATGATCTTGCTCAGGTCGAAGATGGCCTGGGCGATGCTGTTGTAGATCTCGTTCTGGAGGCTGCACTCGTCGTCGTCGGCGGCCTGCCCGCGGTCGCCCTGCTGGGCATCGTGCTGGCTCTGCTGGGTCGAGGCCCAGTTGAGGCCGCGCATGGCGCTGAGTTCGTAGAGCGTGTACTTCGACGCGGGGCCGTCCATCTTCGTCGCGCCGGCGACGAGTTCGCGCTTCCCGTCCCATTGCTTCACCGAGGGGAAGATGTTCTCCGCGGCGGGGCCTGGCATGTCGGCCTTCTGATTGATGCTCTGCTGCGCCCAGTCACAGGTGTCGAAGAGGGCCTGCGCCTGCTGTGGAGCGGAGAAGGAGAGCGCGATCACCCCGAGCACCAGGAACAGCACGGCCCGCGCGGCGATGCCGGTGCTGATGACTTTCTCGCGTAGGGAGCGCCTCGTCCGGGGCCGTGCCGGACGGCCGGAGCGCGGCCGGAAGCGGGTCAGCATGAAAAGCCCTTCGGGGACGGGTCGGAGGTCAGTCGTCGTAGTAGTCGGTGAGAACGCATCCGGCGACCAGTGCGGGCTCCTGCTGGTAGCCGCTGGGTATCGGCTGTTCCGCATCGCAGTGCAGGGTCTTGAGGCCCGAGGTCTTCAGTTCCTGGACGGTCTGGGCGTCGCCCGGATCCACCGCGACGTTCTCGCCGATCAGGATGGAGCCGTAGTTCCGCTCCTTGATGGAGGTCTGGAACTTCTTCATGTCGGACAGCAGGAGCAGCGTGTTGGCGTCGTTGTACTTGTCCATGCAGACGGCGCGTTCCTTGATGCCCCAGGCGGGATCCTGGGTCATGTTCTCCTCGCCCCAGGCGGGATCCGTGTCCGTGTAGTTGGAGTCGTCGTATTCGGCGCCCGTCTTGAGATCAAGGCACGAGGCGTGCTCGTTGAGGAAGTACGCGAGGGACGCCATGTCCGACGCCTCGGGCAGCTCCGTGCTCGCCGTCCCGCTGCCGTCGCCCTTTCCGCTGCCCGTGCTCGCGCTGCTCTTCCCGTCGCCGTCGCTGTTCCCTGCGTCGCTGTCGTCGCCGCCGCACGCCGTCATCGACGCGGACATGAGGAGGACGGCGCCGATGGTGATCGCTCGCCTGATTCGCATGGGGTTTCTCGCCTTACTCGGGGACGTAGTTGGTCAGGACGCAGCCGTCCACCAGGGCCGGCTCCTTCTCGAAGCCGCTCGGCACCGTGAGGTCCGCATCGCACGACAGGAATCTCAGGTCGGACTGCTGGAGGTCGCGGATCGCCTCGTCGCCGACCGGGACGACCGCGAAGTCCTCGCCGACCAGGAACTCGTCGCCGCTCGCCTTGGCGGCGGTCTGGAACTTCTTCATGTCGGAGACGGTGAGCAGCGCGATGGGGCCGCCCGAGCCGTCCGCGCACACGGCGCGTTCCTCGATGCCCCAGGCCGGGTCCTCCGACTCGTCCGTGCCCCAGGCGTCACCGTCGTTGCCGGTGTCGTACTCGTCGCCCGTCGTCACGTCCTGGCAGGGGGTGTACCGGTTCAGATAGCTCGCGACGGCCGCCGTGTCCGACGCCTGGGGCAGGCCACCGGTCGTGGCCTGTCCGCTGCCGTCGGCCGAGTCGGCGTCCGAGCCGACGACGGAGTCCGCCCCGGTACTGGACTGCGAGCCGGACTCCGAGTCCGACCCGCACCCGCTCAGCGTCGCGAGCAGGGCGAGGGCCGCGGCCCCGATGGCGAGACTTCTGGACAGGCGCACGGTGGAACGGCCTCCTCGGTGGGTGTGCGGGCGGATGGTGCCGGTGCGACGCGTCATGCCGTCGCCGTCGCCGTCGCGGTCTCCGCCGCCGGTTTCGCCGACTGCGCCGGGTCCTCCTCCGCCTCCTGGAGGAACGTCCAGTCCCAGACGCTCAGCGGTGGGTTGACGCCCTGGCGGGCCGGGCGGGTGGTGCCGTTGGTGTCCGTGGCGGCGAGGATCTCCTTGAAGACCAGGTCGACGGCGACCGTGCCGACCCGCTTGTCCGCGTCGCGCTGGAGGCAGACGCCGGTGCGGAGTTCCTGGAGGGCGGCGATGACCTTCGGGTCGTTCTCCGGGCGGCCGAGGAGCGGGGCCACCATGGACGCCTCCTGCGCCGACTTCTGCTTGAAGGCGAAGACCGTGTGGATCTGGTTGGCGCCGCCGCTGCGGGCCTCGGAGTCCTCGATCTGGACCAGGTCGATGGCCTGCTGGGTGATCAGGACGGTGACCGCCAGGTAGGAGCGGCCCTGCTTCAGAGCACGGCGCATCAGGTCGCGGCCGGACTCCGTGGCGGTGACGACGTAGGCCTCGTCGACGAAGAGCGCCTTCGGGCGGAGGCCGATCTCGCCGGTCACCGGGTTCTTCTCGTAGCCGACGTCGAGCATCTGGCTGCCCAGCTCCACGACCGCCATGAGGGCCGTCGCCGCGAGGCGCTCCGCCGGGTTCCAGCTGCGCGGGTCGGAGGCCGCGGGCGACTGGAAGCCGCGCAGGGTGATGACCGTACGGCGCTTGCGCATGCTGGAGAGGGGCTGCGGGCGCTCGGCGAAGGAGAGACGGGCGTAGGGGAGGGTGCGCAGCTCGGTCAGGAGCATCTGCGCGAGCTTCAGGTCCTTGATGGCCTCGCGGTCGCCGGACGCCACCGCGTGGTCGTACGCGGCCACGACCTCGTCGACCACCTGCCACAACGTCGGTCGGGGGACCGCGAGTTCGGCGTCGCGGGCCGTGTGGCCCTGCTCGACCGCCTGGCGGATCGCGGAGTTGTAGCGGCCGATGACGGTCGCCATGCCCTCGATGACGGGGAGGCGCACGCGCTGGTAGTCCTCGTCGCCGAGGAAGCCCCGGAGCATGGACTCGGCGAGGAGACGGCCCGCGGGGACGTCACGGGCGATGACCCACGGGTCCAGGACGCCGGCCTGGCCCTTCAGGAGGTCGACGACCTCCGTCTCGGCCCAGAACTCGGGGTTCACGGGCTGGAACTTGCTGGCCGGAGTCCCGAGGAGGCCGGTCTCCGCGTCGCTCGCGAAGTCCGGGTCGTTCACCTGGGAACCGAAGGCCAGGTAGTAGCAGAGCTGCGCGAAGTCGGTCTTCGGGTCGATGACCAGGCAGCGGACGCCCGACTCGGACTCCTCGTAGAACTTCTGCAGGGCCAGCGAGGACTTGCCGCCGCCGGAGGCGCCGACGATGGCCAGGCCACCGCCGTCGTTGCGGGCGGGGCCGACGTGCAGGGAGTAGTGGACCGGCATCTTGCCCGCCCAGCCGACGAGGTTGCCGACCCATCCCAGGCGCTTGCCGGAACGGTGCTCGGGATTGTCGCCCAACTCCGTTCCCGCGGTGGGCAGTCCGGCGCCGAGCTGCTCGACCTCCTGGAGTCGCAGGTAGGGCGCGATCGGCAGCTTGGGCGCGTCGCCCGGCAACTGGGACTGGAGCAGCCGCCACTGCTGGCGGGTCGGACGCAGCAGGGTGACCTTCAGGTCCTGCTTGAACTGCATCTCCAGGACCCGGCGCCGGCGCTCGAGCTCCTTCACGTCGTGCGCCGAGATCGTGAAGCGGATCTGCGCCTCCATGCCCGGCATCTTGTGCTCGTCGATGTCGTCGACGAGCTCCTGGGCGCGGGTGACCTGGGTGGCCAGCTTGGTGTCGGGGCTGCGGCCGGAGTTGGCCATGTCGTTCATCTCGTCGACGAGGTTGCCGCGGATCTTGTCGGCGCGGTCCTTGAACTTCAGGTACGGGATGAGCGTGAACCGCATGTCGATCTCGACGGGGAAGTCCACGTGCTGGGCGGCGTAACGCGCCCAAGCGGTCGACTGGCGGAAGCGGGTCTCCGCGGGCCAGTTGGCGGCCACGAGGGTGGTGGTGTAGCTGGTCTGCTGCTCGCCCGTCACCTCGTCGTACTGGTTCAGCACGATGTGCGTCTTGCGGTTCTCGCCGGAGAAGTCGACGACCAGGTCGAACTGGTTCGGCCCCCAGGCGCGCGAGCCGAGCACCGGCTCCGGCGGGACCGGCAGGTCGCCGTGGAGCGGCTTGCGGATCAGCCAGACGAGCTCCTCGCGGCTGAGCGGGGTGCCCTTCAGGCCCTCCAGGCTCTCGTGCACCTCGACGGCGACCTGCGTCCACTCGGCGAGGACGTGCGGGGAGAGGTACTCGTCGGCGACGCCGGTCGCGGTGGCGGCGGCCTGGTCGGCGGCGCCGCGCACACCCTGGAGGAGGCCGGGCTCGTCGTACGGCTCGTCGTCCCGGGCGACGACCCCGCTGCCGCCGTTGGTGCGCTTCAGCGAACCCAGCTTCACCAGCAGGATGTTCCGCTCGCGCTTGGCGCCGATGCGCTCCTGGTACTCCGCCTTGCGCAGGTTGTACGCCTTGTAGTTCTCGGTGGGGTCCCAGGCGACCGCGTTCAGCTCCTCCGCCCAGGTCATGGCGGTGATCGGCTGGTAGACCTTGCGGTAGTGGCACTCGACGTTGCGGTCGCCGCGCGCGAGGTTGAGCAGACCGCGGGCCGGGCCCTCGGCCATCGCCTGGAGTTCGCCGGCGTTGAGGTACTCGTCGATGGCGTTGGGCAGGACCATGCCCGTCCACACCGAGTCGCCGTGCACGAAGATCATGTCGTCGGCGTAGCGGTAGGGGAGGCGGAGGTCCTCGCGGCGGGCGGCGGCCGACGAGCCGGACGGCTTGGAGCGCGCGGAGGAGTTCCTGCCGCCGCCCTGGCCGCCCTGGCCGTTCTTCTTGCTCGACGAGGCGGCCATGATCATGGCGACCACGAAGAAGGCGGCCGCCCCGCCCAAAAGGATCAACATGAACATGGAGGACTCATCCTGCGGTAGTCGACATCGGGAAGTGGTGGGGTGAGCGCGGGATCAGCGCCTGGCGGCGGCGAACGCGCTGCCGCGCTCGGCGGCGACGCGGCGCGCGGCCTGGTAGCGGGCCTGCCAGCGCGGCGAGCCGGGGGTGAAGAGGATGACCTGCCAGTGCAGTTGCTCCGGCTCCTGGTCCGCGGCGAGACCCTGCAGCCGCTTGGGCTGGAACCACCAGTCGGTCCACACCACGAGCTGCTGGCTCAGGGTGAGCGCCGAGGGCAGCGGGCGCCCCCAGACGAAGTAGATGCCGAACGGCGGCCCGAAGTAGAGGACCGACGTCCACATCGACATGCCGAGGAAGGGCAGGAACGCCGACACGGTGAACAGGGTGATGAGCCAGACCAGCCCGAACCCGAAGGCAGCGCCCAGCGCGGGCAGCAGCAGGCCGGGCAGCGGGATGTTGCCCCAGTTCCAGATCCGCTTGGGACGGTTGACCAGATCGGTGTGGTCGTACGCGACCAGCGGCTCCGGCGCCTCCTGGCTCATGTCTGCGAACTCCCCTGGTTGAAACGGCGGCTGACGTCACGTCGGGCAGGGCCCGAGCGGTCCGTCAGTTGCCGCCGCCGATCTGACTGCCGAGGCCGATCAGCACACCGGCGAGGCCGCCGGCGCCACCGATGATCAGGGCCGCCAGCGCGATCATGCCGAAGCCCTGGAAGGCCTCGCGCATGCCGTCGCCGCGCTTCATGGACAGGAGCATCCGGATGCCGAGGATCAGCAGGGCGATGACGGCGACCATGGTGCCCGCGTTGCGCAGGATGTCCTCGATCTGCCCGAACATGTCGTTCAGGGTCGTCTCGGCCAGGTACATGGTGGTTCCTCTCGGGTGGTGGAGCGGCGGTAGTGGTATGGGGGTGCGGGGCGGGCCGGTCAGGGCTTGGCGGGCTTGGCCGTGGACGACGGGACGGCCGCGGACGCGGAGGTGGAGGGCGAGGGGGCTCCGGAGGCGCCGACCGAGGGTGACGCCGCTCCCGTCGCGGCATCGCTGTCGCTGTCGGCCCGGCCGCCCTCGGCGTCGAGGACCCCGCCTCGGACGTCCTTGATGAACCAGCCCTGGGCGGTGTTGACCATCGTCATCCGGTACGCGCGGCGAACGGCGACGCCCTTCGCGTCGGTCCAGTCGACCGACACCCGCACCTGGACGGCCTGTCCGACGTCGTAGGTGTACGGCTTGGTGTCCTGGGCGCTCGCCGGGACGAGCGCGACGACGGGGCCGATCTGCGGGCCCGTCAGGCGGCCGGCGAGACCGGTGGTGGCCGTCAGGGTCGCGTCGGTCGTGAGGAAGCGGGCCATGGCGGTGGCGTCGGAGGCGCCCCAGGCCTCGAAGTAGCCCGGCAGCACCTCCTTCTGGAGCTGCGTGGACAGGGTGTCGTCCACGACCTCGTCGCCCTGGTCGACCTCGGGGACGTCCGCGGCGGCCGGCAGCGGCATCTGGCCCACGTCGCCGGAGACGCGCATGCCCTCGCCCGTCTTGAGGTTCTGCACGTACACGGGGACCGTGAGTGTGGTGAGCGTGCCGTCGTCGGTGCGGACCTGGACCCCGATGTAGCGGCCGTGGTCGCCGTACTCGGGAAGCTTCTCGGCGGTGCCGTCCCAGGTGACGGAGACGGCCTTGCTGGTGCCCTCGCCGCTCCAGCCGCAGTCGGGGTCGACCCCGGCGGAGGCGTAGCGGGCGAGGTCGGTGCGGCGGGCGGACGCGGTGTCCGGGGAGAACGTCATGCAGAGCTGCGCGTACTGCTCGGCGAAGGCCGCCGCCTGCTCGGTGGGGAACTCGGTGAGGCGGTACCGGGTGGCGTCCGACGCGTCCAGCCCGGCGGTGGTGGTCCCGGACGACTTGCCGATCACGAGCCCCATCACGCCGCAGGAGCCCAGCGCGAACACGCAGGTGGTGATCAGCAGGGTGGCGCGGAGCGCGACGTGCGTGCGACGGCCGCCGGCGGAGATACGGCCACCGGGCTTGGGCACGACGAAGTCGCGTGCGGGTGCGTGGGCGGATGCGGCCTTCGGGGCGGCCTGGCCGGGGGTGACCGCGCCGGCGGCCGGAGCGGTCGCGCTCGCGGCCGGGGCTGCCGTGGCCCTGAGCGACATCGTGGAGGAGCCGGGGGCGGGGGCCTGGTGGCCGTGCTGCGGCGGGTGCTGGGCGGCCGTGGTCGGCGTGGGGGCAGGCGCGGTGGCTGTGGCGGCCGTCGCCGGAACGCCCCGCTTGCGCTGCTCCTTCTCCGCCTTCTTCTGCTCGTACGCGGCCTTGCGTGCCGCCCGCTCGCGCTCGCGCTTCTCCTTCTTCGACTCGCCCTGGGGGCGCGTCTCACGCGGCGGCAGCGACGGGACGGCGGCCTGGCCGGCCCGGGGCGTGCTGCGCACCCACGCGGCGGCGACCTGGGCGCGGGCCGCGTCGGAGGGCAGCGGCTGCGGCTGCTGCGGACCGGGGGCCTGCTGGGGGGCGGGGGCCTGCTGCCCTTGCCCCTGCCACGCCTGCTGCGGCGGCTGCTGGGAAGGACCGAAGGACCCGGGCTGCCCGGAAGGCTGGCCTCCGCCGACCGCGCCAGCAGGGCTGTTGTGGTCTGTCATCGAGTCGGTTACTCCAGCGAGTCGGTTCCCCGTCCGCCTGGGCGGGTTCACGACCGCACCGCACGACGGGCCCTGGCCCGGCCAGGTGCGCTTGGCAGTGTGACAAAGACCTGTCACCGGACCGGTGTCGCTTTCCTCGCCGGGACTGCGGGCATTCCCGATGCCGTGTCCATGAGGAAACCGGCCGGGAAAAGTGTCAGGGACACGGCGGGACGGCACCGTGCCGTACCGACCCGTCCTGGGCCCACAATGCGCTGGGCGCGTGTGCCCGAGGTCGCCGGGTACCCCTTTCCGGCACCACCCCCTGGACCCGACGGACCCGGCGAAGGACGAGAGTTGACCGACCACAACGGGCACCCGCAGCAGCCGCAGTACCCGCAGCAGCCGCAACCCCCGGAGCAGCCCGACCCGCGCACCTGGGCGATCCCGCAGCAGGCGCCGCCGGTCCAGCAGGCCCCGGCCCCGGCCCCCGCGGGCGTTCCCGCTCCGGCTCCGGCTCCTGCCCCGGCACCCGCGGCTCCCGCCGGTCCTGCCCCCGCCCCGGCCCCGCAGCCGGCTCAGGCCCCGCAGGTCTTCCAGGCCGAGCGCGCCTGGGTCGACGGCTATGAGCCCGGCAACCCCTGGCAGGCCAGCCTGTGCGTGGAGACGCCGTACGGCACCTTCGCCTATCCCCTCACGCCGAACACGATTCCCGAACTCCTCGAGCAAATGGTCCTGGTGGCGCAGGAGCAGCAGGGGATGCCGGTCGGTTTCGACGAGGACCCCGAGCCGCCGGTGGCGGAAGAGACGGTCGGGGACGAGGAGCAGCAGGCGTCCTCCGACATCCACAGCGGCCGGGCCGCGCGATTGACTGGCTGGGCCGTCGTCCACGACCTGTGGGAACGCGAGGACCCGACGGCGCGCATCGTGATGGGCGCGGTGGTGGTCGTCCTGCTGCTGCTCGGTATCGTCCTGACCTGATCACGCGGCGGCGGGCGGGGCGCCACCCGATCCGCGCCACCCGATCCGACCTGATCGCGCGACAGCCGCAGACCTACCGACCGATGGGGGCACCGATGTCCGGCACCGCAGAGGGCTCCGACGAGCCGGAGTTCTACTTCGCGGACGTCTTCGTCTTCGTCTCCGACTACCTCGCCCAGATGATCCGCCGCCGGGTCAACGGCAGCACGGCCACCTGGTGCCCGAGGTGGTGGGAGCACCCCGAGGCCGGCGCCCGTCTGTCCGCGCTCTGGCTGGCCTGGGAACACCTGCGCCAGGACCCGGCGCTCGGCATGTCGACGTGGTGGCTGCACCACGCCGACCCGCATCTGCGGGTCCTGATGGACGCCGACTCGGGCCCGTTCGCGGCCTGTTCGCCCAAGGGCGGGCATACGGCGTACCCGTTCGACCCGCTGCCGGTGGATCCGCGCCCGGAGTGAGCGCCGCGGCGGGCGGCCGGGCGCGCGTGGCGTGCACGGCGTCGCGGTGCGGTGCGCCGGCGCCTGGCTTTCCCCCGCTTTCCCGGCGCGGGACCGCCTGATTTCCCCACCGGGAATTCCCCCGACTCCCCCCTTCCGCCTCCCCCTACCGTGTCCCGGTCACCCGCCGTACCGGCTCAGCACAAGGGAGGCGCGGGAACGTGGACTTGCCTGCGGAGAACAAGCGCACGGGGCTCTTGGCCCTGGGGGTGCTCGGGTTTCTCCTGATCGCCGTGCTCACCGTGTTCACCGTCTTCGACGGAGACGACGGGGGCGACGGCGGTGACGCCGAGGGCGACTCCGTGACGCCCACCGCCGGCCCGGACGGGGGCGACGCCGGCTCGGACGGTGAGGGAGCCGCCGGCGAAGGGTCGAACACCGCGGTCGCCCCGATCGTCTCGGCCTCCGAAGCCGTGCAGGCGCACACCGCCATGGTGCAGTACATGGCCGGGCTCACCACGTACGACCACACGAGCAGTGCCGCGACCTGGAGCGTTCCGCTGCTCCGGCTCACCACGAACGACGCCCTGATGAAGGCCGCGACCGCGCTGCCGACGGGCAAGGAGTGGGCGATCTGCCAGGCCGAGGAGTGCTCCTCCAAGGGGGAGGCCGTCGTCGTGCGCGATGCCCTGGTCTCGGACGACCTGGTGCGTGACAGCGGCCGCTCGATGTCCACCCTCGTCAAGGTGACCGCCACGCGCACCGCGGACGGGCAGACCACGACCGAGTCCAACCAGTGGCTGGTGACGGTCAAGGAGGACGGCGGCGAGTGGGTCGTCTCCGGGTTCGACGTGTTCGGCCTCGGCGACGTGGGCGCGTCCGACGACTCGGGGGTGTGAACCGGAATGGTTGCACCAGCGGTACTGGCCGCCGCCGGCAAGGCGGCGAAGGTCGCCAAGGCCGCGAAGGCGGCTAAGGCCGCGGCCCAGAGCGGCGGCGGCAAGGGCGGCGGCGACAAGAAGAACAACAAGTGGATGTGGCTGGTCGGCGGTGTCGGCTGCCTGCCCATCGCCGGGGTCGGCACTCTCGTCCTGATCCTGGTGGGAAGCATGATCGGCGGAGTGGGCGCCGGTGCGGCGGCCGCTTCCTGCGGCGACTACGCGGACAACGCCAACGCCGGGAACACCGGTGACGCCGCTGCCACCAACCCGGTCATGCCGGCCGGCAAGATGTACATGCCGAGCGAGACGGCGCGCAACGAGATACCGCCGAAGATGATCCTCGCCGCGATGCGCGCCGCCGCACGCTACGACGGCCTCGACTGGACGCTCATCGCCGGGCAGATGTACCAGGAGACCAAGTACGGCCAGGACCCCTCGGCCGCGCCGGGTGGCAAGAACTCCCTCGGCTACATGGGGATCCTCCAGTTCGGCAAGCCGGCCTGGACGGACTACGGCGCGGACGGCAACGGCGACGGCACGAAGGACCTGTACAACGTCGACGACGCGGCCTGGGCCGCCGCCAACTTCCTGCACGCCAAGAAGGCCGAGACCGCTCCTTTCAAGGCGCTCCAGATCTACTCCGGTTCCACGGCCGCCAACACGATCTACCCGCGGGTCGTCCTCACCCAGGCCGCGCGCTACCGCGGCGTGCTCACCGGCGACAAGGACCTCATCAAGCGCTGGTACGCGCACCTGAAGGAGACCATCGAGAAGAACCCGGGTTTCCCCACCCTCGGGAAGCAGTCGGACATTCCCGAACCGGTCGGCAACAACGCCCAGCCCGGCTCCGCGCTCAGCATCGCCGCCACCCCGGCCCGCTCCTGGTCGACGCCGGCGCTGGACGACGACAGCGGTGACGGCAGCACGACCGCGATGTCCCTGGCCGCGTACAGCAGTGACATCGGCGGCGACAGCGGCAGCATCGGTGCCGGCTACGCGACGACCGTGTCCTTCCCCCTTGCCAAGGAGCCCACCACCGGCAAGGACTGGCAGTGGCCCATGAAGCAGGGCACGTACACGGTCGGCACCCCGTACCACCAGAACGGCCGTATGTGGAGCCTCGGTTACCACACAGGCCTCGACCTGGTGGCCTCCAGCGGCACCCCGATCTACGCCCCGGCCGACGGCAAGGTCGTCCACGCCGGCCCCGGCGGCTCGTACGGCAACATGACGAAGATCGAGCACGCGGGCGGGGTCATCACGCTCTACGGCCACCAGACCTCGATCAAGGTGTCCGTCGGTCAGAGCGTCAAGCGCGGTCAGCAGATCGGCACCGTCGGCGCGACCGGCAACGTCACCGGGCCCCACCTGCACTGGGAGGTGCTCGTCCCCGGTGTCGACAACCCGTTCGTGGGGGGTCAGGACCAGGGGCCGGGCATGGTCGACCCCGACGAGTGGATGAAGGGCAAGGTCACCGCCAACCCCGACTACGGGACCGTCCCGGGATCCGACGAGAGCAGCAGGGACGCGCAGTACGCGGACTGCGCCGAGGACAACGGCGGTGCCGCGGTGGCCCCGGACGGCGCGGGCGTCTCGGGTGTCCTCCCCGACGCCGACGACCCGGTCATCCGCGCGGTCCTCGGCTGGGCCCAGCGCGGCATCGGCGTCCCGTACGTGTTCGGCGCCCCGCGCCTGCAGGGCGAGAACCCGACCAGCTTCGACTGCTCCAGCTTCACGCAGTGGGCGTACTACATGGCCAGCGGCGGGAAGATCAACATCGGTACGACGACCTACACGCAGGAGCCCTACCTCAAGAAGTACGAGGTGTCGCTGTCCGAGGCCCAGCCCGGCGACGTCATCTTCTTCCGGCCGGAAGCCGGCCATTCGGGCCACGTGGGCCTGGTCTGGGACCCCAAGGGCCACAAGATCATTCACGCTCCGCGGCCGGGCAAGTCGGTCGAGTTCAGCAACTGGGACTACCAGGACAAGATCACCGGCGTCTACCGCGTGCCGATCCCCCAGGGCACGAACGCGGTCGAGGGCGACGGCAAGGACAGCGGAACAGGAGCATGAGCCAGCAGATGAGGCGTCACCTTCTCCCTCTCACCGGGGCCCTGGTGTCACTGGGGCTCGTCGCGGGCTGCGGCGGAGGCGACGACACGGGGAACGACGGCGCGGCGAAGGGGAGGACGACGCCCAAGGCGTCCGCCTCCCCCGCCGACGGCTCCGCCTACCGGGGCGCCGCACTGCCCGGCCTGACCCGGAAGCCCGTGTGGAGCCGGTCGGCCGGCGCTGACACGGGATGCCCCGGTGACCCGGTCGAGCGGGCCACGAGCCGGGTCGTCGGGGACCACTCGCAGACCTGCGTGCTCGGTGACGCCGTCGTCCTCACCGAGGACGCGACCGTGTACCCCGACAACACCGGCGGCACCCCGCAGGAGTACCTCTTCCGGGCCCGCTTCCTCGACGCGGCCACCGGCCGGGAACGCACGTCGGTCGAGGTCGCGATCCCCGCCGACGGCTGGTCGAGCGACCGGGATCCGGTGCCCGCCGAGTTCTTCACCATCGGCCGGTGGAAGGACGGCACGCCCGCCCTCCTGGCCGTCGACGGTGACGTGGTTCCCGCGAGCGGCCTCAAGAAGGAGTCCGTGCGGACGACGTACACCATGTACGCCCCCTCCGGAGAGAAACTGGGCAGCTCGGCCTACGACGGCGAGGACGGGACCGACTTCACCGTCGAGGCCGGCCATGTGCGCCTGCGGGAGGGAAGCGACAGCGGCTCCTACGCGCCGCTCGGCGGCGGGGCCACCGTCGAGGTCCAGGACCGGTGGGAGGACCAGGCGCCGATCGGGCCGGGCTTCGGCTACCGGGTGATGACGTCCCTCGCCGAGTTCTACGTCAGCGGTGACCGGCTCCAGGTCGGTGACCGCGTCACCGGCAAGGACCTGTGGGACACGGAGGGCGTCACCCTGCCCGCCCCCGTGGCGGCGCAGACCCCGGACGGCGACCGGGCGGCCGCCTCCCTCTTCCCGCTCGACGGGGACAAGGGCCTGCTCGCCTGGGGCCTCAAGGACGACACGTACGACGCGCTCCTGACCGTGGTGGACCTCAGGACGGGCCGCACCCTCGTGGAAGGCCCCAAGACCCCCTTCGACCCCAACGACGCGCACGAACCGGTCGTCGTCCTCTCCGCCGACGGCAAGAGCGTCGTCACCCAGTTCGGCGGAGGCGCGGTCGCCTGGAACGCGCAGACGGGCGACGAGTTCTGGCGGCAGGAGGAGGGCGAGCAGAACATCGAGCCGGTTGCGCTGCCGACCGGCGACGTCCTCTACGCGTCCGTCAGCGACTTGGGGCTGACGGCACTCGACATGCGCACCAAGAAGGTGCTCGCCTCCGGCCTGGAGCCCGACTCCTCGCTGAACGACGACGTCGAGGTCCTGGAGCGCACGTCCGACGGCCACGCCCTGCTGGCGACGAGCGAGGGCGTCTTCGTCTTCGCTCCGGAGAAGGCCTGACCCCGGCCCTCCCAACCACCACCGCCCAGCACCCCCATCCTCAGACAACTCAGCAAGTCCACAGTCCAGAAAGGACGGACCCGCGGGTGACCGCAAACCAGCAGAAGAAACCCCGCGCCGAGGACGACTGGACCTTCGAGATCGTCATCGCCGTCGCGGTCGTGCTCCTCGTCGGCGCCGGCGCCTGGCTGGCGGCGAAGGTCGGGGCCGGGTACGCCGACGCGCCCGCGCCGGCCTCCGACCCGCTGACGTTCCTCGTCGAGGTGATCAAGGGCGACTACAGCTGGCCGGGCTCGGCGGCCAGTGCCGTCGCGGCCGGCGAGGCGCTGGTGGTCGGCATCCTCGGCCTGGCCGCCTACCGGGTGCGGGAGCGGTTCAGGAACAAGCCCAAGGTGGACGGCGCCGCCCAGCACCTCGCGAAGGGCGATGAGCTCGGCAAGCTGACCATGAAGGGCGCGGCCGCCACCGCCGAGCGCCTCGGGGTGCGGGCGGGCACGCCCGGCGTGTTCATCGGACGGTCCGTCAAGGGGCGGCAGCCGCTGTACGGGTCGTACGAGGACATGCACGTCGACATCTGGGGCCCGCGGACCGGCAAGACGACCCGGCGTGCCATTCCCGCCATCCTGGACGGGCCCGGCGCCGTCCTCGTCACCTCCAACAAGCGCGACATCGTGGACGCGACCCGGGGTCCGCGGACCGCGCGCGGCCCGGTGTGGGTGTTCGACCCGCAGCAGGTCGCGCAGGAGGAGCCGAGCTGGTGGTGGAACCCGCTGTCGTACGTCACCGACGTGGCCAAGGCCCGGAAGATGGCCGACCACTTCGCCAGCGGCTCGCGGGACGCCAACGCCTCCACCGACGCCTTCTTCGACCCGGCCGGCCAGGACCTGCTCGCCAACCTGCTGCTCGCCGCCGCCTGCGCCAAGGCGCCGATCACCCAGATCTACACCTGGCTGTCCAACCCCAAGGACGACGCCCCGGAGCGGATCCTGCGCGGCGCCGGGCACGCCATGTCCGCGGACGGGCTGGCCGGCGTGATCAGCGCCCCTGACAAGCAGCGCAGCGGCATCTACGGCGTCGCCCAGCAGATGGCGTCCTGCCTGGTCAATCCCGAGGTCAACCGATGGGTGACGCCCCCGGCCGACGAGTACGCGGGCGAGTTCGACCCGCACGCGTTCGTGCGCAGCGGCGGCACCCTGTACTCGCTGAGCCGGGAGGGGCGCGACTCCGCCGGGCCGTTGGTGACCGCGCTGACCGTCGCCGTCGTCGAGGCGGCCGAGGAGTACGCCACCACCCAGCGCGGCGGGCGTCTCCCGCTGCCCCTCGTCGGCGTGCTCGACGAGGCGGCCAACGTGTGCCGCTGGCGCTCGCTGCCCGACCTGTACTCGCACTACGGCTCGCGCGGGATCATCCTGATGACGATCCTGCAGTCCTGGGCGCAGGGCATCGAGGTGTGGGGCGAGCGCGGCATGGAGAAGCTGTGGTCCGCGGCGAACGTCCGCGTCTACGGCGGTGGCGTCTCGGACACCCGCTTCCTGGGCGATCTGAGCGAGCTGGCCGGCGAGTTCGAGCTGCGGGAGTACCAGACCAGCCGTGAGTCGGAGTTCGGCGGCTGGTCCGGCAACCGCTCGATCAGCGAGTCCACCCGCCGCGAGCGCGTCCTCCAGGTCTCCGACCTCGGCGCGATGCCGCCCGGCCGGGCCCTCGTCCTGGCCTCCGGCACCAAGCCGGTGCTGGTCGAGACGGTCCCGTGGTGGGAGGGCGCTTACGCCGCCGAGGTCCAGGCCTCGCTGAAGAAGTACGACCCCGGGGCGCGCTGAGCCGACGGCGGCACGGAGCACGGGGGAGGGGCCCGGAGGCGATCGCCTCCGGGCCCCTCCCCTGTCGGTTCCCCTGTCGGTTCCCCTGTCGGTTCCCCTGTCGGTTCCCCTGTCGGTTCCCCCGTTGGTCCCCCGTCAGGGGGTCCGTCCGTCGTGGCCCGTCCGTCGTGGCTCTCCGTGTCGTCGTCCGGCGGGGTCAGACGCGGGAGGCTCGGCGGCGGCGCGTGCCGAACCAGGTGGCCGCGCCGCCGACGGCCAGCAGGACGGCCGCGAGGGCGCCGTAGAGGCCGCCGCCCGAACCGGTGGCGGCGAGCGAACCGGTCGCGGTCGTGGTGTTCGTGGTGCCGCCGGTCGTGCCACCCGTGGTGGTGGCCGCGGAGTCGGACGCGGACGCCGACGGGGAGGCCGAGGCCGGGGTGGAGGCGGACGGCGACGGCGTCGTGGACGGCGTGCCGCTCGGCGTGGTGGCCAGGGCCGGGCCCGCCTTCACCTGGGTCCCGGCGCCGTTGAACCCCCAGGAGTCGCCCATGGAGATCAGCGCCTCCAGCGGGACGACGGTGTCCTTCACGATGTCGCTCTTCTTGCCCAGGGAGAGGTACAGCTTGATGCTCGCGGTGCCCGTGGAGGCCCCGAAGCCCTTGGATATGGCCGGGAGTTCCCACTCGCTGTCGTTGGACTCCGCCAGCTTGACGATCTTGCCGTCGACCTCGGCCTCCAGGACGAAGTCGGGGTTGCCCGCGCCGTCGCGGAACTGCTGGGCGGACACGGTGCGCTGAAGCTCGGCGGGGAACTCGCCGGGTCCGGTGGCCGTCGTGTTCAGCACCAGTTCGGCGCGCCGGCCGGGTCGCGCGACGGCGCCCGTCTTCTGCTCCCAGGCCACGTTCAGCTTGCCGGGCGTGATCGCCGGGTCGATCTTGAAGACCTGGGTGTTGCGGGACGGGTCGTCGTCGGTGTCGCCGACCAGCCGGCCGGCGGTGAGGGTGAAGTCGCCGTCGTTGGTGGGGTAGGAGGCGCCGAGGCCGACCGTGACCTTCCAGGTGAACTCGGTCTTCGCCGGGATGGAGAAGGTGGACGCCGCGTTCCCGGTGGCCGGGAAGAACAGCCCCTGGAAGGAGCCGTCCTGGCGACCGACGGCCGACTTCGTCGCGGGCGCGTCGACCGCGGTCACGTCGAAGACGATGGAGTCCTTCAGCACCGGGCTCGGACCGTCCGGCGTGCCCGGCAGCCAGGCCGAGAACTCCTGCGCCTTGTCGGAGGAGTTGGCGACCGAGAGGATCATCGACTCCGTCGCTCCGCCGCGCTTGAGCGGGCCGGTGGGGGTGGGCGCGCCGAGCGTCATCTTCAACGCGTGTCCGTTTGCCGTGTCGGCGGCGACGGCGGTGGCCGGGACGGAGACGGCGCCGGCGACAGCGGTGACGACGGCGGTCGCGGCCACGGTGCGGATGCGGCGGGCGGCGACGGAACGAGCGGACATGATGAATCCCCCCAAGGAATCAAGCGGCAAGAGCACGCCGTGACGGCGGCGGCGAGGACACGAGCAGGAAGTGCGACGAACGAGACGCGCGCCGAGCGGGACGCCCGACGAGCTGAACGCCCGACGAACCGGACGTCCGACGAGCGGGAAGTGCGAGCGGGCGTGGCGCGCGACGGGAAGGCGGAGAGGCGCACCAGGAGCGTGACCGCCGCCGGTACTGCCTGTCCCCCCGGCGGCTCGCGGTGACTCATCTTCACCCGGATCCCACAGGTGATCAATCGTCGCTCCGTCACCAGTTCGCAACAGCGCCGGAAGCGGCGATTCCGCTGGTCAGGCGCCGAGTCGCGGACGGCCCGGCCGGCCGGCTTTCGGCGGCCAGCCCCCGACGGCCGTCAGAGGCCGTCCGACGGTGTCCGCCGTCCGCCGTACGGACCGAGCGCCGGTGCGGGCCGAGGATGCGTCGGGGGTGGCGCGTCCGGGCCGGTACGTCCGGGCCGATACGTACGGGCCGGTGCGGCCGGTGCGGCCGGTGCGGCCGGGACGACGGCCGGGCCGAAGTCGGCGGGTTTCATGCGCTCCTCTCGATCACCCCCGGGTCGCCCCGGGTCGCCCCTGATCGCCCCCGGTCGGGCACCGGTCATCCATGGCTGCTTTCCGTCGGCTTCAGTCACCTCCGGTCGGCTTCGGCCGCCTTCGGTCTCCTCGGGTCGGGCCGTCGGCCGGAGCGGGGCGCGGTCCGTGGGCAACGGCCGTGCCCGTGCGGCTTTTTGCTTACGCGTCGGTCGGTTCTCCGGCCAGGTCTTTTAACCTCTCCGCGTGGTCTCCATGCGTCTTCACCCGCTAAACGGAGTGTGATGTTGCTACTTCGTTAAGTAGTTCCGCTTGACGCCGATGGTCGCCGCCGCGTTGTCTTTTCAGACACCTGGGTCAACATGTCGCACCCATGTGTCCGGAATCGCACCGAACGCACCTGAAGTGAGCCCCCGAATGCGTCGTATCGCCATAGCCGTGGTCGCCTCCACGATGTCCCTGTCGCTCGCCGGGTGCGGAATGCTGGGCGCCTCGGAGGACAGCAGCAGTGCGACACCGACCCGGAGCAACGACGTCACGGTGGGCGTGCTGATGCCGGAGGAGACCAACACCCGGTACGCGGACTTCGACTACCCCATCATCAAGAAGAAGGTCGCCGAGCTCACGCAGAACAAGGGCAAGACGGAGTACGCGAACGCCGCCGGGGAAGCCAAGACGCAGAGCACCCAGATGCAGAAGATGATCGACGAGAAGGTCGACGTCATCCTGCTGGACGCGGTCGACTCGAAGTCCATCGCGCCGATGGTGCAGAAGGCCAAGGACGCGAACATCCCCGTCATCGCCTACGACCGCCTGGCCCAGGGCCCGATCGACGGGTACGTCTCCTTCGACAACGAGCTCGTCGGCGAGGTGCAGGGCCGCACCCTCGTGGAGGCCATCACCAACGTCAAGCAGAGCGACAAGATCGTCATGGTGAACGGCTCGCCCACCGACCCGAACGCCGGACAGTTCAAGGCGGGCGCGCTCGACGAGCTCAACGGCCGGGTCACGGTGGCGCGGTCGTACGACACCGACAAGTGGAGCCCCGAGCTCGCCGAGGCCAACATGACGAAGGCGATCGAGGCCCTCGGCGTGTCCAACATCGCGGGTGTCTACTCCGCCAACGACGCCATGGCCGGCGGCATCATCAAGGCGCTGAAGGCCGCGGGCGTCAGCGGCAGCGACCTGCCCCCGATCACCGGCCAGGACGCCGAGCTGGCGGCCGTGCAGCGCATCATCAGCGGTGAGCAGTTCATGAGCGTCTACAAGCCGTACCCGGGCGAGGCCGAGGCCGCCGCCGAGGCCGCCGTCGCCAAGGTCCAGGGCCGCGACATCCAGTTCGACGCCCTCACCCGCGACCGGGTCGACAGCCCGACCAACAAGGACATCCCGGCCAAGCTGGTGACCGTGGTCGCGCTGACCAAGGACAACATCAAGTCGACCATCATCGCCGACGGCATCTACAAGGTCTCCGAGATCTGCACGGCCAAGTACAAGGCCGCCTGCCAGGCGCTCAACCTCGTCTGAGCGACGGACGCCGGGCGGGCCGCGCGCCCGCCCGGACCGCCCCGCACGCGCGCGTGCCGCCGCTCACGCCCGTCACGCCTCCACGCGCGTGTCGCCCCTCATGCCCGTCACGCCTCCACGCGCGTGTCGCCCCTCATGCCCGTCACGCCTCCACGCGCGTGTCGCCGCTCGCCCCGCCACACGCGCGTGTGTGCGGCGCGCACGCCACCCGGGTGAACTCCACCGCCGCCTCGGGCGGTCCGCCCGCGGCGCCCCGGTGGAGGCCCCTGTACGGGGTGACGTCGTCGTAGTGGGTCCAGCGGCCGGGGCCGCTCCTCGCCCGCGGAGGCGCAGGTCACTCCGCGGTCGGTGAAGGCGCAGGTCGTCCGGTCGGCCCTGACGCGCAGTTCACCCGGTTCCATCGGCTGGAGCGCCGCCGGCGCCGGCTCGTGGGCGGTCCCGACCTCACCGGGCCGCTCGGAACGTCTCGTCCCACGCGTCGACCAGCGGGTACGCGTCACGCATGTCCGCCATGGGCCGGCGTCGGAGGGGGACGTGACACGGCGAGCACTTCTCCGGCATTCCCGGAAGTGCACGCGTGCCCGGCATCTCTGTAGGGGTGTTGCGGGCGCGGTGGCGCGTGGCCTTGGCCCGGCCGGACTCCCCCGTGGTCCGGCCGGGTCGGCTGTGCCCTCCCCCGAGTGGGGAGCACCCGGGGGCAAGCGGAATCCACCATGCCTTGTCGCGGACGCCCCGCACCACCGTCAGCTTGTTGCAGTGCGAGGGGAGGAGGCTGGGAGAAACAGGCACAGACCGGTGGTTTTCTCAGGCGTCGGCCGGGGCAGCCGTGTTGCGGAGCTGGTCCGGGCCGCGCATAGTTGCGCTCCGGAAGAGGCGTACGGCGGGGGTGGGATGGGCGATGGCCGGGCACGGGACGGAGGAGCATCCACACGGTGCCGACCGACTGTGCGAGGCCGGGGATCGGGTGTATTCCCGGGCCGTGCGGCGCGGTCGGGTGGCGCGGACCGACGCCGAGCCGGTCCCGTGCCTCCTGGAACTCGCCCTGCTGCACCCCGACCCCGACGACATGGACTGGCTGGTGCCGACCTCCCCGCAGGAGGTCATGACCCGGCTGCTGCGCGGCCTGTACGACGAGGTGAGCGCGAGCGGGCGCCGGATGGGCTCGGCGGTCGCCGCCTTCGAGTGGTACGCGGGCCTGGGCGGTCCGGGGCGGGGCGGGACGGCCGGCGAGGGCGCGGCGATCCGGGTCCTGGACGGCGCCTCCCGCATCCAGGCCGCGCTGGACGCCGCGACCGAGGCGTGCACGACCGAGGTCCTCACGGTGCAGCCCGGCGGCATCCGGCGTGAGCACGAGCTGTCGGAGGGTCTGCACCGGGCGCTGGCGCTGCGCGGCCGGGGCGTGCGCATGCGGGACATCTACAACCACGTCGCCCGGCACGGCCAGGGGCTGCTCACCTACCTGGAGCTGATGGGCGACGCGGTGGAGGCCCGCACGCTGGACGAGGTCATCGACCGGCTGATCCTCTTCGACCGGACGGTCGCCTTCATCCCGGCGAACACCGACCGCACGATGGCCCTGGAGCTGCGCCACCCGGCCCTGGTGTCCTACCTGGTGACGGTCTTCGAGCGGCTGTGGCGGCTGGCGATACCGCTCACCGCGCCCCTGCCCGAGACCCGGATCGAGGGCATCTCGCACCGGGAGCAGTCCATCGCCGCCCTGCTGGCGGAGGGTCACCAGGACGCGGTGATCGCCGAGCGGCTGGGCATCAGCGTCCGCACCTGCCGTGCGCACATCGCCCGGCTCTCGGAGACCCTGGGCGCGGCCAGCCGGACCCAGCTGGGGGTGCGGATCGCGCAGGTCGGCCTCGACCGGCCGTCGGGGGAGGCGGAGCCGCCCGCGGTCAGTCTTCCGGCGCCGGGGTCCGGTCCGGACCCGGCCGCTGCTCCTGCTCCTGCGCCCGGTCCCGGTTCCGTTCCCGGTCAAGAATCCCCGACTGGCCGATGAGGTAGCCGAGTTGGGCGCGGCTCTCGCTGCCGAGGGTGGTGGCGAGTTTGGCGATGTGGACGCGTGCGGTCCGGATGTTCATACCGAGGCGGTCGGCGATGACGGCGTCGGTGTGCCCTTCGACGAGGAGGGCGGCGATGGCCTGCTGCCGGGGGGTGACGCCGTTGAGGGACGGGCGGTGCACGGCCTGCGGGTACATGGGGGTGGCCAGCCGCCAGAGGCGGTCGAAGGTGATGGTGAAGTACGTGAGCAGGGCGGGGTGGCGGACCTCCAGGGCCAGCCGGCCGTCCTCGCCCGCGGGGATGAAGGCGACCGTGCCGTCGATGACGATCAGGCGGTCGGTGACCTCGTCCAGGGTGCGGGCCGCCACGTCGCCCCGGAGCTGCTCGTAGCGGGCCAGGACGAGGGGCTGGTGGCGCTGGGTGTGCTGGTAGAGGGTGCGGATGCGGCAGCCCCGGTCGAGCAGGGCCTGGTCGCGCGCCATGGCCACGGTCTGGGCCGTCTCGCCGCGCGGCCCGCTGTAGTGGACGTTGGGCTGGATGCAGAGGAGTTCGTCCGTCGCCTCGGCGGTCGCCTCGGTGATGGCCCCGTTGATCTGCTCCGTGCCGCTGAGGAGGCGCAGGGAGGCGGGGTCGGCGGCGGCGGTGCGGCTGCCGGTGATCCGCATGAGGGGCTCGAAGAGCGTCGCCAGTCGTTCCTCGCGGCGCCGTTCGTCGGCGATGCGGGTGCCCGAGGCGCGCAGCAGCCGGTGCAGGGCGAGGGCCGGGGAGACGGGCTCGAGTTGGTCCGGGTCGTCCACGACCGGGTGCAGGAGGCCGAAGGACAGCAGACAGGGGGCGGTCTTCTCGGCCTCCCCGGTCTTGACGCGCCCGTCGCGCAGGGCCGTCTCGTAGAGGTTCGTGCCGGCGGCGCACAGGTTCTCCACGCCGTGGTGGGGGTGCGGCGGCGCGTTCACTGCGGATCTCTCTCCTGTTCGAGGACGGCGGACGGCGGACGGCCGGGCGGTGCGGGCGTGCCGTTCCCGGTTCTCGGTCCCGGGCCCGCCCGCACGGTCAGGGTTCCTGTTTGAGGATCCCCGACTGAGCTATGAGGAAGCCGAGTTGGGCACGGCTGCCGCTGCCCAGGGCCGTGGCGAGTTTCGCGATGTGGGCGCGGCAGGTGCGCACGTTCATGCCCAGACGGCGGGCTATGGCCTCGTCGACGTGCCCCTCGACGAGGAGCTTGGCGATGGAGTGCTGGATGTCCGTGATGCCGTCGGGCGCGGTCTCGTAGGGGGCGCCGGTGGCCAGCGGCACCGCGCGGCCCCACATGAACTCGAAGACCTTGATCAGGTAGCGGACGAGCCCCGGGTGTCGGAGTTCGAGGGCGACCTGTCCGTCGTCCCGGGTCGGGATGAAGGCGACGGTCTCGTCGCAGATGATCAGCCGCTCCACGAGTTCGTCGATGGTGCGGTACTCCACCTTGCCGTCGGTGAACTGCGAGACGTAGGCCAGCGTCTCGGGGCTGTAGCGGGCCGTGTGCTGGTAGAGGGTCCGGATCCGGCAGCCGCGTTCGATCAGCGGTCGGTCGCGCTCGAGGCCCTGCACGAGGGTGTGTTCGAGGCGCCGGCGGCTCGGCTGGACGGTGAGCATCTCGGTCTGGCACTGGGAGGTGGCCAGATCGAGAGCCGCGTTGATCCGGTCGATGCCCTCCAGCACCGTGATCGAGTGTGTGGTCGGCGTCGGCTGGGCGCTGAGGGTCATGAACGGCTCGAAAGCGTCGGCGAGTTCGACCGACAGCCGCCTGCGTCGGGTGATCTCGCGCTCGATCGGGTTGAGCAGCTGGGACAGGGCGATCGACGGGGGCACCGGACGTAGCCAGTTCGCGTCGTCGGGGTCCGCGTGAAGCAGGGCGAACTCCATCAAACACGGAGCAGGCTCCACGTCGGCACGGGCTATGCGGCCCGTCCGAAGAGCGTTCCCATAGAGACGGCGACCTTCCTCGCACAGCTCAGTCGACGCATGAGGATGTGTCTGCTTTGTCTCATTTTTCGTCAAATCTCCACCCCCCAGGGTCCTGAACGTGCAGGAACATGATGCATCGATTGTGTGGCCATGACGTGCCCGAATGGGCCATCGTCGTAGTGGACGGGGGAGAGGTGACCTTCAAATGAGGACGAAGCCGACTATGCATAAGAGAATGCTTCGCTCGGCGCTTGCCGCCGCCTTCTCCGCCGCCTTGGCCTTCGGGGCGCTGAGTGGCCTTGCGGGAACGACGGGTGACACGGCGCGCGACAGTACCTGGAGCACGGGTACCGAGACCGTCGCGGCGCCCGCGGACAGTACGTGGGTCGCGCCCCGCGACAGCACGTGGGTGATCACGGCGGCAGACGTGCCGGGTGACAGTACGTGGGTCGCCCCCGGCGACAGTACGTGGGTCGCCGAGTCATGACCACTCCACCCGACGACCGCTCCTTCCGCCGCGAAATGGCCACCGCCTACCGCTCCGGCTGGCACTTCATCGACCTGGTCACCGCCATCCCCCACAGTGGTGACTCGTTGATGGTGACCGTGTTCGGCGAGCCCGTGGTCGTGACGCGCGACGAGGACGAGGACGTACGGGCCTACCGGTGCCTGCGCAAGCCCCGGGGGGCGCCGCAGCCCGTGCGGTGCGCCATTCGTTACGGAATGATCTTTGTGAACCTGGACCAGCGGGACCACAGGCTCGTGGAGCCCGAGACCCCGCCCCTGAAGACCATCTCAGCCACCCCCCGCAGTGCCTGACGCGATTCCCCCGTCGTAACAGATCGCTCAGGTGCTTCCCCCCGCAGCGGCGTCACCGTGACCTGAACACGGTGACGCCGCTGTAATTTGCGGCGACATTTCCGCACATGCACCCGGTTGAGCGTTGGCCGAAAAACGACGGGGACGGATCAGGTCATCCGCCTCGCCGGGGTCAGCCGCGGCCCATCGCCCGGGTCAGCTCGATCTCGATCACCACGCGTGACGGGTTCGGGCTCGGCGTGCGTCCGTAGCGCTCGGCGTAGCGGCGCTCCGCCTCCGCGACCCGCTCCGGCTCCTCGCGCACGCGCGCCCTGCCCTCCAGGGTGGCCCAGCGCCGGCCGTCCACCTGGCACACCGCGACCCGGGCGCCGTCCGGCCCCGCCGCCGCGACGTTGCCCACCTTCGTGCTGCGCCGGTCGGCGATGACCCGAGCGAGCCGGGCCTCCGGTTCGTATGTCACTCCGACCGGAACCACGTGCGGGCTCCCGTCCGGACGTGGTGTGGTCAGTGTGCACAGGTGCCGTTCGCGCCAGAAGGCGAGATACGGCGCGTCCGGGGAACCCGGGTCCTGGGGATATGCGGCCATGGTCCGGAACCTAACCCGTTCCCGGACTCCCGCGCGCACCTTGAGCGGAGTAGACTCAACTTTGTGTACGCTGACTGAGTCAGACACGGGAGACTGCTGACGCCAGGAGGAGAAAGCGAACGTGGACGCCGAGCTGACCAACCGGAGCCGGGACGCGATCAACGCGGCCAGTAACACGGCCGTGTCCCAGGGACACGCCGACCTCATCCCCGCCCATCTGCTGCTCGCTCTGCTCCAGGGGCAGGAGAACGACAACATCGTCGATCTCCTCGCCGCCGTCGACGCGGACCAGGCGGCCGTCCGGGCCGGGACCGAGAAGGTGCTCGGCGCGCTGCCCAGCGTGACCGGGTCCACCGTCGCGCCCCCGCAGCCCAACCGCGAGCTGCTCGCCGTCATCGCCGACGCGCAGAGCCGGGCCCGCGACCTGGGGGACGAGTACCTGTCGACCGAGCACCTGCTCCTCGGCATCGCCGCCAAGGGCGGAGCCGCCGGCGAGGTGCTGGCCCGGCAGGGAGCGACCCCGAAGAAGCTCCAGGAGGCCTTCCAGAAGTCCCGCGGCGGACGCCGGGTGACCAGCGCCGACCCCGAGGGGCAGTACAAGGCCCTGGAGAAGTTCGGGACGGACTTCACCGCCGCCGCCCGCGAGGGCAAGCTCGACCCGGTCATCGGGCGGGACCAGGAGATCCGGCGCGTCGTGCAGGTCCTCTCCCGGCGCACGAAGAACAACCCCGTCCTCATCGGCGAGCCCGGCGTCGGCAAGACCGCCGTCGTCGAGGGGCTCGCCCAGCGGATCGTCAAGGGCGACGTGCCCGAGTCCCTCAGGAACAAGCGGCTCGTCGCGCTGGACCTCGGCGCGATGGTCGCGGGCGCCAAGTACCGGGGCGAGTTCGAGGAGCGGCTGAAGACCGTCCTCGCCGAGATCAAGGACTCCGACGGGCAGATCATCACCTTCATCGACGAGCTGCACACGGTCGTCGGCGCGGGGGCGGGCGGCGACTCCGCCATGGACGCCGGCAACATGCTCAAGCCGATGCTCGCGCGCGGTGAGCTGCGCATGGTCGGCGCGACGACGCTCGACGAGTACCGGGAGCGGATCGAGAAGGACCCGGCGCTGGAGCGCCGCTTCCAGCAGGTGCTGGTGGCGGAGCCGTCGGTCGAGGACACCATCGCGATCCTGCGCGGTCTCAAGGGCCGCTACGAGGCCCACCACAAGGTGCAGATCGCGGACGCGGCCCTGGTCGCCGCCGCCACCCTGTCCGACCGGTACATCACCTCCCGCTTCCTCCCCGACAAGGCCATCGACCTCGTCGACGAGGCGGCCTCCCGCCTCCGCATGGAGATCGACTCCTCGCCGGTCGAGATCGACGAACTCCAGCGGTCCGTGGACCGGCTGAAGATGGAGGAGCTGGCGCTCAGCAAGGAGACGGACGCCGCCTCCCGCGAGCGGCTGGAGAAGCTGCGCCGCGACCTCGCCGACCGGGAGGAGGAGCTGCGCCTGCTCACCGCCCGCTGGGAGAAGGAGAAGCAGTCCCTCAACCGGGTCGGCGCGCTGAAGGAGAAGCTCGACGACCTGCGCGGCCAGGCCGAGCGCGCCCAGCGCGACGGCGACTTCGACACCGCCAGCAAGCTGCTGTACGGCGAGATCCCGGCCCTGGAGCGCGACCTGGAGGCCGCGTCCGAGGCCGAGGAGGAGGCCGCCAAGGACACCATGGTCAAGGAGGAGGTCGGCTCGGACGACATCGCCGACGTCGTCGCCTCCTGGACCGGCATCCCCGCGGGCCGCCTCCTGGAGGGCGAGACGCAGAAGCTCCTGCGCATGGAGGAGGAGCTCGGCCGCCGCCTCATCGGCCAGACGGAGGCGGTGCGCGCGGTCTCCGACGCGGTACGCCGCTCCCGCGCCGGCATCGCCGACCCCGACCGCCCCACCGGCTCCTTCCTCTTCCTCGGCCCGACCGGCGTCGGCAAGACCGAGCTGGCCAAGGCGCTCGCCGACTTCCTCTTCGACGACGAGCGGGCCATGATCCGCATCGACATGTCGGAGTACGGCGAGAAGCACAGCGTCGCCCGTCTGGTCGGCGCGCCCCCCGGCTACGTCGGCTACGAGGAGGGCGGCCAGCTCACGGAGGCGGTGCGCAGGCGCCCGTACAGCGTCGTCCTGCTGGACGAGGTGGAGAAGGCGCACCCGGAGGTCTTCGACGTCCTCCTCCAGGTCCTGGACGACGGCCGGCTGACCGACGGCCAGGGCCGCACGGTCGACTTCCGCAACACCATCCTGGTGCTGACGTCGAACCTGGGCAGCCAGTACCTGGTCGACCCGGTGTCCACCGAGGCGGAGAAGAAGGAACAGGTCCTGGAGGTGGTGAGGGCCTCCTTCAAGCCGGAGTTCCTCAACCGGCTCGACGACCTGGTCGTCTTCTCGGCCCTGAACAAGGAGGAGCTGGAGCGGATCGCCCGGCTCCAGATCGACCGCCTGGCCAAGCGGCTCGCCGAACGCCGCCTCACCCTGGAGGTCACCGACGCGGCCCTGGCCTGGCTCGCCGACGAGGGCAACGACCCGGCGTACGGCGCCCGCCCGCTGCGCCGCCTGGTCCAGACGGCCATCGGCGACCGGCTCGCCAAGGAGATCCTGGCCGGCGAGGTCAAGGACGGCGACACGGTCCGGGTGGACACCTTCGGCGAGGGTGAGGGCCTGATCGTGGGCCCGGCGACCGGCAAGACGCTGTAGCGCCACCGCTCCCGCCCGGCTCAGGCTTCCGCCCGTGTCACGTCGTGAACGCCGAGTACCGCACCCGTGCGGTCTCGGCGTTCTCGTACGTCACGGTCACGTCGACGTAATAGGCCTCCGTCCCGGGACGGCCGGTGACGTCGAGCTGGAAGCAGTGGTCCGAGCCGTGCGCGCAGGCCTGGGTCCCCGGGCCGCCCGCTCCGGGGGCGTCGGGATAGGCGGCCGTCAGCCAGGGGCCGACGCCCGCGCGCGGCATCCGGAACTCGGCCTGGTAGTTCGTGTCCAGCCAGGACTGCACCGTGCACTCGGCGTCCCGGGCCCCCGCGGGGAGAGCGGCCCCGCCGAACGCCAGCGCCTCGGCGCAGGGCACCTTCTTCAGCCGGGTCCCGTCCGTCTCCTCGTCGTCGGTCAGCACCCGGACGACGGTCAGCACCAGCAGGCCGGCCACCAGCAGCACCGGCAGGGCCAGGACCGCCGCCACCACGCCCCACCTGGTCCGCCCCCGCGGCTCCGGCCCCCGCGGCACACCGACCCGGCTTCGCCCGTTCGCCATGCGATTCCCCTCCACGCGTCGCCGCCCCTTCGCGCAACAGGCCGGATCATGTCAGCTCAGGGCTGACAGGCCCGTGCTGGGCTTGCCACCCCCCTCCCCGCATGGGGGAGGATGGCGGGATCCGTACGAAGGGAAAAACACGGTGAGCATCGACCCGTCCTCGATTCCGAACTTCGGGGGCCAGCCAGAGCCGCAGCCCCAGGGTGGACCGGCGGGCCCCGTCGTCCCGGATCAGGATCTCGTGAAGCAGCTCCTCGACCAGATGGAGCTGAAGTACGTCGTCGACGACGAGGGTGACCTCGCGGCGCCGTGGGAGGAGTTCCGTACGTACTTCATGTTCCGCGGCGAGGGTGACCAGGCGGTCTACTCGGTGCGGACGTTCTACGACCGGCCCCACAAGATCGACGACAAGGTGGCGCTGCTCGAGTCGATCGACGACTGGAACCGCCGCACCCTGTGGCCGAAGGTCTACACCCACACCCACGACGACGGCACCGTCCGTCTCATCGGCGAGGCGCAGCTGCTGATCGGCGCCGGGGTGAACATCGAGCTCTTCGTCTCCTCGACGGTGAGCTGGGTGCGGGCGGCGATCGAGTTCGACAAGTGGCTCGTGGAGCAGCTGGGCCTGGAGTCGGCGGTCAACGAAGCCGACGAGAAGCCCGCGGACGGCGCCGAGGGCGACAACTAGGTCCCCCCTGCCTGAGCGTCGAGCGGGCGGCCGTCCACAGCCTGTGGACGGCCGCCCGCTTCTCGTCGTCGGCGCCGTCAGCCGGCCAGCGCCTTCAGCCGGGTGGCCGCCTCCTCCAGCACGCCGACCCGCTTGCAGAACGCGAACCGCACGAAGGGCGCGCCCTCCTCACGGTGGTCGTAGAAGACGGCGTTCGGAATGGCCACCACGCCCGCCCGCTCGGGCAGCGAGCGGCAGAAGGCGAAGCCGTCGGACTCGCCGAGCGGGCGGATGTCGGTCGTGACGAAGTACGTGCCCGCCGGGCGGAAGACCGCGAAGCCCGCGTCCGCGAGCCCCGCCGCCAGCAGGTCCCGCTTGACCCGCATGTCCGCGCGGAAGTCGGCGAAGTAGCTGTCGGGCAGGGCCAGCGCCTCGGCCACCGCGTACTGGAACGGGCCGGACGACACGTACGTCAGGAACTGCTTCGCCGAGCGCACCGCCGCGACCAGTCCGGGCGCCGCCGTCACCCAGCCGACCTTCCAGCCGGTGAACGAGAACGTCTTGCCGCTCGACCCGATGGTGACCGTCCGCTCCCGCATCCCGGGCAGCGTCGCCAGCGGCACGTGCTCGGCCTCGTCGAAGACCAGGTGCTCGTACACCTCGTCCGTCACCACGAGCAGGTCCCGCTCCACCGCCAGCTCGGCGATCGCGGTCAGCTCCTCGCGGGTGAGGACCGTGCCGGTCGGATTGTGCGGGGTGTTGATCAGCAGCAGCCGGGTGCGCCCGGTGACCGCGTCGCGCAGCTCGTCCAGGTCGAGGCGGAAACGGGCCCGCTCGGGGTCCGGGCGCAGCGTGACCGGCACCCGCGTGGCGCCCGCCATCGCGATGCAGGCCGCGTAGGAGTCGTAGTACGGCTCCAGGGCGACGACCTCGTCGCCGGGCTCCAGCAGCGCGAGCAGGGTGGCGGCGATGGCCTCCGTGGCGCCCGCGGTGACCAGGACCTCGGTGTCCGGGTCGAAGGAGAGGCCGTAACGGCGGAGCTGGTGACCGGCGATCGCCGTGCGCAGCTCGGGCACGCCGGGGCCCGGCGGGTACTGGTTGCCGCGTCCGTCCCGCAGCGCCCGCACGGCCGCCTCGCGGACCTCCTCGGGGCCGTCGGTGTCGGGGAAACCCTGCCCCAGGTTGATCGCGCCGGTCGCCGCGGCCAGGGCGGACATCTCGGCGAAGATCGTCGTCCCGAACTCGGCGAGACGGCGGTTGAGGAAGGGGCGCGCGGTGGAGGTCATGCCGGTCATCCTGCGCCGAAGCTCTGGAGTTCCTCAACTCTGCTTTGGCAGCTGAGACAGGCGGGCATCCCCCGTGCACGTGGCGCTCGGGCGCCACGCGAGGCGCCCACGGGGGGCCGCTTCGGGGGACACGGAAGGAGGGTGGCGCCATGGTCTTCGGCATCATCCTGGCGGTGATCGGAATCCTGTTCGTGGTGGCCCTGGTGGCCAACGCCGGCAGGCGCGGAGCCGCGAGGCCGGCCCGCGGCGGCCGGTCGCGACGGTACAGCGCCGGCGGCGGCTCGGCCGGCGGTGGCGCCGGCTGGTGGGTCGGCGGGGGAGACGGCGGCTCCGGCGGCGGGCATCACGGAGGCCACTCCTGCGGGGGCGGCGGCTCCTCCTGCGGCGGAGGGTCGTCCTGCGGGGGCGGCGGCTCCTCCTGCGGCGGAGGCGGCGGATGCGGCGGAGGCAGCTGACACGGGGCAGCTGAGCTCCCCGCGGGGGGAGCCGCATCCGGACCGCGGGGCCCGACCCTGACCACGGGCTCCGCGGTCGTACGCGTCAGCGTGGCCGCATCGGTTACCCGCTGACGCGCCTTTCATGTGGGGCGCGTGGATGCACGCCTGGGCCGCCTGGGGTACGCCATAGTTGAACAATTGAGCTGTGGACCCCCCGAGGGATGGAAACCCCACGAAGTTGGGTAAAAACGCTGTGGAGCCACCGCAGTTCATGATTCCCTCTAAACCACCAACGCAGCCCCTCGGACCCCTGCGGACGTCCCGTGCGGACGACCTTCCGGACCGGGCCGACCGGGGCCGTTCTCCCGGCTTCGACCGGGGTGCGCCGACCTGCCCCCTCTCCTCTTTGCGTCTCCGCGGAGCCGATCCATGCTCACGACCCTCCACACCTCCTACTCCGACACGCGCGCGGCCGATCTCGCCTGGGCCCTGGGGCGTGAACCGCTGCCCGCCCTCGCCACGCTCGACCTCGAACTGTCCGCTGCCAAGGTGCACCTCAGACTGCTCGGCGCATCACACCAGGTGCTCCTGGAGGAGGAGCAGGGGACGTGTTCCGAGACCGTGGCCTGCATCCCCGGCAGCAGCACCCCGCTCCCGCTCGGCGTCGCCAAGCGGGTGGGCGACTGGGAGTACGAGTTCGCCGCGCGCGTCGAGGTGCTCTCGCCGGGCCAGTTCGCGGGCCGCGCCCAGGAACTCCTGGCCCTCGTCTCCGAGCACCCGCACGGCCTCGCCGGCGTCTTCCCCGGCAGCCCGCACGCCTTCACCGCCCTGCTCGCCCACCGCAGCGAAGGCCAGGTCCACTGGCGCACCTGGCACGCCTATCCGCAGGACGGCCAGCTGGTGGCGACCAGGACGAAGGTCGGCGTCCGGGTCCGGTCGGGCGATCCCGGCCTGCCCGTGAGCGCCTCCGCCCAGGGAGTCTGAGGCGTCGGCGGCTCAAACGTCCGCCGCGCGAACGACCCTGGATTCCACACGTGTGGGTGACGAGGGGCACCCGTGCCGTCACGTAACGTCGCAGTCGTGATCGAACCGCACGCGCCGGCGCCGCCCGGTGTCCGACCGGACCGGGAGCCGCCCCCGCAAGGGCCCGCGCGGCTTCCGGTCCGGCCGGCCACCGGGCGGTTCCTGGTCCTCGCGTGCGTCTTCGTCTGCGCGGCCTGCGGTCTCGTCTACGAACTGGAACTCGTCGCCCTCGCCTCCTACCTGATGGGCGACTCCGTCACCCAGGCCTCCGTCGTGCTGTCCGTCATGGTCTTCGCGATGGGCGTCGGCTCGCTCGCCGCCAAGCGGCTGCGCCGGTTCGCCGCGGCCGGCTTCGGCGCCCTGGAGACGACCCTCGCCCTGGTCGGCGGGTGCAGTGCCCTGGCGCTCTACGCGGTGTTCGCGTGGACCGGCGACTGGGGCGGGGTGTGGGCCCAGGGCCCCCGCGTGCTCCTCGTCGCGTTCTCGCTCGCCATCGGGGTGCTCATCGGCGCCGAGGTGCCCCTGCTCATGGAGCTCATCCAGCGCATCCGCCGCCAGGACGCGGGCGGCGCGGTGGCCGACCTGTTCGCCGCGGACTACGTGGGCGCGCTGGTGGGCGGCCTCGCCTTCCCCTTCCTGCTGCTGCCGTTCCTGGGCCAGCTGACCAGCTCCCTGCTCACCGGCGGGGTCAACGTCGTGGCCGGGGCCGCCCTGGTCCTGGGCCTCTTCCGCCGCGACCTCACCTGCCGGGCCCGCTGTCTGCTGCTCGTCGCCAACATCACCGTCCTCGGCGTCCTCGTCTCCGCCGCGGTCTTCGTCGACGACTTCGAGCGGGCGGCCCGGCAGGCGGTGTACGGGGACGACGTGCGCGTGGCGGTCCGGACCGGCGTCCAGGAGATCGTCCTCACCGGCGGCGCCGACGGCCGGTCCCTCGACCTCTACCTGGACGGCCGCCTCCGTTTCGCCGGTCACGACGAGCGGCGGTACCACGAGGCCCTGGTCCGGCCCGCGCTGAGCGGGCCCCACGCGCGCGTGCTGATCCTCGGCGGCGGCGACGGCCTGGCGGCCCGCGAGGCGCTCGGGCACCCCGGGGTGCGCCGCGTCGACGTCGTCGCGCTCGACCCCGGCCTGGTCCGGCTGGCCCGCACCGACCCGGGCCTGTCCCGTCTCAACGACGACGCCTACGGCGACCCGCGCGTCCACGTCGCCACCGAGGAGGCCTTCCGATGGCTGCGCGGGGCCCAGCCGGCGACGTACGACGTGGTCGTCGCGGATCTGCCCGACCCCGGCATGACGGCGAGCACGAAGCTCTACTCCCAGGAGTTCTACGGCCTCGCCCGGCGCGCCCTCGCCCCGGGCGGCCGTCTCGTCGTGCACGCAGGTCCGGTCGCCGGTCGGTCCCGCGCGTTCTGGACGGTCGAGGCGACGATGCGCGCGGCGGGCCTGCACACCGCGCCCTACCGGGTGGTCGGCCGTGACGCCTGCCGCACCGCGGGGCCCGACCGCGCCGACGGCGGCTCCCGGGCGCCCCGGGACTGGGGCTTCGTCCTGGCCACCGCCGCCTCTCGTCCGCCGCTGCGCCTCGACCGGCAAGGGCAGCCGCCGCGCACCCTGACCCAGGCCGAGCTGACGGCGGACGCGCGGGCGGCGGAGGCGACCCGGGTGACCGGGCTGCGGCCGTCCACGTTGGTGCATCCGCGGTACTGACCCGGCGCCCGGGAGTCTGTCACCGGCCGGAGCGCGGTGCGGCCGAATCCCGGTTTCGCCGGGTGCTTTCCGGTACCTGCTGGGTAGGCTCCGATGTCATGGAGCAAGAGGTGTTCGTTCCGGTTCCGGCCGAGCGGTTGAGGGCGGCTCTCGCAGATCCGGCGCAGGTGGCCCGGGCGGTCCCCGGGCTCCAGCAGGACGCGGGCACCGAGCCCGTCGCGGGGCGGCTGAAGGTGCGGGTCGGCGGCCACACCATCACGTACCGGGGCGCCGTGCGCGTCTCCCCGCGCGAGGACGGTTCCTACGCCGTGGAGGGCGACGCGACCGAGGTGCGCGGCAGCGGGGTGGTGAAACCCCTGCTCACGCTGTCGCTGCGGGAGACCGGGGCGGGCACGACGCTGCGCTTCGAGGGGACCGCGTCGGCGGACGGCCGGATCGCGGAGCTGCCGCCGGAGGCGGTGGACGCGGCCGTCACCCGGCTCCTGAACCGCTTCGCGGCGAACCTGGCCACGGAGGCCACCGAAGCCACCGAAGCGGCGGACGCGACAGATGCCACGGACGCGGCGGAGGCCGTGGACGCCGTGGACGACGCCGTGGACGACCTCGACGAGAACGAGGCCGAGGCCGCCGCGGGGGAGGCCGGCGACGTCGACGACGTGGACGAGGCCGACGACGTCGATCTCGCGCCGGCCTCCGCGGCCGTCTTCGAGGCGGAGGTCTCGCCCGCCGGACTCGAGGACCTCGCGGGGCCGGGAGAACCGCCCGCCGAGGCCGCGCACGCCCGCCGGACGATGATCGGGCGCAGCGCCGAGGAGGTCGACCACGCACCGCCGCGCGGGCGCTACGCCCCGGTCCCGGCCCCGCAGACCGTCGTCCCGAACAGCACGCTGCGGTGGGCCGCTCCGGCGGCCGCGCTGGTCGTGGCGTCGGCGATCGTGGTGGGCAGGGCGCTGCGCCGACGCGGCTGAGACCCGGAACGGGCGGGCCGGGAAAAGAGGTTGGCGGTGCGGCGCCCGGCCGGTAGCGTGCGCGAGGCCGTGACACCGGACGAGGAGGTGAGACCCATGAACGCTGTATCCGTGTGGGTGCTCCCCCGTTCCGTCATGGCCGGGCGACCGACGTAGGCGTCGCCGGGAGCGCCTCGGCAACCAGGCGATCCCGAGAGGCAACACCTCATGCGTTCTCTGCACTTCACCGCGGACACGTCGTCGGACGGTGTCCGCGAGCGCGACTTCACGATCGGCGAGGTCACCGGCGTGCTCCGCTCACCGGCACCCGCGCCCGCGTCCACACCCGCGTCGGCCTCCGCGTCCGCACCCGAGTCCTCCTCGACCGTGACCGGACCCGCGTCCGGCCCCGAGCGCGCGCCCCTGGTGCTGCTGGGGCACGGCGGCGGTGGGCACCGGAAGGCGCCGGCCGTGACGGGCCGTGCGCGGCTGCTCGTGACCGGTTGCGGATTCCACGTCGCCACCATCGACGCGCCCGGTCACGGCGACCGGCCGCGCTCGGCGCACGACGAGCGGGAGATCGCCGCCCTCCGGCGGGCGATGGCGCAGGGCGAGCCGGTCGGCCCGCTCGTCGTCCGGTACAACGCCCACCTCGCGGAACGTGCCGTGCCGGAGTGGCGGGCGACCCTGGACGCCCTCCAGGAGCTGCCGGAGATCGGCGCCGGAGGTCCCGTCGGGTACTTCGGCCTGCACCTGGGCACCGCGATCGGGGTGCCGCTGACGGCGGTCGAACCCCGCATCCGCGCGGCGGTCTTCGGCCTCTTCTGGCCGGACACCCTGGCCGAGGCGGCGCGACGGGTCACCGTTCCGGTCGAGTTCGCGCTCCAGTGGGACGACGAGCACATCCCGCGCGAAGCCGGTCTCGCGCTGTTCGACGCCTTCGCCTCCGCCGAGAAGACGCTGCACGCCAACGCGGGCGCGCACGCCGGACTGCCCAGGTTCGAGGCCGACAGCGCGGCCCGGTTCCTCGCCCGGCATCTCGGCCGGTCCGCCACCGCACCGGTCTGATCGTCCCAGTAGGGTCGTCCCGTGAGTGGAGAAGACATCACGCTGACCGCGGGCGACGCGGAGGTGACCGTGCAGCCGGGCAACGGCGGCCGGATCGGTGGGCTGCGGGTCGGCGGCCTCGAACTGCTGCGCCAGGGGGACCGCTTCGGGTGCTTCCCGATGGTCCCCTGGTGCGGCAGGATCCGCGACGGCCGCTTCCGGGACGGCGGCGCTGTCCGCCAGATGCCGCTCAACGCCGCGCCCCACGCCATCCACGGCACCGTCCGCGACGGCGCCTGGAAGGTGGCGCGGCGGACCGCCGCCGAGGTCGTGCTGACGTACGACCTGGTGGCACCCTGGCCCCACCCCGGCCGGGTCACCCAGGTGGTCACGCTGACCGAGGACGCCCTGAACCTCGCGATGGCCGTCGAGACGCACGGCTCGTCCTTCCCGGCGCAGATCGGCTGGCACCCCTGGTTCAACCGCAACCTGGGCGGCCCGGACGACCAGGACGTGCGGCTCTCCTTCGAGCCCGCGTGGCAGGAGGAGCGCGGCGACGACCATCTGCCGACCGGCAACCGCGTCGAGCCGAAGCCAGGCCCCTGGGACGACTGCTTCGGCATGCCCGGCGGTGTCGACGTCGGCCTCACCTGGCCGGGCCGGCTGGAGCTGAGGGTGACCAGCCCCGAGGAGTGGGTCGTCGTCTACGACGAGCAGGAGGCGGCCGTGTGCGTGGAGCCGCAGACCGGGCCGCCCGACGGCCTGAACACGCTCCCGCGCCTGGTCACGCCCCTGGAGCCGCTGGAGTCCGGGACCACCTGGCAGTGGACCCGGCTCTGAGCCCGCCCTCCCGGCTCGCTCTAAGCTGAGCAGCATGACGGACGTACGTGGCACGCTGCTGCAGCAGATCAAGGACAAGGCCGTGGTGCACGGCAAGGTGACCCTGTCGTCGGGTCTGGAGGCGGACTACTACATCGACCTCCGCCGCATCACCCTGGACGGGGAGGCCGCTCCGCTGGTCGGCCAGGTGCTGCTCGACCTGACCGCCGAGCTCGACTTCGACGCGGTGGGCGGTCTGACCATGGGCGCCGACCCGGTGGCCGGCGCCATGCTGCACGCGGCCGCCGCGCGCGGCCGGCGGCTGGACGCCTTCGTCGTCCGCAAGGCGGCGAAGGCGCACGGGCTCCAGCGGCGGGTCGAGGGCCCGGACATCAAGGGCCGTCGCGTCCTGGTCGTCGAGGACACCTCCACCACGGGCGGTTCGCCGCTCGCCGCCGTGGAGGCCGTCCGCGAGGCGGGCGCCGAGGTCGTGGCCGTGGCGACGATCGTGGACCGGGCGACCGGCGCGGACGAGAAGATCCGCGCGGGCGCGGGCGTGCCCTATCTGTTCGCCTTCTCGAAGGACGAACTGGGTCTGGACTGACGGGCCGTATCGACCCGCACGTGACCGGGTTGTGGACCAGGCATGGACCATTCGCCCAGGTCTGGAAAGATGGGGCCGACGATGACGTCGCACCCCAGGTCTAGGTCAGGGCCGTAGTACGCAGATCGACAGATCGCCAACCCGCAGATACCAAGGAGCGGACAGATGCCCATCGCAACCCCCGAGGTCTACAACGAGATGCTCGACCGGGCGAAGGCAGGCAAGTTCGCCTACCCGGCCATCAACGTGACCTCGAGCCAGACCCTGCACGCGGCACTGCGCGGCTTCGCGGAGGCCGAGAGCGACGGCATCGTCCAGATCACGACGGGTGGCGCCGAGTTCGCGGGCGGTCAGTACAGCAAGGACATGGTGACGGGCGCGCTGGCCCTCGCCGAGTTCGCGCACATCGTCGCCGAGAAGTACCCGGTCACGATCGCGCTGCACACGGACCACTGCCCGAAGGACAAGCTCGACGGGTTCGTCCGTCCGCTCCTCGCGATCTCCGAGGAGCGCGTGAAGGCCGGCCGCAACCCGCTGTTCCAGTCCCACATGTGGGACGGCTCGGCCGAGACCCTCGCCGACAACCTCACCGTCGCGCAGGAGCTGCTCGCCCGCACCGCCGCCGCCAAGATCATCCTCGAGGTGGAGATCACCCCGACGGGCGGCGAGGAGGACGGCGTCTCGCACGAGATCAACGACTCGCTGTACACGACGGTCGACGACGCGGTGCGCACCGTCGAGGCTCTGGGCCTGGGCGACAAGGGCCGCTACCTGCTGGCCGCGTCCTTCGGCAACGTGCACGGCGTGTACAAGCCGGGCAACGTCGTGCTCCGCCCCGACCTGCTCAAGGAGCTGAACGAGGGCATCGCCGCGAAGTACGGCAAGCCGGCCGGCTCCCAGCCGTTCGACTTCGTCTTCCACGGCGGCTCCGGCTCCACCCCGGAGGAGATCGCGACCGCGCTGGAGAACGGCGTCGTCAAGATGAACATCGACACGGACACGCAGTACGCCTTCACGCGTCCCGTCGCCGACCACATGTTCCGCAACTACGACGGCGTCCTGAAGGTCGACGGCGAGGTCGGTTCCAAGAAGACCTACGACCCGCGGACCTGGGGCAAGCTGGCCGAGGCGGGCATGGCCGCGCGCGTCACCGAGGCCACGCAGCACCTGCGCTCGGCGGGCCAGAAGATCAAGTAGTCCCCTGCGGCGCCTCCGGTGACACTCCGGAGGTACTACGGGTACGGGTGAGCCCGGCGTCTGTCTACGGCGCCGGGCTCGCTGTATACCTGGGGGCATGCCTGACGTCCGGTTGGCCTCGTCGCGGGGCAAGTGGATCCTGCTCACCACCGTGCTCGGCTCCAGCATGGCCCTGCTGGACTCGACCGTCGTCAACGTCGCCCTCCCGCGCATCGGCCGCGACCTGGACGCCGACCTGGCCGCCCTCCAGTGGACCGTCAACGCGTATCTGCTGACGCTGGCCGGGCTGATCCTGCTCGGCGGCTCCCTGGGCGACCACTACGGGCGGCGCAAGGTGTTCGTGATCGGGGTGGTGTGGTTCGCCGCCGCCTCGCTGCTGTGCGGCATCGCCCCGAACGCGGGCGTGCTGGTCGCCGCCCGGGCCCTGCAGGGGGTCGGCGGCGCGCTGCTCACACCGGGTTCCCTCGCGCTCATCCAGGCCTCCTTCCACCCCGACGACCGGGGGCGGGCGGTGGGCCTGTGGTCCGGGTTCGGCGGCATGGGGGCGGCCGTGGGGCCGTTCCTGGGCGGCTGGCTGGTGGACGGCCCGGGCTGGCGGTGGGTGTTCCTGCTGAACGTGCCGCTGGCGGTGGTGTGCGTGCCGGTGGCCCTGCGGCACGTGCCGGAGTCGGACGGGCGGCCGGTCCGCACCGGCGCGGCCGGCGGCGTGCCCGGGAGCGCGGCCGAGCGTCCGCACGGGCACTTCGACGTGCTGGGCGCCGTCCTGGGCGCGCTGGCGCTCGCCCTCGTCACCTACGCGCTCATCGAGGCCCGGAGCGGGCCCGTAGGGGTCGTCCTGGGGACGGCGGTCGCGGGACTGGTCGCCGGGGCCGCCTTCGTGGCGGTGGAGCGCCGCACCCCGGACCCGATGCTGCCCCTCGACATCTTCGCGTCCCGCCAGTTCACGGCCGTCAACCTGGTCACCCTGTGCGTGTACGCGGCCTTCGGCGGGTTCTTCTTCCTGTCCGCGGTCCAGCTCCAGGTCGTGGCCGGCTGGTCCGCCCTCGGGGCCGGTACGGCGCTGCTGCCGACGACCGTGCTGATGCTGCTGCTGTCCGCCCGCTCCGGTGAACTGGCCGAGCACATCGGGCCGCGGATCCCGCTCACCGTCGGCCCGCTGCTGTGCGCCGCCGGAATGCTCCTGATGCTTCGGGTCGGGCCCGGCGCCTCCTACGTCACCGACGTCCTGCCCGCCGTCCTGGTGCTGGGCTTCGGCATGGTCGCGCTGGTCGCCCCGCTCACCGCGACCGTGCTGGCCTCCGTCGACGTCGCCCGGGCCGGGGTGGCGAGCGGCGTCAACAACGCGGCGGCCCGCGCGGCAGGACTGGTCGCGGTGGCCGCGCTGCCCCTGCTGACCGGGATGAGCTCGGAGGCGTACCGCTCGGCCACCGCCTTCGACGACGCGTTCGGGCGGGCGATGGTGCTGTGCGCCGGGGTGCTGGTGGTGGGTGCGGCGGTCGCCTTCGCGACGGTGCGCCGCCCGGCGCCGGGCTGCCGCAGGCCGGAGTGCAGGACGCACGGGAGCGTGCTGGCGCCGCCTCTGGAGGGGGAGCGGACGAAGGGGCGGCTGTCCTAGGGGTGCCGCGGGTCCGACCGCTGTCCGGGTTTCCCGGGTGGCCCGGGGCCGAGGGCTTCCGGATGGCGCAGACTGGACGCATGTCCATTCACGAAAACCTCCTCGGGGGACCGCCCCCGACCCACCTCCCCGACGACCCCGAGCCGCGCGAGCTCCTGGCCAACGGCACGGCGCCCGCCGACGTCGCCGCGAAGTACCCGACGTCCTCGCTGGCCTGGGCCCAGCTCGCCGACGACGCGTTCGAGCGGGGCAGCGTGGTGGAGTCGTACGCGTACGCCCGTACGGGGTACCACCGCGGCCTGGACAGCCTGCGCCGCAACGGCTGGAAGGGCCACGGCCCGGTGCCGTGGGAGCACGAGCCGAACCGCGGGTTCCTGCGCGCCCTGCACGGCCTCGCCCGCGCCGCGCAGGCGATCGGCGAGCAGGCGGAGTGGGAGCGCTGCTCGCAGTTCCTGAAGGACTCCTCGCCGACGGCCGCCCAGACCCTGGGATAGCCGTTCGGCCGTGTGTTCCCGCGAGGCCCGTCCGGTGTGACCAGGCGGGCCTTGCGTTTTCGGGAGAGCATTGCGCAGTATGTGCCGGTGGGGACCGGGGCCCCCGTGTCGGTAACGGCAGGGGCGGACCGCTACCCGGAGTACACAACAGGAGACAGCGATGTCCCAGCAGGCTCAGCCCCGAGAGGCTTCGGAGCCCGAGACCCCGCATCTCGACTTCGCCGGCACCACGCCGTACGAGGACTACGTCAAGGCGGACGTGCTCACCCACCTCCAGCACACCCTCTCCGACGATCCCGGAGAGATGGTCTTCCTGGTCACCACCCAGGTCATGGAGCTGTGGTTCACGGTCATCGTGCACGAGTGGGAGACCGCCGCGCAGGCGCTCCGCCAGGACCGGGTGCCGGTGGCGATCGACGCGCTGAAGCGGTCCGTCCGCGAGCTGGACGCGCTGAACGCGTCCTGGCGGCCGCTCGGGCAGCTGACCCCGGCGCAGTTCAACTCGTACCGCTCCGCGCTCGGCGAGGGCTCCGGCTTCCAGTCGGCGATGTACCGCCGTATGGAGTTCCTGCTCGGCGAGAAGTCCGCGTCCATGCTGGTCCCGCACCGGGGCGCGCCCCGCGTCCACGCGGAGCTGGAGAAGGCGCTGCACGAGCCGAGCCTGTACGACGAGGTGCTGCGGCTGCTGGCCCGGCGCGGTCACGCGATCCCGTCGGCCGTCCTGGAGCGGGACGTCGCGCGCCGGTACGAGCCCTCCGCGGAGGTCGAGGCGGTCTGGACGGCCGTGTACGCGGGTGACGAGGGTGACGAGATCGCGCGCCTCGGCGAGGCCCTGACGGACGTCGCCGAGCTGGTGTGGCGCTGGCGCAACGACCACCTCGTCGCCACCCGCCGCGCGATGGGCGCGAAGGCCGGCACGGGCGGCTCGGCCGGTGTGGCCTGGCTGGAGAAGCGTGCGCAGAAGAACGTGTTCCCCGAGCTGTGGACGGCCCGGTCCCATGTCTGAGCGCCCCGGTTTCGAGCAACTCGCCTTCAAGGCGAAGGAGTTGGACGGCGGCGACGAACTGGCGGGCAAGCGCGCCCAGTTCCTCCTCGACGACGGCGTCTACCTGGACGGCAACTCGCTGGGCGCGCTGCCGCGGTCCGTCCCCGGGCACGTGGAGGACGTCGTACGGCGTCAGTGGGGCGCGCTGAGGATCCGCTCCTGGGACGAGAGCGGCTGGTGGACGGCGCCCGAGCGGATCGGCGACCGGATCGCCCCGCTGGTGGGCGCGGCGGCCGGCCAGATCGTGGTCGGCGACTCGACGAGCGTCAACGTCTTCAAGGCGCTGGTGGGCGCCGTGCGCCTGGTGGACGACGCCCGCGACGAGATCCTCGTCGACGCCACCACCTTCCCCACGGACGGTTACATCGCCGGGTCCGCGGCCCGTCTCACCGGCCGCACCCTGCGCGCCGTGACACCGGGCGAGGTGCCGGCGGCGCTGTCGGAGCGCACGGCCGCCGTGCTGCTCAACCACGTCGACTACCGCACCGGGCGGCTGCACGACCTGCCGTCGCTCACCGCCGCCGTGCACGCGGTCGGCGCGATCGCCGTCTGGGACCTGTGCCACAGCGCGGGCGCCCTGCCGGTCGGCCTCGACGAGCACGGTGTGGACCTCGCGGTCGGCTGCACCTACAAGTACCTGAACGGCGGGCCGGGTTCACCGGCGTACCTGTACGTCCGCCGCGGCCTCCAGGACCGGTTCGACTCGCCGCTGCCCGGCTGGAACTCGCACGCCGAACCCTTCGGCATGCGGGAGGCGTACGAGCCCGCGGCGGGCGCCCCGCGCGGGCGGGTCGGCACCCCGGACATCCTGTCGATGCTCGCCCTGGAGGCGGCGCTCGAGGTCTGGGACGGGGTCCCGGTCGAGGCGGTGCGGGCGAAGTCGCTGGCCCTGACGGACTTCTTCCTGGAGTGCGTCGCCGCGTACGTCCCCGAGGGGCGGGTCGAGTCGCTGACCCCGGTCCGTCACGAGGAGCGCGGCAGCCAGGTGGCGCTGCGCTGCGAGGACGCCGGCGAGGTCATGGAACGGCTGATCGGGCGCGGGATCGTCGGCGACTTCCGCCGCCCGGACGTCCTGCGCTTCGGCTTCACCCCGCTGTACGTCGGCTTCGCGGACGTGGAGCGGGCGGCGCGGGTGCTGGCGGAGGAACTGCGCTGACCCGGCGGCAACGCGCGAGGCGGGCCCGGCCGGCTGAACCGGCCGGGCCCTGCGGGCGTACCTGAGGGCAGGTCCGGAGAGTTTCCCGGCGGACGGGCCCGGCAGGGCGGCGGAACAGCAGAACCGTTCAGCCGCGCCGGTCGCCTCTCACCGAGCGTGACATCCGCGTGTCCGCGCACGTCACGGTCCTGATACCGTCCCGGCCAACGGCCGAATTCTCATCTGGTCCGCCGAATCCTCCCCCAGTGCCGAAGGCCTGGGAAGTCCCCATCGCCGCTGAGAGGTTGGAGCATGCCGGACGACGTTGTCGCAGCCCGGGCCGCCGCCGAGGAGGCGTCGGCCTTCGCGCATCCGCCCGTCGAGCCCGACGTCACCACGGCGTACGGCGATCACCCCGACCAGGTGATCGACTTCTACGTCCCGCGAGCGCAGGTCGGCCCGGGCGGGCCGGTCCCGCTCGTCGTCGTGCTGCACGGCGGGGCCTGGCGGGCGCCGTACGACCGGCGGCACATCACGCCCTTCGCGGACTACCTGGCCCAGCGCGGCTTCGCCGTGGCCAACGTGGAGTACCGGAGGGGCGCCGAGAGCCCCGCCCCGGAGGGGGCGCCCCCGCTCGCGGGACGCTGGCCGGACACCTTCGACGACGTGGCCGCGGCCCTCGACGCCCTCCCCGCCCTGGTCCGGGAGGCCGTGCCGCAGGCCGATGCCCGCCGCACGGTGCTCACCGGCCACTCGGCGGGCGGTCACCTCGCCCTGTGGGCGGCGGCCCGGCATGTGCTGCCCGCCGACGCCCCCTGGCGCACCGGCGATTCGGCCTGGCTGCGGGGCGTCGTGGCGATGGCCCCGATCGCCGACTTCGCGGTCGCCGAGAAGCTGGACGTGTGCGGCGGAGCGGTTCACCAACTCCTGGGCGGAGACGATCGGTTCGGGGAGCGTCAGCCGTACGCCGACCCCGCGCTGCTGCTGCCGACGGGCGTCGCGACGACCCTCGTGCAGGGCCGCACCGACCTGGTCGTCCCGCAGGCGGTCGCCGAGGCGTACGCGGACGCGGCGGCGAAGGCGGGCGAGGTGGTGGGCCTGACCCTCCTGGAGGACGTCGGCCACTTCCCGCTGATCGACCCGGCGGCGGACGCGTGCGCGGTCGTGGCGGAGGAGATCGCGCAGCTGGCGTGGTAGCCGCGACCCCGGATCCGGCGCGGTGAAGTCCCCTGGCTCGTACCCGTAGTACCTGAGAGCTACGTCGAAGAAGAGCTCCTCAGCGGGACGCGAACGACGGGCGCCGCTCCGTAACTTCCAAGCCGGAAGGGCCCGATGGCCGGGCGCACTGGCGGGGGAGGGGCGGGATGGCGGAGCTGCGTTTTCGCGGGAGGCGGCGCCGGGCGGGGGAGTCGCGCGGAGGGCGGCACTGGTTCCGCGCCCTGTTGGCCGTCCTCATCACGGCCGCCGTGGTCGTCCCCCTCACGGCGGCGGCGGCCCGGCCGCGCATCCCGGCCCCGCCCCCGGCCGCGCTCGCCCCGCCGACGGCGGCCACGCTGGAGCGGGCGTACGCCGCCAACCGGGCCAACGCGGCACTGGCGTCCGGGATGGCCGCCGCCCACGGAGACCGCCACCGCGCCGCCGCCGAGCGGGAGTTGGCCAGCCCTTCCCGCAAGCTGCTCTCCTTCGACGGCCGGGGTCCCGGCCGGGCCGTCGAGGTGCTGGGGGACCTCGCCCGTGCCGACCGGGTCGCCGTCCTCGTACCGGGCTCCGACACCTCGCTGGACACCTTCGGACGCTTCCGCGCGGGAGCGGCCGCACTGCACCACCGGCTCACCGGGCGGACCGGCGCCGAACCGCGCACGGCGGTGGTGGCCTGGCTCGGCTACACCACCCCCGGCACGGTCAGCGCCGCCGTGCTCACCCCGGACCGTGCCGAGGAAGCGGCCCCGGACCTGCGGGAGTTCCTGCGCGGGCTGCGCGCCGTCACCGCACCGGGTGCCCGATTCACCCTCCTGTGCCATTCGTACGGCTCGGTCGTGTGCGGCCGCGCCGCCCCGCACCTGGACGTGACGGATCTCGTCCTCCTCGGCAGCCCGGGCACGGGCGCGGAGTCGGCGGCCGGCCTGCGCACCTCCGCGCGGATCTGGGCGGCCCGGGGCGCCGGCGACTGGGTGGCCGACGTGCCCCATGTCAGCGCCGACCTGTTCGGCACGACGGTCGGCTTCGGCGCCGATCCCCTGTCCCCGTCGTTCGGCGCCCGTGTCTTCGCGGCGGGCTCCGGCGGCCACAGCGACTACTTCCGGCCGGGTTCGCCCTCCCTGGCCAACATCGCCCGGATCGTCCTCGGCGCGACCTCGGAGGTCACCGGTGCGTGAGACCCGGGAACGCGCGACCCAGGAAGGCGAGCGGGAGTCACCGGCGCCCGGGGCGCGGGGGCGTGCGGCTCAGGAACGTGGGGCCCCTGAGCGAGGGGCGCGGGAGCGGGCGCTGTTCGGGCTCCGGCGGGCCGCCGCCCGGATCGACGCCGCCACGCCGCCGGGGCGCGACCGGGCCGTGGACGCCCTGCGGGCACTGGCGATCCTCGGTGTCGTCCTCGGCCACTGGCTGGTGACGGCGCTCGTCGCCGACGGCGGAACCCTGCGGGCCGCGAGCCCGCTGGGGCCCATGCCCCGGCTGGCCCCGGTGTCGTGGATGTTCCAGACCCTCGCCGTCTTCTTCATGGTGGGCGGCCATGTGGCGACCCGGAGCCTCGCCTCGGCCCGCGCGCGGGGCGGGAGCTACCGCGCGTGGCTCGGCACCAGGCTGGCGCGGCTGTTCGTGCCGGTCGCCGCCCTCCTGGCCGTGTGGACGGTCGCCGCGATCGGTCTCCTGCTCGGCGGCGCGTCCTTCGTCACCGTGCACACCGTGGTCAAACTGGCGCTGTCCCCTCTCTGGTTCCTGCTGGTCTTCGCCCTGCTGACGGCCGCGACCCCGCTGCTGGTCCGGCTCAACCCGCTGTGGCCGCTGGCCGTCGTCCTCCATGTGGACCTGGTGCGCTTCGGGCCGGGCGGCCCGTCGTGGCTGGGCTGGGTGAACGTGCTGGCGGGCTGGCTGGTGCCGTACACCGTGGGCGCGGCCTGGACCCGCGGTGAGCTGGAGCGGCCCCGCGCGGGCCGGCTGCTGCTGGTCGGCGGGGCGGTCGCGACGGCGCTGCTCGTCGGCCTGGGGGGATACCCGGCGTCGATGGTGGGCGTGCCGGGCGCCGCGGTGTCCAACCTCGACCCGCCCACGCTGGCCGCCGTCACGTTCGGCCTCGCCCAGTGCGGACTGGCACTGCTGCTGCGCGACCGGCTGCGTCGGGTCATGCGCGGACCTCTGGCCTGGGCGGCGGTCGCGCTGGTCAACCTCTCGGCGATGACGGTGTTCCTCTGGCACCAGACGGCCATGATGGCGACCACCGCGACAGCCCTGTTCGCGGGCCGGCTGCCCGGCCTGCACACCGTCCCCGACGGGCCGGGATGGGTGGCGGCCCGGCTGCTGTGGCTGCCGGCCTTCGCCCTGGTGCTGGGGGTGTGCCGGGCGGCGTTCCACGCCTGTGAACGCGGGCCGCGCCGCCCCGGCGGCCGCGCGTCCCGGGTGATCCGCGTCCACCACCGTTCCGGCCGGACGGAGCCGAAGGAGGCGCCCGATGCCTAGGGTTGAGCCCGTGAACGGCGATGAGGGCAGCACCCCGACCGAGCGCGCCGTCCTCGTACCCACCGGCCGGGCCCGCTTCCCGCGCTCGCCCGGACCCGTGGGCGCCGACTCCGGCGGATCACGCTCCGCCGGGCCCGCCCCGCGCCGGCTCGCGCTCCGCCACCGGGCAAGGCGCCTGCTGCGGCTGCTCGGGTACGTGGTGGTGTGCTGGGCCTCCCTGGGGATCGCGCTCACCGCCACGGATCAGATGGGCCGCTACGACCTGGGCACGGAGCTGGGGGTGGTGACCGGGTTCGCGCAGGGCGCGGCCGTGGTCCTCGCCCTGTGGCGGCCGGGGCCCGCGTGGGCGCTGTCCCTGGCCGGCACCGTGGTCGCCGCGGTGGCCGCGCGCCCGGAGCTTCAGGGGCACCCCCTGCCGGGTCCCAGCTGGCCCTGGAACATCCCCGAAGTCCTCGCCCACGCCGCCGTGCTCCTGTTCCTCGCCCTGCGGACGCGCACCCGGGTGTCGCTCGCGGCACTCGCCGCCACCGTCCTGACGACCTGGGTGGTCCAGGGCCTGATCGGCGGGGCGACCTACACCTCGACCGGGGTCACCGCGGTCGCGATCTTCGGGGCCGTGGTGCTCGTCGGCACCGCGTTCCGGGGTCTCGGCGAGGCCCGCACCCAGCTCGTCGAGCAGGAGACGATCACCGCCGAGGAACGCGCCCGCCGCACCCTGCTGGAGGAGCGCAACCGGATCGCGCGCGAACTGCACGACGTGGTCGCCCACCACATGTCGGTGATCTCCATCCAGGCCCAGGTCGCCCCGCACCTGGTGGAGAACCCGTCCGAGGAGCTGAAGGAGAACCTCGCCGGCATCCGGCAGAACGCCCTGGAGGCGCTCGCCGAGCTGCGCCGGGTGCTCGGGGTGCTGCGCTCGGAGAACCCCGAGGACCCCTACGGACTCGGCGCGGCCGGCACCGGGGCCGCCCCGGACACCCCGCAGCCCACGCTCGACCGCCTCGACGCCCTGATGGAGAACACCCGCGCCGCGGGGCTCGACGTGGTCGCCACCGTCGAGGGCGAGGCGCCCGTGTATCCGCCGGGCGTGCAGCTGTCCGCGTACCGGATCGTCCAGGAGGCGCTGAGCAACGCCCTGCGGCACGCGCCGGGTTCCCGGGTCCGGGTGCGGGTCACCCACGATGCCCGTGGGCTCTACCTGGAGGTCGTCAACTCCCGCCCGTGCGCACCCGTGCCGCCGTCCCCGGGAGCGGGGCACGGTCTGCTCGGGATGCGTGAGCGGGCGGCGATGCTGGGCGGCCAGGTCCACGCTCATCCGACCCTGCACGGCGGCTTCGCGGTGTCGGCGTTCCTCCCGCGGGACGGCGTGGACGCTCCGGACGCCCTCCGCTCCGGAGAGGACTCCGCGGACTCCGGCACCCCCGCGGCCCTGGACCTCGTCTTCCCCGACGACCTGACCGACCCGACGGACCTGATCGACCTGATCGACCTGACAGACCCGACGGGCCTGACCGGCCTGGACGCCGGGGACAGCCCGGCCGACCTGGCCGCCCTGCCCACCCTGGCCGACAGCGCCGACAGCGCCGACAGCGGCGGCCGGGGCGGCCGGGACGATGTGCACGAGGCGGGCGCTCCGCCCCCGACAGGAGAAGGAACACCATGACGACCGGCGGCACCATCCGCGTACTGATCGCCGACGACCAGGAGATGGTCCGGCAGGGCTTCACCGTGCTGCTCAACGCCCACCCGGGCATCGAGGTGATCGGACAGGCGGTACACGGCCTGGACGCGGTCGCCAAGGTCGACGAACTCGTGCCGGACGTCGTGCTGATGGACATTCGCATGCCCGAACTCGGCGGCATCGACGCCACGCACCGCATCACTCTCGCGCATCCGCACGTCAAGGTGCTGGTGCTCACCACCTTCGACCTGGACGAGTACGTGTACGACGCGCTGCGGGCCGGGGCCTCCGGCTTCCTGCTGAAGGACGCCTCCGCGGACCGGCTCGCCGAGGCGGTCCGGGTGGTGGCGGCGGGCGACGCCCTGCTCGCGCCCGTCATCACCCGCAAGCTGATCGCCGAGTTCTCCCGTCTCGACGGCAGGCCCAGAGCCCCGCTGAAGGAGCGGGTCGGCGATCTGACCGAGCGCGAGACGGAGGTGCTCACCCTGATCGCGCAGGGCCTGTCCAACGCGGAGATCGCCGACCACCTCTTCGTCGCCGAGCAGACCGTGAAGACCCACGTGGGTCGCATCCTGGTGAAACTGGGGCTGCGGGACCGGACCCAGGCCGCGGTGTTCGCGTACGAGTCGGGGCTGGTGAGACCGTCGGGGTACTGAGCGCCGGCGGCCCGGCGGCCCCCGGTCGGCGGCACCCGGCGGCTTCCCGTCGGACCCGTAGTACTTGAGAGGGATCCGTACGAACCCCTCTCACTGGTGACGACCGGGAACCCCTCCTCCGCATACGGTTCTGAACGTGACAGAGACGACGCAGACGCACACCACGCGCCCGGATGACCCGGACGACTCCTACGAGGCCTACCGGCCCCGCAGCCCGGAGTTCCGGGCGGCCGTGGACGCCCTGCGCGGCCTGCGGGAGGACCTCTTCCACGACGCGTTCGCCTACCGTCCGCTGCCCCGAAAGGAGTCCGCCGGCCGAGTCCTGGGCCGCATGAAGGGCCGCAGGCGTGAGTACGCGGCCTGGTCGCGGCACACGGTGGTCGGGGCGGCCGGAGCCGTGGCGATGCTGATCGCCTGGGCGGACGCGGGGGGCAGCGGCGTGGGCCTCCTGGCGGGCCTGCTCGCCCTGACCCCGGTGCTGCTGACGCTGGTGCGGCCGGTCGGCGCGTTCTGGCTGTCGCTCGCGGGGACCACCGTCGTCGCCGTCATCGGCACCACGTACTCGGAGTGGCCCTGGCTGCCGGGCAGCTTCACCGCCCACCTGATCGTGCTGACGGTCGTGGCGATACGCACCCGCCCGCGCACAGCGGCGTGGATGTGGATGCTGACGGCGGCCTACGGCTTCATCGCCGAGACCGTCTTCGGCTGGGGCCACTACTACACGAACGTCGCGCCCATGCTGGTCTTCTCGGCGATCCTCCTCCTCGCCGTCACCGTCTGGCACATCCGCCGGCAGGCCGAGGAGAAGGTCACGGCCCAGGAGACGGTGACCGCGCACGAGCGCTCCCGCCGCACCCTGCTGGAGGAGCGCACCACGATCGCCCGTGAGCTGCACGACGTCGTGGCCCACCACATGTCGGTGGTCGCGATCCAGGCCGAGGCCGCCCCCTACCGGGTGGAGAATCCGCCGCCGGAGCTGGAGAACGCGTTCGCCACCATCCGGGAGAACGCGGTGGCGGCTCTCACCGAGCTGCGCCGGGTCCTCGGCGTGGTCCGCGCCGAGGACTACGAGGTCCCCGACGCCCCGCAGCCCACGCTCGCCGAACTGGACAGGCTGCTCGCCAACGTGCGGGAGACGGGCCTGGAGGTGGAGAAGACGGTCACCGGCGCGGTGCGCGAACTGCCTCAGGGCGTGGAGCTGTCGGCGTACCGGATAGTCCAGGAGGCGCTGAGCAACACCCTGCGCCATGCCCCCGGGGCGGGCGCCCGGGTGGAGATCGGCTACGTGCTGGGCGGCCTGGGCCTGCGGATAGTCAACGGCCCACCGCCGAACCCGTCCCTGATCAAGCCCTCACCCGGCGCCGGCCACGGCATCACCGGTATGCGGGAGAGAGTCAGCATGCTGAACGGCGAGATGACGGCGGAGCCGACCCCCGCGGGCGGCTACGAGGTGACGGTGTTCCTGCCGGTGCCCGCCGCGAGCGAGAGTGGAACATGACGATCCGCGTACTGATCGCCGACGACCAGATGATGGTGCGCGAGGGCTTCTCGGTCCTGCTGAACGCGATGCCGGACATCGAGGTCGTGGGCGAGGCGGTCAACGGCCGGGAGGCGGTCGACCGGGTCCGCGAACTCGCGCCCGACGTCGTCCTGATGGACATCCGGATGCCGGAGCTGAACGGCATCGAGGCGACGCGCGAGATCGTCTCCGCGGACAGCTCGGCGAAGGTCCTGGTCCTGACGACCTTCGACCTGGACGAGTACGTCTACCAGGCGCTGCGCGCGGGTGCCTCGGGCTTCCTCCTGAAGGACGCGTCGGCCCGCCAACTGGCCGACGGGGTGAGGGTGGTGGCAGCAGGGGAGGCCCTTCTGGCCCCGTCCGTCACCAGGCGCCTGATCACGGAGTTCTCCAAGCTGTCCGACACCCCGCGCCTGTCGCCGACCGCGCAGGCGGCCTACGGCGACCTGACCGAACGGGAGACGGAGGTGCTGGTCCTCATCGCCCAGGGCCTGTCGAACCTGGAGATAGCCGGCCGGCTGGTGGTCGCGGAGTCGACCATCAAGACCCACGTGAGCCGGATCCTGGTCAAACTGGGCCTGCGGGACCGCACCCAGGCGGCGGTCTTCGCCTACGAGGCCCGACTGGTGACACCGGGCTAGAGGGGCCACCGGGGCGGGGCGCACGCGGGTCCGGGGTGTACGCGGGCCCGGGACGCGCGCCGGGCCAGGACGCGGGCCGGGCCAGGACGTGGGCCGGGCCAGGACGTGGGCCGGGCCAGGACGTGGGCCGGGCCAGGACGCGGGCCGGGCCAGGACGCGCGCCGGGTCGGGGACGCGCGCCGGGCCAGGACGTGGGCCGGGTCCGGGACGTACGCCCGCCAAGACCCCCTGGTCAGGAGTGCGTCCAGCGGCTAGCGTCCGTTCATGGCAGTAGTTGACGCTCTCTCGTTCGACCCTTGGGATCCCGCGTTCGTCGCGGACCCCTACCCGGCCTACGCCGAGCTCCGGGAGCGGGGGCGGGTGATCTACTACGAGCCGACGGACCAGTGGCTGGTGCCGCGGCACGCGGACGTCTCGGCGCTGCTGCGGGAGCGACGGCTCGGGCGGACGTATCAGCACCGGTTCACGCACGAGGACTTCGGGCGGACGGCGCCCCCGGCCGAGCAGGAGCCGTTCCACACGCTCAACGATCACGGGATGCTCGACCTGGAGCCGCCCGACCACACCCGGATCAGGCGGCTGGTGTCGAAGGCGTTCACCCCGCGCACGGTGGAGCGGCTGAAGCCGTACGTGCAGCGGCTGGCCGGGGAGCTGGTGGACCGGCTGGTGGCGGCGGGCGGGGGCGATCTGCTCAGCGACGTCGCCGAGCCGCTGCCCGTCGCGGTGATCGCGGAGATGCTGGGCATCCCGGAGTCGGACCGGGGGCCGCTCAGGCCCTGGTCGGCGGACATCTGCGGGATGTACGAGCTCAGCCCGTCGGAGGAGACCGCGCAGCGGGCGGTGCGGGCCTCCGTCGAGTTCTCCGACTATCTGCGGGAGCTCATCGCCGCGCGGCGCAAGGAGCCCGGCGACGATCTCATCTCCGGTCTCATCGCCGCGCACGACGAGGGCGACCGGCTCACCGAGCAGGAGATGATCTCGACCGCCGTGCTGCTGCTCAACGCGGGGCACGAGGCGACCGTGAACGCCACCGTCAACGGCTGGTGGGCGCTCTTCCGGAACCCGGGGCAACTGGCCGCGCTGCGCGCCGACCACTCGCTCGTCCCCACCGCAGTCGAGGAGCTGATGCGGTACGACACCCCGCTCCAGCTCTTCGAGCGGTGGGTGCTCGACGACATCGAGATCGACGGCACCACCGTGCCCCGGGGAGCCGAGATCGCCATGCTCTTCGGGTCGGCGAACCACGACCCGGCGGTCTTCGCCGACCCGGAGCGTCTCGACCTCGGCCGCCCGGACAACCCGCACATCTCCTTCAGCGCGGGCATCCACTACTGCATCGGCGCCCCGCTGGCCCGCATCGAGCTCGCCGCCTCGATGACGGCCCTGCTGGAACGGGCCCCCACCCTGGCCCTCGCGGCCGAGCCCCGGCGCAAGCCGAACTTCGTGATCCGGGGACTGGAGGGGCTCAGCGTGACCGTCTGAGACGTGAGCCTCCGATACGTGGGCTTCCGCTACGTGAGCTTCCGAGACGTGACCCTCGGGGACGTGAGCCTCCTGACCCTCTGAGACGGCGTCCCAGGCGGACGGACCCGGCCCACAGCGCCAGGCCCGCGGCGGTCCCGCCCAGCAGGGCGAGCGGCAGTTCCGCGTAGAGGACACGCCAGTCGGGTGCCTGCTCGAAGCGCCAGAAGCGGCCGCGGACGCCGACGGACCACACCGCCAGTCCCGCGCCCCAGCCGAGCGCCATGGCGAGGCAGCCACCGGCGGCCTGCATGCGTTGTCCCATGCCAGGGACGGACGCGCGCCGGCCGCCCCGGGTTCCCACCCGGCCTCGACCGGAGCGCCCGCGACCGGGATCCCCCACCGCCCCACCCGCCACGGCCGCCCCACCCGCCACGGCGGCCCTGGCCGATCCGCAGGCCCCCTACGTCGTCATGTCCCGTCGTCGCAGAGCCGCCAGACCCGCGGCCGTCAGTGCCGCCGCCACGCCGGTGAGCGTGAGCACCGGACCCCACTCCATCGAGCCGCCCGGCAGCTTGGGCAGGTGGCCGAAGGGGGAGAGGTCCAGGACGGCCTGGGGGGCGTCCAGCGCCGGGCCGATCCAGCCGATGAGCAGGATCGCGACCGCCACCCCCCACGCGGCCGGCGCCAGCCGCGGGGCGGCGCCGTACAGCAGGACGGCCAGGCCGCCGACCAGCCAGATCGCCGGGAGCTGCACCAGACAGGCGCCCAGGATCGGCAGGATCTCCTTGCCGTAGCCCGCCGCGAAGCCCAGCCCGGCCAGGAGCATGATCAGGGTGGCGCCGCCGAAGGCGGTCAGGAGGTGACCGGCCGCCCAGCGCAGTCGGCCCACCGCGTTCGCCAGGACCGGCTCCGCGCGGCCGGACGTCTCCTCGCCGTGCAGCCGGAGCACGGACGCCACGATGTACAGGGCCGCGATCAGGCCGAGCATGCCGATCATCGAGGCGAGGAACGCGTCCGTCAGGTCCGACCGGCCGCCCATCCGCTCGAAGATCTCGCGGGCCTTGTCGTTGTCGGCGACCAGGTCGGCCGCGCCCTCGGTGAGTCCGCCGTACACCACCCCCGCGAGGAAGAAGCCGACGCTCCAGCCCAGCACGGCGCCGCGCTGCAGCCGCCAGGCCAGCGCGGCGGCCGAGGCCAGGCGGCCCGCAGCCGGTCCGGGGCGGGTGGGCAGGAAGCTCATCCCGACGTCCCGGCGGCCGGCCAGCCCGTACGCCAGCGCGCCCTGCGCCACGACCGCCGCCGCGAACAGGCCCGGCACCCACCACCGTTCGTCCGCGAACGCCCGCAGGTTCTCCAGCCAGCCGAGCGGGGACAGCCAGGTCAGCGCCGACGAGCCGTCGTCGGTCGACGAGTCGCCCGCCGCCCGCAGGACGAAGGCCGCGCCCAGCACCGCCGCCGTCAGTCCCCGGGCCAGTCGCGCGCTCTCGGTGAGCTGCGCGAGGACCGCCGCCGCCGTGGCGAACACCATGCCCACCCCGGCGAGCCCGAGGCCGAACGCGACCGCGCCGGCCGCTCCCCGGCCCGCCAGGCCCGCCGTCACCAGCAGGGCCAGTACGGCGTTGGCGACGCCCGCCGCGAGCAGGGCCGCCGTCAGGGAGGCGCGGCGGCCGACCATGCCGGACGCGACGAGTTCCTGACGGCCGCTCTCCTCCTCGTCACGGGTGTGCCGTACGACGATCAGCAGGCTCGTCACGGCGGCGAGCACGCCCGCGTACACGCCCACCCGCCAGGCCGTCAGCGCGCCGAGCGAGTCGTCGAAGACGGGGCCGATCAGGGCCCGCAGGGAGGCGTTGGTCTCCAGCTGCCGCAGCAGGTCGGCCCGCTCGGCCGGGGTGCCGTAGAGGCTCTTGAGCGTGTTCGGCATGGAGAGGACCATCAGGGTGTTCACGGCCACCCAGACGGGGATCAGTACCCGGTCGCGGCGCAGCGCGAAGCGCAGGAGCGGGCCGGTGCCCGCCAGCGTGGTCATGCCCGGGTCTCCTGGTAGTGCCGCAGGAACAGCTCCTCCAGCGTCGGCGGCGACGACCTCAGCGACCGTACGCCCGAGTCCGCCAACGACCGCAGTACGGCGTCGAGTTTGTCGGTGTCGACGTGCAGCTTCACGTGTTTTCCCTGTACGTCGAGGTCGTGCACGCCCGGCAGATGGGCCAACCCGTTGGGGGAGTGGGCGAGTTCGGCCGTCACGCTGGTCCTCGTCAGGTGGCGCAAGTCGGCCAGCGAGCCCGTCTCCACCGTGCGGCCCCTGCGGATGATGCTGACGCGGTCGCACAGTTCCTCCACCTCGCTGAGGATGTGGGAGGACAGCAGGATCGTCCGGCCGCGGTCCCGTTCCTCCCGTACGCAGCGCTGGAAGACCTCCTCCATGAGGGGGTCCAGGCCCGAGGTCGGCTCGTCCAGGATCAGCAGGTCGACGTCGGAGGCGAACGCGGCCACCAGGGCGACCTTCTGGCGGTTGCCCTTGGAGTACGTGCGGCCCTTCTTGGTGGGGTCCAGTTCGAAGCGGTCGATCAGGTCGGCGCGGCGGGCCGTGTCCAGGCCGCCGCGCAGCCTGCCGTACAGGTCGATGACCTCGCCGCCGGAGAGGTTGCGCCACAGGGTCACGTCGCCGGGGACGTACGCGATGCGGCGGTGTGCCTCGACCGCGTCGGTCCACGGGTCGCGGCCGAGGACCGACGCGGCGCCGGAGTCGGCGCGCAGCAGGCCGAGCAGGACGCGGATGGTGGTGGACTTGCCGGCGCCGTTGGGGCCGAGGAAGCCGTGCACCTCGCCGGTCTCGACCTCCAGGTCGAGACCGTCCAGTGCGTGGGCGCGGCCGAAGGACTTGTGCAGTCCGGACACCGAGATGGCCTTCGTCATGGCACCGAACGTACGCTTCTTTCAGAAATTTGTGAAGTTAAGGAATGGTGCAAAGAACCGTTAGGATGCGGGTCATGAGCGAGAACGGGCGGGACGCGGAGGCCGTGTCGAAGTTCGTCGAGTCCTTCGCGGCTCAGCTCGTCGAGGCGGGGATGCAGCGCATGGCGGCCCGGGTCTTCGCCGCGCTCCTCTCCTCCGACGCCGGTGTGATGACCTCCGCCGAACTGGGTGAACAACTGCGGATCAGCCCCGCCGCCGTCTCCGGCGCGGTGCGCTACCTCGCCCAGGCGCACATGGTGTCCCGCGAGCGGGAGCCCGGCTCGCGCCGGGAGCGCTACCGGGTGCACGGCGACCAGTGGTACGAGGCGCTGACCAACCGCGACACCCTCATCAAGCGGTGGGAGGGCGCGCTGCGCGAGGGCGTCCTGAGCCTCGGCCCGGACACGCCGGCCGGACGCCGCATGGCCGAGACGCTCGCCTTCTTCGAGTTCATGGAAGGCGAGATCGCGGCCATGATGGAGCGCTGGCGCGTCCACCGGGTGACGGTGTTCGGGGAGGGCTAGCGCTCCTTCGTCTCCTCCAGCACCGTCCGCCCCAGCAGCCGGTAGCGGGACGGGTCCCGCCGCTTCAGGTACTGCGCGTAGCCCACGCCGGCCACCGCGATCAGCGCGACCAGCCAGGGTGTCGCCTTCAGTACCAGCGAACCCGACTCCGGCCCCGCCGCGACCCCCATGTTGGACACCAGCAGCGTGACCACGGCGAGCATCGCGACGCCGCCGACGAGCGGGGCGGTGAACGTCCTGAACCAGTGCCTGCTCTCGGGGTGGTGGGAGCGGAAGTAGACCAGCACGGCGAACGAGCACACCGCCTGCACCACCAGGATCGCCATCGTGCCGAGGATGGCGAGCAGCACGTAGGTGCCGGTGTACGGGTCCTTGCCCGCGGCCCAGAACGCGCCGATCAGGACGGCCGAGACGACGGTCTGGACCAGGCCCGCGATGTGCGGGGAGCCGTGCCGGGCGTGGGTGCGGCCGACGGAGTTCTTCAGGGAGGGCAGGACGCCCTCGCGGCCCAGGGCGTACATGTAGCGGGCGGCGCAGTTGTGGAAGGCCATGCCGCAGGCCAGCGAGCCGGTGATCATCAGCCACTGCATGACGTCGACGGCCCAGTGGCCGACGTACCGCTCGGTGGGGCCGAAGAAGAGCGCCAGCGGATCGGCCGTGGCGACCCGGACGGCCTTCCCCTGGCCGGTGCCGATGATGGCCATCCAGGAGACGAACACGTAGAACACGCCGACGCCCAGCACCGAGATCATCGTGGCCTTGGGGATGATCTTCTTCGGGTTGCGCGACTCCTCGCCGTACATCGCCGTGGACTCGAAGCCGACCCAGGACCAGAAGGCGAAGAAGAGCCCGAGGCCCGCGCTGGTCCCCCGGAAGGCGTTGACCGGGTTGACCGGGTCGATGCTGAAGCCGTCCGGGCCGCCGCCGTGCAGGGCGACCGAGATCGCCATCGCCGCGAGGATCGTCACCTCGGTGGCGAGCAGCACGACGAGCAGTTTCTCGGCGACGGAGACGCCGAACCAGGTGCCCGTCGCGTTGACGGCGAGCATCAGCACCGCGAACGCCCACCAGGGGATGTCCAGGCCCGTCTGGTCCTGCAGTGTGGTGGTGGCGAAGGTCGAGAAGATGCCGATCAGCGCCGGCTCGAACACCACGTAGGCGAAGGTCGCGAGCAGCCCCGAGGCCAGCCCGACCGAGCGGCCGAGGCCGTAGGAGATGAAGCCGTAGAAGGCGCCGGTCGAGGTGATGTGCTTCGCCATCGAGGTGAAGCCGACGGAAAAGATTGCCAGGACGACCATTGCGACCAGGTAGCTCGCCGGGGCCCCGATGCCGTTGCCCGCCGACACCATGAAGGGCACGTTGCCGGTCATCGCGGTGATCGGCGCGGCCGTCGCGACGGCCATGAAGACCACCCCGAGCAAGCCGATGGCGTTGGGCTTGAGCCGGTGAACGGCGCCTTCCCCACCCGGTTCCGCCGTTGTTCCCGCCGCTGAGGCGACGCCCTCGTCCACTGCCATCGGGTGGCCCCTCTCCTGGTCGTCCGCTGGTGTGCTGGACCGGAACTCTGTAGCCCGAATGAGTCGGTCAAGGGTGTCGGCACGTTAAATGCTTGTCAACCAGACCTTTAGAAATCTGGTCGCAACACACGCCTCGTACGGTCGCCGCCATGAGCGCCTACACCTGCACCCTCGGCGGTGAGCGGTACCGCTTCGACTCGCTCGCCCGACTGCTCGCCGCCGCGAGCCCCGAACGCTCCGGCGACCGCCTGGCCGGTCTCGCGGCGCGGGACGCGCGCCGGCGGGTCGCGGCGCGCTGGGCGCTGTCGGAGGTGCCGCTCACCGACTTCCTGACCCGGCCCCTGATCCCCTACGAGGACGACGACGTCACCCGGCTCATCCTCGACGGCCACGACCCGGCCGCCTTCGCGCCGGTGGCGTCGATGACGGTCGGGGAGCTGCGGGAGTGGCTTCTGTCGGAGGCGGCGGACGCGGTGTCGCTGGCCGCGCTGGCGCCGGGACTCACGCCCGAGACGGTCGCGGCGGTCTCCAAGCTCATGGGCAACGCCGACCTGGTGGCCGTGGCGCGGAAGGTGCGCGTGGTGACCGCCTTCCGCTCCACGATCGGCCTGCCCGGACGGCTCGCCACCCGCCTGCAGCCCAACCACCCCACCGACGACCCGGCCGGCGTGGCCGCCGCGCTGCTGGACGGCCTCCTGCTCGGCTCCGGCGACGCGGTGATCGGCGTCAACCCGGCCACGGACAGCCCGAAGGCCGTACGGGACCTGCTGGAACTGCTCGACGAGGTGATCGGGCGGTACGCGATCCCCACCCAGTCCTGCGTGCTGTGCCACGTCACCACCAGCCTGGACCTGATGGAGCGGGGCGCCCCCGTCGACCTGGTCTTCCAGTCGGTCGCCGGCACCCAGGCCGCCAACGCCTCCTTCGGGGTCACCCTCGGCCTGCTCGACGAGGCGTACGAGGCGGCGCTGGCCCTGGAGCGGGGGACCGTCGGCCGGAACGTCATGTACTTCGAGACCGGGCAGGGCAGCGCCCTCTCCGCCGGCGCGCACCACGGGGTCGACCAGCAGACGGTCGAGGCACGGGCGTACGCGGTCGCCCGCCGCTACGACCCGCTGCTGGTGAACACGGTCGTCGGCTTCATCGGCCCGGAGTACCTCTACGACGGCCGGCAGATCCTGCGCGCCGCCCTCGAGGACCACTTCTGCGGCAAGCTGCTCGGCCTGCCCATGGGCCTCGACATCTGTTACACCAACCACGCCGACGCCGATGACGACGACATCGCCACGATGCTGACGATGCTCGGCGTGGCCGGCGCCTCCTTCGTGATCTGCACCCCGGGCGGCGACGACATCATGCTCAACTACCAGTCGGCCTCTTACCACGACGCGTTGTACCTGCGGGAGGTGCTGGGGCTGCGCCCCGCGCCGGAGTTCGAGGCGTGGCTGGACGCGATCGGGCTGCTGGACCGGCGGGGCGGCATCCGCGAACTGTCCGGACCGGCCCACCCGCTGACGGAGATCGCCACCACCCGCTCCGCGGTCACCGGCCCCGCCGCCACCGGCCCCGCCGCCACCGGCCCCGCCGTCACCGGCCCCGCCGTCACCGGGACCCCAGGACCCGCCACCCCCGGACGGGAGCTCGCGGCATGACCAACAGCCAGACGCAGGCGCAGGCGCAGGCGCACGCACCGGCACGGACGCAGACGCAGGCGACGGCCGGTCCGACGACCGATGAGCAGGGGGAGTTGTGGGCGTCCCTGCGTCTGCGCACCCAGGCGCGGATCGGTCTGGGCCGGGCCGGTTCCGCCCTGCCGACCCGGCACCGTCTGGAGCTCCAGGCCGCGCACGCCGCCGCCCGCGACGCGGTGCACTCGCCGTTCGACCCGGACACGGTGGCCGCGCGGCTGACCGGCACCTCGGTGGTCCGGGTCCGCAGCGCCGCCCCCGACCGTCTCACCTACCTCCAGCGCCCCGACCTGGGCCGCCGCCTGCACCCCATCGACCGGGCGCATCTGCCCACGGGCGCGTGGGACGTCGTCTTCGTGGTCGCCGACGGACTCTCCAGCCGGGCGGTGCACGAGCACGCGGCGGCGATGATCCGGGCGACGACCGCGCGGCTGCCGTCCGCCACCTCGGTGGCGCCCGTCGTCCTCGCCGAACAGGCCCGGGTGGCCCTCGGCGACGACATCGCGCACGCCATGGGCGCCACGGCCGTGGTGCTCCTCGTCGGCGAACGCCCCGGCATGTCGGCGGCCGACTCGCTGGGCGCGTACCTCACCCACCGGCCCCGGCCGGGCGTCACGACGGACGCCGACCGCAACTGCCTGTCCAACATCCGCCCGCCCCTGGGCCTCTCCTACGAGACGGCGGCGGCGAAGCTGGCCGCGCTGCTGCGGGGGGCCCGGGAGCTGGGACGCAGCGGCGTCGACCTCAAGGACGAGACCCTCCCCGGCCAGCCGGACCGGCGGGGCTCTGCCTAACCGGGCCCGTCGCGCCCGCGCCCCGGATCTTCCCGGGTCACAGCTCCGGCAGCATCAGTCCCAGCGCCCCCTCGCGCACCGTCCACGTGCGCCGGCGCACCGGCCCCGCGACCGCCGCGTCCGCCCGGTAGCGGAAATCCGCGCCCGAGACGGTCACCGTCCGCCCCCGGGTCTCCAGGGGCTCCACCGCCGCGCCGAGGGACAGCGGGCGCACCCGCACGATCGCCGTGCCGTCGGGTCCCGGGGTCACCGACACCGCCTCCACCGGCTGGTCGAGGTCGACCAGCGTCACCCCGTCGACCTCGATCCGCAGCCGGGCCGGGCCGGGCGTGGCCGGGGCGGCGGAGAGCCGCGACGGCCGGGACGGCACCAGCGTCCGGAAGAGGGACTGGTAGGTCCGCAGCCAGGGGTGGCCGCCGCCGTGCGCGAGCCCGGGCTCCGCCGCGGTCGTCTCCGGCCGCGCGGCCGACGGCACCGGCGGGATCCGCAGCGCGCCCAGCACCACCCCGTCGCTGTCGTCCACCAGTACGTCCAGACGCCGCTCCGTGCCGTCCAGGACGGCCCGGGCCGCCGCCACCGCCCCCGTGGGCACCCCCAGGGCGTGCGAGACGCCCAGGGCCGTGCCCACGGGCACCACCGAGAGCACGGTTTCGGCCAGGGTCCGCTGCCGGTGCAGCAGGGCCACCGCCCGCATCAGCGCGCGGTCGTCGCCGACGACCACCGGCCGTCGCGAGCCCCGCCGGGCCAGCGCCCGGGCGAATTCCTCCGGGTCCTCGGGGAGGCACACCTTCGTGCTCGCCGCACCCGCGCTGAGCACGTCTTTCGCGATTCGTACGGACTCCCCGTCCGTGCGCCTGGCGACCGGATCGATGATCACCAGCAGCTGTTCGGACGTCGCGAAAGTCGCCACCTCGGTCCTGCCTCGCTTCCTCGGGTAGCATCTTTGTGCAAGAGCCCCTTGCGCTATTGCGCCAGGGGCTTGGTCTATTCCGGGGCATCCGGGTCCGACAAGCGGCGACCGACGACGGTCGCGGTGCACGCGGTGCACGCGGTGGAAAGAGCCACCGCGTACGCCCCTGGCCTTGGACATGCCCCACCCGGAAGGGGTGTACGCGCGTGCCCGCACTTGTGCTGCTCGGTGCTCAGTGGGGTGACGAAGGCAAGGGGAAGGCCACCGACCTTCTCGGTGGCTCGGTGGATTACGTAGTGCGTTACCAGGGCGGCAACAACGCCGGCCACACGGTCGTCGTGGGCGACCAGAAGTACGCACTCCACCTGCTCCCTTCGGGCATTCTGTCACCCGGCTGTACGCCGGTCATCGGTAACGGTGTCGTTGTCGACCCGTCGGTCCTGCTCTCCGAGCTGAGCGGTCTGAACGAGCGCGGCGTCGACACGTCGAAGCTGCTGATCAGCGGCAACGCGCACATCATCACCCCGTACAACGTCACTGTCGACAAGGTGACGGAACGCTTCCTCGGAAAGCGCAAGATCGGGACCACCGGCCGCGGCATCGGCCCGACCTACGCCGACAAGATCAACCGGGTCGGCATCCGGGTCCAGGACCTGTACGACGAGTCGATCCTGACCCAGAAGGTCGAGGCGGCGCTCGACGGCAAGAACCAGCTGCTCACCAAGCTGTACAACCGCCGCGCGATCGCCGTCGACCAGGTCGTCGAGGAACTGCTCGGCTACGCGGAGAAGCTCGCTCCGTACGTCACCGACACGGTCCTGCTCCTCAACCAGGCGCTGGAGGCCGACAAGGTCGTCCTCTTCGAGGGCGGGCAGGGCACGCTCCTCGACATCGACCACGGCACGTACCCCTTCGTCACCTCGTCCAACCCGACCGCGGGCGGCGCCTGCACGGGCGCGGGCGTGGGCCCGACGAAGATCAGCCGGGTCATCGGCATCCTGAAGGCCTACACGACCCGCGTCGGCTCGGGCCCGTTCCCGACCGAGCTGTTCGACGAGGACGGCGAGGCGCTGCGCCGCATCGGCGGCGAGCGGGGCGTGACGACCGGCCGTGACCGTCGCTGCGGCTGGTTCGACGCGGTCATCGCCCGCTACGCGACCCGCGTGAACGGCCTGACGGACTTCTTCCTCACGAAGCTCGACGTCCTGACCGGCTGGGAGCAGATCCCGGTCTGCGTGGCGTACGAGATCGACGGCAAGCGCGTCGAGGAACTCCCGTACTCGCAGAGCGACTTCCACCACGCGAAGCCGATCTACGAGACCCTGCCCGGCTGGTCCGAGGACATCACCAAGGCGAAGTCCTTCTCCGACCTGCCGAAGAACGCCCAGGCGTACGTCAAGGCGCTGGAGGAGATGTCCGGCGCCCCGATCTCCGCGATCGGCGTGGGCCCGGGCCGGGACGAGACGATCGAGATCAACTCGTTCCTGTAGTACCGGCGGCGATCCGGCGGCGGTTTGCGGGCGCGGGCCGGTCAGGGGCATCCCTGACCGGCCCGTCGTCTTCGCCGGCCTCGCGCGCGGCCCCGTCGGCGGGAGCCGGCGCGGGCCGGCGCGGCCGTCTGCGGAGGTCGTCCGGCCGGTCTCGCCGCAAGGGATAAAAGCCGCGTACGGGCATATCCTGAGGTTGACCCGCATGTGTGTCGACCAGAAGGAAGTGACTGCGATGCGCATGATGCTGAAGGCGTCCATGGACACCGAGAAGGCGAACGAGGCCATCCGGAACGGCACCCTCGGGAAGCTCATCGAGGAGTCCATGGCGCAGCTCAAGCCCGAGGCCGCCTACTTCACCACCGACCACGGCCGCCGCACCGCCTTCCTTTTCTTCGACATGGAAGAGAGTGCGCAGATGCCCGCGCTCAGCGAGCCGTTCTTCCTCCAGCTCGGCGCCGAGATCTCCTACACCCCGGTGATGAACAGGGAAGACGTGCAGAAGGGCCTCGCGCAGCTCGGCCGTTGACCGGCCGTCCGGTCGACCGCTCAGCTGAACACGATCATCGATCCCTGCGCCAGACTCCGCGTCGCCGCCGCGTGCAGCCCGAGCCAGACGTGCCGCTCGCGCGCGAAGGGGCTGGAGTCGTACGGCGCCGGGACGGCGGGCTCCTCCAACTCCGTGGGCGCTGCGGGCGGTTGCGGAGCCGACGGCGGATTGGCCGGATCGATGCCGATCGACGGGGCCACGAACTCCAGTTCCCGCAGCAGGGACTGCGCGGAACCCAGGGGCCCGCCGCCCGCGAGGAGTTCATCGTTGGACAGGGGCTGCGGGAAGTCGACGGGCACGTAGGCGCCCGCGTGGTCGTAGTGCCAGACCAGGTGCGACTGCTGGGCCGTCGCCTCGAACATCTCCAGGAGCTGCTCGTAGTCGCCGCCCAGCTCGTCCACCGGCGTCACCGGCAGGCCGCACACCTGGAGGAGGTAGGCGCGGCGCAGGAAGTGCAGGGCGTCGTAGTCGAAGCCGGCCACCGGGGCGACCTCGCCGGACAGCCCCGGCATGTACTGGTACACCGGCACGGGCGGCAGACCCGCCTCGGCCAGCACCTTGTTGTACTGGGCGAGTTCGTCGGCGAAGGGATTGTCGGGGGTGTGGCACAACACGTCGACGAGCGGCACCAGCCACAGGTCACAGGCCAAAGAGAGCTCCTCACTCAGTGCGTCGACCGGTCAGGGAAGAGTAGTCGGTGAGGCCCGCGTCAGCTCCCCTCGTGCAGGTCCCATACCCACACTCCGGCCACCCGCCTACCCGGTCGGCCGACCAGCTTCTCCACCGTCTCACGCAGTCGGTCCGCGTGCGGTTGCGGGGCGAGCACCAGCGCGCCCGCCCGCCAGTACGCGAGATCCTCGCGGGTCTCGGCCCGGGCCCGGGCGTCGATCGCCGGGACCACGCCCGTGTACCGCACGTCCCGCAGCAGACCGGCGGTGAACCGCAGCGGGACGCCGTAGACGCCGGTGCGGTCGCCGTCGCCGTAGGGGCCGTTGAAGTAGCCGCCGGGCATCCGGAAGCCGAGGCCGGCCGCGGTCTGCCAGTGCAGCGCCTCGGCGTCCGCGGGTTCGGCGAGCGGCACCGGGACCAGCGTCTCGTCGCCGCGGACGTATGTCTTCCAGGCGCCGTCGGTGAAGAAGGCGGGCGCCTCGGCGCGCGGCTCCGACTTCAGCGGGGCGGGTACCAGGGGGAGCAGGGCGAGGCAGACGGCCGTCAGACCGGCGCGGCGCGCGCCCGGCCTGCGGACCCGGGCGAGCCGGTCGACCGCGAGGGCGAGCAGCATGCCCAGCGGCGGGGCGCAGACCAGTGCCACCCGGCTCTCGATCACCGAGTCGAAGAGCGGCAGTCCGGCGAGCGCGGCCCAGGGGCCGGGGACGGTCGAGTCGGTGAGCGGGAGAGGGAGGCGCGAACCGAGGGACAGCACGGCCGCGGCCGCCGCCGTCCCGGCCAGCGCCTTGACGACCGGCCGCCGCCGAAGTCCCGCCGTGACCGCGATCGCGAGCAGCGCCAGCGGCCAGCCGTAGAAGGCGTTCTGCTCGGTCGGGTTCAGGGAGAGGGCGTCGGCGCGGCGCGCGTCGCCCGCGATCAGGGAGCGCTCGGCGAAGGACAGCAGCGCCCGGACGGAGTTGGCGACGCCGGGCGCGGTGCCGTGGTCGATGCCGGTGTAGCTCTGCGGACCGGAGAACTGCCAGGCCAGCGGGTACACGACGAGGGGGAGACAGACGGCGCCGGCGACCGCCAGACCGGTCAGCAGGGGCCGCAGGGCCTCGCGCGCGACGTCGGGGCGTACGGCCGCGTAGGCGGCCGCGAACAGCAGCATGCCCAGCGCGGCGAGCAGCAGCGGCTCCTCGCCGAGGAACAACTGGTAGGCCGCCATCAGGCCGAGGACGACCGCGTCGCGGGTGACGCGTGCACCGGTCGTGAGCCGCAGCGCGCGGTCGATGATCAGCGGGATCATGAACAGCACGACGAAGTTGGGGTGCGCGTTGGCGTGGCTGATCATCGGCGGCGCGAAGGCGGCCAGCGCGGCTCCGGCGAAGGCGGCCGTACGGCGGTCGACGAGCCGTTGCACGATCAGCCGGTACCAGGCGGCGGCCGTCGCGGCCAGGCCCAGCGTCATCACCAGGCTCAGCGTGACGGCCGGTCCGAGCGCCAGCGTGACGGGCGTGAGCGGGACGGACAGGCCCAGCATCGTGGTGTTGGCCATCAGGTTCACGCCGTCCGGGGCGCCCTGGAGGCCGGTGAAGAGAGGATTGCGCAGGTGGGCGATGTTGTCGGCGGTCACCGCGAAGAACCACTCCCACTGGTTCTGGTCCTGGAGGGAGTCGGTGAGGTAGCGGTGGTCCGGGTCCGGGAGGCGGCCGGAGTAGAGGGCCACCGCCATCGCGAGGAACAGCAGGACGGCTACGACGTCCGCGGGTCCCGTCGCCGTGATCCGCAGCCGGACCAGGTCGCGCAGGACCCGGAGGTAGTCCGCCGGACGGACCTTCGAGCCGGGCTGGTGCGACCAGTGCACGGGCACCTCGGCGACCGGCCAGCCGACCCGCTGGAAGTGGCGCAGCACCTCCACGTCGATCGCCCAGCCGTCGAGGCGGGAGGCGGCGAAGGCGGCGCGGGCCTTGTCGCCGTCGAAGAGCTTGAAGCCGCACTGGGTGTCGCGCGTGCCCCGCAGGGTCGTCCGGCGTATGAGCAGGTTGCCCGCCCGGCCGGCGAGTTCGCGTATCCGGTGCTGGCGGTCGCCGAGGCTCGCGCCGGGTACGGCCCGTGAGCCGATCGCCGCCGCGTTGCCGTCCGCCAGCGCCTTCTCCAGGCGCTCCAACTCCTCGACGGGAGTGGCGAGATCGGCGTCCATGACCAGGACGTGGCGGCCCCGGCCGGCGGCGACGCCGCGGCGCAGGGCGTGGCCCTTGCCCCGGTGGCCGGAGCCCGCGACGAGCTTCACCCGGGGGTCGCGGCGGGCGGTGACGAGTTCACGGGTGGCGTCGGTGGAACCGTCGTCGGCGACCAGGATCTCCCAGGTGCGCCAGTGGCTCCCGGTGGCGTCGAGGTAGCGGGTGACGGCGTCCAGGGTGGGGCCGAGCCGATGCTCCTCGTTGAAGGCGGGGATGACGACGGAGAGTTCGACGGGCGCGCTGCGGTGCGCGGGAGCGGACGTGCCGGGGGCTTGCGCCCTGCTCACTCCGCCGCCAGGCGCTCGATCAGGGCGACGGATTCGTCGTTGTACGCGGCGAGCATCGCCCGGGCGGTGGTGGTGTCGCGGTCGTACAGGGCGTCGACGAGTTCGGTGTGGCCGGACCAGAGGTGGCCGCGCAGATCGGTCGGCCGGCGCAGGTGCTGCACCGTGCACACCCAGGACTGGAGCCGCAGCCGGTGCAGGAAGTCGGTGAGATAGGGGTTGCCGAACAGCGCGCTCAGCTCCCGCCAGAAGCGCAGGTCGTAGCCGATGAGGACGGTGAGGTCGCCGGCGGCCGCGGCACGCTGGGCCTCCTCGCCCCGGCGGCGCACCCCGGCTATGGCGGCCGCGGTCCGCGGGTCGTCGTAGTCGTGGTGGCGCTGACGGCCCTCGTCCAGGGCCAGGAACATCCCCTCGATGATCAGGCTGCGCGCCTCGATCATGCCCCGGAAGTCCGGGACGGAGTACTCGTGGACCCGGAAGCCCCGGTGCTGGTCGGCCTCCAGCAGGCCCTGCGCGGAGAGGTCGACGAGGGCCTCGCGGACGGGGGTCGCGGAGACGCCGTACTGCTCGGCGATCTCCTTGACGGTGAACTCCTGGCCCGGCTGGAGCCGTCCCCCCAGCACCTCGTCGCGCAACGCGTCGGCGATCTGCTGCCGCAGGGTGCTGCGCGTCACGGCTCCGTTGCCGGTGCTGCCGGGCATCGTCGGGGCGTCTCCATCGTCGGGTGCGGGAAAAGCGGCGTGCTCGTGGGTATGTACGAGCACGCCACCTTACGCGTTCGACGAAATCCGGACCTTGGTCGATCGCCCTCCGCGTCACCGACCCGCCGAAGGGCCGCGACCCCTCCCCGCCGGGTCGTTCCGCGGCCCTCCGGCGGCCCTTTTCCCGGTGCCGGTCCGGCGCTAGTCCGTGTACTCGTCGGCCACCGAAAGCGCCGCGTCCAGGGCCGCGAGACCTTCCTTGACCTCGGACTCGGAGACGTTGAGCGGCGGCACGAAGTGGGTGCGGTTCATGTTCACGAACGGCCAGGCCCCGGCCTTCTTGGCGGCCGCGCCGAAGGCGGCCATGGCCGCGTTGGCCTCGCCGGCCGCGTTGTACGGCACGAGCGGCTCGCGGGTCTCGCGGTTCTTCACCAGTTCGAGGGCCCAGAACATGCCGACACCGCGCACCTCGCCGACGCACGCGTGCCGCTCCGCCAGTTCCCGCAGGCCCGGACCGACGACCGAGGCGCCCAGGTTCTTCGCGTTCTCGACGATGCCCTCCTCCGCCATGACGTTGATCGTCGCGACGGCGGCCGCGCAGGCCAGCGGGTGCCCGGAGTACGTCAGGCCGCCCGGGTAGGGCCGCCGGGCGAAGGTCTCCGCGATGGCGCCGGAGATCGCGACCCCGCCGAGCGGCACGTATCCGCTGTTCACGCCCTTGGCGAAGGTCATCAGGTCGGGCGTCACGCCGAACAGGTCGGCCGCGAACCACTCACCGGTGCGGCCGAAGCCGGCCATGACCTCGTCCAGGACGAAGACGATCCCGTACTGGTCGCAGAGCTGCCGCACCCCGGCGAGATAGCCGGGCGGCGGGACCATGATCCCGGCGGTGCCCGGCACGGTCTCCAGGATGATCGCGGCGATCGTCCCCGGCCCCTCGAAGGCGATCGTCGTCTCCAGGTGCTCGAGCGCCCGCGCGGTCTCCTGCTCCTCCGTCTCCGCGTAGAAGCGGGAGCGGTACAGGTACGGCGCCCAGAAGTGGACGACCCCGGCCGTCGCGGTGTCGGAGGCCCATCGGCGCGGGTCGCCGGTGAGGTTCACGGCCTGCTGGGTGCCGCCGTGGTACGAGCGGTAGGCGGACAGCACCTTGGCGCGCCCGGTGTGCAGCCGGGCCATGCGCACGGCGTGCTCGACCGCGTCCGCGCCGCCGTTGGTGAAGAAGATCTTGTCCAGGTCGCCGGGGGTCCGCTCGGCGATGAGCCGGGCCGCCTCCGAACGGGCCTCGACGGCGAAGGCGGGCGCGAAGGTGGTCAGGTGTGCGGCCTGCTCCTGGATCGCGGCGACGACCTTCGGGTGCTGGTAGCCGATGTTGGCGTAGACGAGCCCGCTGGTGAGGTCGAGGTAGCGCTTGCCGTCGTAGTCCCAGAAGTACGACCCCTCCGCGCCGGCCACGGCGAGCGGGTCGATGAGCTCCTGGGCGGACCAGGAGTGGAAGACATGCGCGCGGTCCGCGGCCTTCACGGCGGCGCCGGCCTGGGGGTTGGGCTGAGGGGTCATGCGGGTGAGCGTAAATGTCCGCGATGCGGAAGCGGTATCGGCGTCCTGTTCCGTGGACGGGGCGATTCCGCGACAGGTTGTCGGGCGTGCGGAGCGAGGGGTCGGGCATGCATTGACAGCTTGCTGTCGAAGTGACAGCCTTCTGTCATAAGGATTCCGCTCGCGAGGAGGAGCCATGAGCCGCAAGCCGGTGCATCTCGCCGTGTACGACACGCTCGCCGACTGGGAGACGGGGTTCGCCACGGCGTACCTCGCCCGGAACGGGTACGAGATCCGGACCGTCGGCGGATCGGAGGAGCCGGTGGTCAGCACCGGCGGCCTGCGGATCCGGCCCGACCTGGCGCTGGACGCGGTACGGCCCGAGGACAGCTCCCTGCTGATCCTGCCGGGCGCCGACCTGTGGGACACCTCGGACGACCTCGCGCCCTTCGCCCGCACCGCCCGCGCGTTCCTCGACGCCGGGGTGCCCGTCGCCGCGATCTGCGGGGCCACCGCGGGACTCGCCCGCGAGGGCCTGCTCGACGACCGGGACCACACCGGCGCGGTCTCCTTCTACCTGGCGGCCACCGGCTACGGGGGCGGCGACCGGTACGTGGAGGCGGACGCCGTCACCGACGCGAACCTGATCACCGCCGGCCCGACGGAACCGGTCGCCTTCGCCCGCGAGATCTTCCGGCTGCTCGGCGTCTACGAGGGCGAGGTGCTGGACGCCTGGTACCGGCTGTTCCACGACTCCGACGCCGAGGCCTACGCGGTGCTGGAGAAGGCGTCGGCCGACCGGTGAGCAGGGAGCGACAGGATCTGCTCAGCCGCGGCGCCCTCGGGGTGTTCCGGCTGAACGGCCAGTTCCTCGCCGTGGCCGAGGAGCTGGCCGGGCCCGCCGGGCTCACCGCCGCCCGGTGGCAGGTGCTCGGCGCGGTGCTCCGCGACCCGCTGCCCGTGTCCGGCATCGCCCGCGCCATGGGCATCACCCGGCAGAGCGTCCAGCGCGTCGCCGACCTGCTGGTGGAGCAGGGCCTCGCCGAGTACCGGCCCAACCCCGCCCACCGGCGCGCCAAGCTGCTCGCGCCCACGGAGGCCGGGCGGGCCGCGGTGGCCCGTATCGACCCCGGTCACGCGGCCCTCGCCGACCGGCTGGCGGAGGCCTTCGGGGAGGCGGAGCTCGCCGCGGCCGTACACGTACTGGAACGCCTGTCCACGGTGCTGGACGGTTTGGAGCCCGCTGTTACGCAACCGTAGACACCGCACCGCACTACTCCCCGAACGGCCGGATTATTCTCGGCGGGGTTGCACATGTCTCGTTCACACATGTGCGGGAAAGGCGGCGCTGCGATGGAGAAGCTGGGCCCGGAGGACCCGCAGCGCATCGGCGGCTACCGGCTGCTCGCGCGGCTGGGCGCGGGCGGCATGGGGCAGGTCTACCTCGCCCGCTCGGACCGCGGGCGCACGGTCGCCGTGAAGCTGGTCCGGCGGGAGCTGGCGGCGCGCGAGGAGTTCCGGGCGCGGTTCCGGCAGGAGGTGCGCAACGCGCAGCGGGTCGGCGGGTTCTGGACCGCGCCCGTCCTCGACGCCGACACCGAGGCCGCAGTCCCCTGGGTCGCCACCGGCTACGTGGCCGGGCCGAGCCTCCAGCAGGTCGTGAGCCACGACCACGGTCCGCTGCCCGAGCGGTCGGTGCGGATCCTCGCCGCCGGGCTCGCGCACGCGCTGGCCAACATCCACGCGGCCGGGATCGTGCACCGCGACCTCAAGCCGTCCAACGTCATGGTCACCATCGAGGGGCCCCGGGTCATCGACTTCGGCGTCGCGCGGGCGCTGGAGAGCGTGAGCGGCGACAGCCGGCTGACCCAGACCGGCGCGGTGATCGGCTCGCCCGGCTTCATGGCCCCCGAGCAGCTGCGCGGCGACCCGGTCACGCCCGCCAGCGACGTCTTCTGCCTCGGCTCGGTCATCACCTACGCCGCCACCGGCACCCTCCCCTTCGGCTCGGTCGACAGCGGCGCGCACGCCCTGATGTTCCGCATCGCCCAGGACGAACCCGACCTCTCCGGCGTCCCCGAGGGCATCGCCGATCTGGTCCGCGGCTGTCTGCGCAAGGACCCGGGCGCCCGGCCCTCCCTGGAGCGCGTCCTGGAACTCACCGGCGTCGACGACACCGTCTCCGACGGCCGCTCCCGCGACCCCTGGCTGCCCGGCGCCCTCGTGGCGCAGCTCGGCCGGCACGCCGTGCGGCTGCTGGAGGTGGAGGACCCGGAGGGCACGGGCCCGTCCCGCGCCGGCCACCCGGGGCGCCCCGCCTTCGCGGACCACGCGGCGACCGCCCCCGAGGCCTTCCCGCAGCACTCCGGGCCGCGCGGCGCCGCGCCCTCGCCGGACCCCCGCCCGACGCTGGTCGCGGGCGCCGACGGCATCCCGGCGCAGCCCCACGCCCCCGGTGGACGGGCGGCCCCGCCCCACCCGGTGTACGGCTACCCCCAGCAGCATCCGCAGCAGGCCCCGGCCGCCTACGGCCACCCGCCCCAGCCGCCGGCCGCCTGGTCCGCGGCCCCCGGCCCCGGCGCGCCGTACAACCCGTACGCGGACGCCGCCGCGACCCCCGGCGCCACCCCGCCGCACGACCCGTACGGACCGGCCGGCCCCACCGGCCCGCAGGAGCCGCCGCGCCGCAGCGGCCGGACGACCGCCCTGCTCGTCGCGGTCGGCCTGGTGGTCGCGGTCGCCGCGGGCGGCTCGGTGTACGCGTTCATGAACGGCGACGACGACCCCGCGGCGAACGCGGGGCCCAGCACGTCCGCCGGTTCGGCGCCCTCCGCCGCGAAGGCCTCGGAGCTGCCCTCGCCCGACTCGTCCCCGTCGACCTCCGCGTCCCCCTCCGCCTCCTCGGCGGACGGCGTGGTCCCCGCGGCCTATCTCGGCAGCTGGACCACCACGATCGAGAACGAGAGCGGCACGAACACCCGCCGGCTGACCCTCGCCCAGGGCGAGGTGGGCGACGCGGTGCTCGCCCTCGTCGCCGACGGGGACGGCTACCACTGCGAGTTCAGCGCCACCCTCTCCGCACGGCCGGGCGACGACGGCCCGTTGAAGATAGGCCCGTCCAAGGTCACCGCCGGCGAACCCCTCTCCTCGTGCAGTCCCGGCGCCGCCTCCGAGGTCACCCTGCTCGCCGACGGCACGCTGCGACGGGTCAACACCGGCACCGGGGAGAAGCTGACCTACACCCGGCGGTGAACGTCACGCGAACGTCCGTCGACCAGTCCGGAATGTCCCACCGGACGGACGTACGGTGACCGCCTACCATCCGGCCTGCGGGAGTGGCGGGGGCGCCCACAGTGGAGTGGCTGAACGCGGAGAACGTGGTGGCCGTGGGGACGGCCCTGGTCGGTGTCGTCGCGTCCGGGATCATGGTCTGGTACGAGCGCCGGGTGCCGCGCAGGAAACGCGTCGGCTACCGGGTGCAGATGGACAACCCGATCGGCGACGACGTCAGATCCGGCCGCCCCAGCCGCCGGCTCGGCCTCTTCGACGAGGCCCCCGGCATGGCGGACGCGACGCTCGTGCTGCTGCGCATCGAGAACGACGGCTCGCAGGGCATCGCCCGTGACGACTACACGGGCCCCGAACGCCACGGCCTGACCGCCGTCTTCACCGACCGCACCATCCGCGGGGTGTCGGTCACCCAGCCCACCGACACCGACCACCTCGTGGACCACTTCACCGCGGACCGGGGCTTCGGCTACGAAGGCAACACCCTGCGCATTCCGCGCGTCCCGCTCAACCCCCGCGAGCACTTCAAGCTGCTCGTGCTGCTGTCGGGCGGCGACGTCGGCCGCGGGATACGGCTCTACGGCGGTCTGCGCGACGGCGAGGTGCACCCCAACCGCAGCGCGACCCCGGACGACACCCCGCCGCTGTTCGGCCGGGCCGCCCGGCTGATCTCCATCCTGCTCACGGTCTGTGTGGTCACCCTCGCGACGATCGTCGTCGTCCGGGACGCCCCGCCCCCGGTCGGCTGCGAGCGCGGGGCGCTCACGGTCACCGGCTCCACCGCGTTCGCACCGGTGATCCGGGAGGTCGCGGCGAAGTACGAGCGCGACTGCGAGGGGTCCTCGATCACCGTGGACGCGCACGGTTCGACGGCCGGGATCCGTGAGCTCGTCGCAGCCGCCGCGGACGGCGGGGGCTCGCCACCCGTCGTCGCCCTCTCCGACGGCCCCCGGCCGGCCGGTCTCGACGAACTGCGCGAGAACCGTGTCGCCGTGTCCGTGTTCGCGCTGGTCGTCCAGGACGACGTCACCCTGAGGAACCTCTCCGCGGCGGACGTGCGGCGGCTGTACCTGGGACAGATCGCCAACTGGGCCGAGGTCGGCGGACCGGACCTGCCGGTGGTCCTGGTCAGCCGGGACGCCAACTCCGGGACCCGGCAGGTGTTCCAGCGGCGGGTGCTGGGCCGCGGCGAGATCGCGAACTCGTCCGTCGACTGCGTCCACAAGGACGACCCGACGGCCCCCGTCGTCCGCTGCGAACTCGATTCCACCGACCAGGTGCTGTCCACGGTCGCCGCCACCCCCGGCGCGATCGGCTACAGCGAGCTCAACCTGGCCGGGCGCGCGAAGGGCCTGCACCCGCTCGACCTGGGCGGCGCCCCGCCCTCCGTGGACGCCATCGAACACGGCACGAGCGACTACCCGTACCGCGAGATCGAGTACGCCTACACCTACGGCCGCCCGCCGGCCGACTCCCTGGCCTCGAGTTTCCTGACCTACCTCACCCGAGGCAACGGCCAGGACGTGATCCGCACCCACGGCCACCTGCCGTGCTGGACCCCGGAGGGCATGCGCCTGTGCGGCTCCGACCCGTCCGGCACGTGAGCGCGAGACCGCCTCGCCGACGGGCGGCGCGGGGCCTCACCGCGGCTCCGGCGGCCGCTGCCGCGGCATGTTCGGCCGGGCGTTCGCTCCCGGCGGCAGCGGAAACCGTCCGTACCCCCCACCCGCGTCCGTCCGCCCCCCGGAGGCGACCGCCCCCTGCATGCCCATGGGCGCGGGCCCGGTCCGGAACTCGACCATCCAGTCCGCCGTCTCCGTGCGCACCAGTTCCGAGACGTCCTCCGAGAACCGCCGCAGCACCGCGAGACACCGCTCCGCGGCCTCGCTCGCCGTACCCTCCGCCGGGCCCAGCACCTCCCGGACGCTCTCCGAGGCCCAGTCGAACTGGAGCACCTGGAGCCGGCGCTGCACGGCCTGCGCGGTGGCCACGTCCCTTATCCAGCCGGAGGTCACCCCGAAGAAGCGGTCCGCCGCCGCGCACGCCACCGCGACCAGCAGCGCCAGGTACCCCCAGGGTGCGACACCGCCCAGCACCCGGGTGAGGTCGAGCAACGGCAGCGCCGCCGCGCACACCGCTCCCGCCGCCGCCCCGGTGCGCAGGACCCTGGCGCACCGCCGCTTCCACACCCGGTCCGCGAGGTACCAGGCGGCGGTGTCCAGCGCCCCGCGCTCCACCCACCGGTACAACTCGTCGAGCCGCTCGGCGGGCTCGCCCCAGTCCCCGAGCGGAAGCGTCCGCCCGGCCAGATCGCCCGGCCGCAGCCCGGCCGCGCCCTCACTCCGCCCGTCCTGAGGCGGACCCTCGGGCTGCATCTCCGGCTGCTGACCCACCCGGCACTCCCTACTGATCCCGACCGATTGAACCCGACCGATCCCGACCGCTCACGTTGCGTGACACCCGTGACGCCTGATGCTGCTGCGCCGGACCTTTCCTACCTCCCAATGGGTGGCGAAGAGGAAGGTTTCATCTCTTTTACGCCCGGAAGTAGGCCTTGATCAGGTATAGGCCTCACACCTGACTCACTCGAAAGAGTGCTGGGGCGACACCCGCACAGAGCACGTAGGCTCGTGCCGAGCGGGAAAGACCCGCCCGAAGGCACGCCCGACAGTCGTAGGAAACAGGAGCTGATCGTGATTCCCGGTGGTGGCCAGCCCAACATGCAGCAGCTGCTCCAGCAGGCCCAGAAGATGCAGCAGGACCTGGCCCGTGCCCAGGAGGAGCTGGCGAACACGGAGGTCGACGGGCAGGCGGGCGGCGGCCTGGTGCAGGCCACGGTGAACGGCTCCGGCGAGCTGCGCGCCCTGCGGATCGACCCCAAGGCCGTGGACCCGGACGACACCGAGACGCTCGCCGACCTGATCGTCGCGGCCGTCCACGCGGCCAACGAGAACGCGCAGACGCTCCAGCAGCAGAAGCTCGGTCCGCTCGCCCAGGGGCTGGGCGGCGGCAGCGGCATCCCGGGACTGCCGTTCTAGGGCCGTCCCGCCTATCTAAGACCGGCCTCGGCCAACTACCGTACGTACCGCAAGGAATCCCAGGAAGGACGGCAGTCCGTTGTACGAAGGCGTGGTCCAGGACCTCATCGACGAACTGGGGCGGCTGCCCGGCGTCGGTCCCAAGAGCGCGCAGCGGATCGCCTTCCACATCCTCCAGGCGGAACCGACGGACGTACGGCGGCTCGCGCAGGCCCTCATGGAGGTCAAGGCGAAGGTCCGCTTCTGCGCGACCTGCGGCAACGTGGCGCAGGAGGAGCTGTGCGGGATCTGCCGCGACCCGCGCCGCGACCCGAGCGTCATCTGCGTCGTCGAGGAGCCGAAGGACGTCGTGGCGGTCGAGCGCACGCGTGAGTTCCGCGGCAGGTACCACGTCCTGGGCGGCGCGATCAGCCCCATCGAAGGCGTCGGTCCCGACGACCTGCGGATACGGGAACTTCTCGCGCGGTTGGCCGACGGGACGGTCACGGAGCTGATCCTGGCCACCGACCCGAACCTGGAGGGCGAGGCCACGGCCACCTACCTCGCCCGCATGATCAAGCCCATGGGCCTGAAGGTCACCCGCCTGGCCAGCGGCCTCCCGGTGGGTGGCGACCTGGAATACGCGGACGAGGTGACCCTCGGTCGCGCCTTCGAGGGGAGACGACTCCTAGATGTCTGACGCCACGCTGCACGCGACCGACCACGACCCGGACGATTTCGTGGTCCAGATCGCGGATCAGGTCGAGAGCTTCCTGGTAGCCGTCACGGAGGTCGCGAAGGGCGACGAGCCGGGCCTGGCGGTCCCCTTCCTCCTCCTGGAGGTCTCCCAGCTGCTCCTGGCCGGCGGCCGCCTCGGCGCCCACGAGGACATCGTCCCCGACGAGCGCTACGAGCCCGACCCGGGCTTCGAGCCGGACGCCGACGAGCTCCGCGAGAACCTCGCCCGCCTCCTCGAGCCGGTCGACGTCTACTCGGAGGTCTTCGACCCCTACGAGCCCCGCAAGGCGCCCGTCCCGGCCCGGATCTCGGACGACCTCGCCGACGTCATCGCCGACCTGCGCCACGGCATGGTCCACTACCGCGCGGGCCGCACCACCGAGGCCCTGTGGTGGTGGCAGTTCTCCTACTTCTCCAACTGGGGCTCCACCGCCTCGGCGACCCTGCGCGCCCTGCACTCGGTCCTCGCCCACATCCGCCTGGACCAGCCCCTCGAGGAACTGAACGGCCTCGACACCGACCAGTCCCCCCTGGGCGACGAGACCCTCGAGTTCGAGGCGGGCCGGGTCATGGAGAAGGAGATCGGCGGCCACCGAGGTCCGGGCCCGGTCCATAACTGACCCCGCCCCGCCGGGCGGCCCCCTGCCCGGCACGCCCCGCCCTCTCACGCCGGGCCGGCCGCGCGATAGTGCTTGAATCTTAATTCACAGCTATCACTTCGGCCTGAGTGGGAAGGGAAGACCCGACGACGGGTGCCCGTGCCCCGTTCCGGTTTCTTCCGCGAGCCTCACCGAGTCTCATCATGCGGGACTCGGGAGGCGGTTTTCGGGCGCTCGTTAGACTGAGCCGACCCGCAGTACAAGGGCGTATGTGCGGAAACAGACAAACTGAGCGAGGAGCGCACGTGGGCCTTGTCGTGCAGAAGTACGGAGGCTCCTCCGTAGCCGATGCCGAGGGCATCAAGCGCGTCGCCAAGCGGATCGTGGAAGCGAAGAAGAACGGCCACCAGGTGGTCGTCGTCGTTTCCGCGATGGGCGACACGACGGACGAGCTGATCGATCTCGCCGAGCAGGTATCTCCGATGCCCAGCGGCCGGGAATTCGACATGCTGCTGACCGCCGGAGAGCGGATCTCCATGGCCCTGCTGGCGATGGCGATCAAAAACCTGGGCCACAGCGCCCAGTCGTTCACCGGCAGCCAGGCAGGCGTCATCACCGACTCGGTTCACAACAAAGCCCGGATCATCGACGTCACGCCGGGCCGCATCCGGACGGCGCTGGACGAGGGCAACATCGCCATCGTCGCCGGGTTCCAGGGTGTCAGCCAGGACAAGAAGGACATCACCACGCTGGGGCGCGGCGGGTCCGACACCACGGCCGTCGCCCTCGCCGCCGCGCTCGACGCCGAGGTCTGCGAGATCTACACCGACGTGGACGGCGTGTTCACCGCCGACCCGCGCGTGGTGAAGAAGGCGCGGAAGATCGACTGGATCGCCTTCGAGGACATGCTGGAACTCGCGGCCTCCGGTTCGAAGGTGCTGCTCCACCGTTGTGTGGAGTACGCCCGCCGCTACAACATCCCGATCCACGTCCGCTCGTCCTTCAGCGGGCACGAGGGCACGTGGGTCAGCAGTGAGCCACTCGTTCAGAAGTCACAGCAGCAAGGGGACAAGCCGGTGGAGCAGGCCATCATCTCCGGTGTCGCGCACGACACCTCCGAGGCCAAGGTCACGGTCGTCGGCGTGCCGGACAAGCCGGGCGAGGCGGCCGTGATCTTCCGCACGATCTCCGACGCCGAGATCAACATCGACATGATCGTGCAGAACGTGTCCGCGGCCTCCACCGGCCTGACGGACATCTCCTTCACGCTTCCCAAGGCCGAGGGCCGCAAGGCCATCGACGCCCTGGAGAAGAACAGGGCCGGCATCGGCTTCGACTCGCTGCGCTACGACGACCAGATCGGCAAGATCTCGCTGGTCGGCGCGGGGATGAAGACCAACCCGGGTGTCACGGCCGACTTCTTCAAGGCGCTGGCCGACGCGGGCGTGAACATCGAGCTGATCTCGACCTCCGAGATCCGCATCTCGGTCGTGACGCGCGCCGACGACGTCAACGAGGCCGTGCGCGCCGTGCACACCGCCTTCGGGCTGGACTCCGACAGCGACGAGGCCGTCGTCTACGGAGGCACCGGCCGCTGATGGCCGGCACAGTGCGTCCGACCCTCGCGGTCGTGGGAGCGACCGGGGCCGTCGGCACGGTCATGCTCGGGATCCTGTCCCAGCGGGCCGACATCTGGGGCGAGATCCGCCTCGTCGCCTCCCCGCGCTCGGCCGGCCGCAAGCTGGCCGTGCGCGGCGAGGAGGTCGAGGTGGTGGCCCTGTCGGAGGAGGCCTTCGACGGGGTCGACGTCGCCATGTTCGACGTGCCCGACGAGGTCGCGGCGCACTGGGCGCCCGTGGCCGCCGCCAAGGGCGTGGTCGTCGTCGACAACTCCGGCGCCTTCCGGATGGACCCGGAGGTGCCGCTGGTCGTCCCCGAGGTCAACGCGCACGCGCTGCGGACCCGGCCGCGCGGGATCGTGGCCAACCCGAACTGCACGACGCTGTCGATGATCGTCGCCCTCGGCGCCCTGCACGCCGAGTACGGGCTGCGCGAGCTGGTGGTGTCCTCGTACCAGGCGGTGAGCGGGGCCGGGCGGGCCGGCGTGGAGACTCTGCGGCGGCAGATCGCGCTGGTCGCCGGCACCGAGCTGGGGACCGGCCCCGGTGACCTGCGGCGGGCCGTCGGCGACGACACCGGGCCGTTCCCGGAGCCGGTGGCGCTGAACGTCGTCCCGTGGGCCGGGTCGCTGCGCGCGGACGGCTGGTCGTCGGAGGAGATGAAGGTGCGGGACGAGTCCCGCAAGATCCTCGGGCTGCCGAAGCTGCCGGTGGCGGTGACCTGTGTGCGCGTCCCGGTGGTCACCACGCACTCCCTCACCGTGCACGCCCGCTTCCAGGACGAGGTCACCGTGGAGGGCGCCCGCGAGATCATCGCGACGGCGCCCGGTGTCGTCCTGTTCGACAATCCGGCGGCGGGGGAGTTCCCCACACCCGCCGACGTGGTCGGCACCGACCCCACCTGGGTGGGCCGGGTGCGGCGGGCCCTCGACGACCCGACGGCGCTGGAGCTGTTCGTCTGCGGGGACAATCTGCGCAAGGGAGCCGCGCTGAACACCGCGCAGATCGCGGAGCTGGTGGCGGCCGAGTTGTCCTGAGGCGGCCGCGCCGGTGTCCGGCGGGCCGCTACCGGGAGTAAAAGTGCTGGCCAGAGCTTGGCGGCTCAGTAAGATCTCCCGTGCAATGTGAGCGGGTCGTAGGCTCTGAACACTTGTATCGGGCACCTTTGGCGTCCGAAGATTTTCCTCCCCGCTCTCCGCAACCGTGCGCAGGGCGGGGAGCGTCTTTGCGGTCACCCTCCGGGGTGTGCGCGGGCACACCTTCAGGGGCGCGCGCAGGGGTGTGAACGATCACAGCGTTCGGGGACGCGGTGATCCGGGCGTGGGGACGCCCGTTCATATGGCAAACAGGGGAAGAGCGGGACACATGAGACGGGTACGCGGGGCCTTGGCCGACGCAGAAGTGACGCCGGACGCGTACAACCCCCACGGGGGGAAGTGTGTCCAACTGGCGTGGCAGAGGTACTCGAACTCCCAGTGGCGCCCCTCGGCGCGGCCCTGCGGCCGCCGCGGGCCGTCCTCCGACCCCGCATGCCCGGCACGCCCGGCGGCATGCCGGTGATCGCGCCCATGCCCGCAGCGCGGCCCGCCCGCGTCCCCAGCCAGCGTGACGGCGCCGAAGCCGCCGAGGCGAACGTCGTCACCGCCGAGACCGCCGAGGCGGCCGGCACCACCGTCGACCACCTCACCGAGACCTACCGGGCGCACTACCGCTCGCTGCTCGGACTCGCCGCCCTCCTGCTCGACGACACCGCCTCCTGCGAGGACGTCGTCCAGGAGGCCTTCATCCGCGTCCACTCCGCGCGCAAACGCGTCCGCGACCCGGAGAAGACCCTGGCCTACCTGCGCCAGACGGTCGTCAACCTGTCCCGCTCCGCCCTGCGCCGCCGCATACTCGGCCTGAAGCTCCTCTCCAAGCCGATGCCGGACATGGCCAGCGCCGAGGAGGGCGCCTACGACCTGCTGGAGCGCGACTCGCTCATCAAGGCGATGAAGGGCCTCCAGCGCCGTCAGCGCGAGGTCCTCGTGCTGCGCTACTTCGCCGACATGACCGAGGCCCAGGTCGCCGCGACCCTCGGCATATCCCTCGGCTCGGTCAAGGCGTACGGCTCGCGCGGCATCGCCGCCCTGCGCATAGCCATGGAGGCTCCGGCGTGAGCGGGGAAGCCGAAGGGCAGGGCTCGCACGGGAGTCACGACAGTCATGAGCGGCACGAGCCGTTCGCATGGCACGAGCCGACGTCCTCGTCGCCCACACAAGAGCCGAAGCAATCGCACGCTGGGAACTCAACCGTGAACCACCACCTCGACGACGAGAGCCCCGACGGGCTCGGCTCGGACGAGCTGGCACTGCGCCGGATGCTGCACGAAGCCGTCCAGGAGATGGAGCCGCGCGACGGCTCGCTGGACCACCTGCGGCGGGCCGTGCCCGTCCGGCGGGCACGCAAGCGGCAGGCGGCCGTCGGCATGGCGGCCGCGGCCCTCTTCCTCGGCACCGCCGTCCCCGCCGTGCTGCACGTCTCGAACGCCGGCGGCTCCACCGCCAACCCTTCCATCGCCGGCCAGGCCTCCCAGGCGCAGGGGGGAACGGAACAGGGCAAGGGCCCCGACGGCGGCTCCTCGGGCAAGGTCGGCGACTCCTCCGGCGAGACCGGTGAGCAGGGCAAGGGCGGCGCCACCGACAACGGCCAGGGCAAGGAGTCCGCGGGCGGCACCGCCTCCAGCGGCAGCGGTCCCGCCTCGGAGTCCGCGGCGAGCGCGCCCGCCTGCACGGCGGACCAGCTCGAGGCCGGCACTCCCGGCGTCGACGTCCCCGACGCGGCCGGCACCGTCTACGGCACGTTCCACGTCCGGAACGCCTCCGGCGCCACCTGCACCGTCAGCGGTGCCGTCTCCGTGACGTTCGGGGCCCAGGGCGCCGCCGACGCCTCGAAGATCACCGTCGTGGAGCACGCCTCGGGCGACGCGGCGGCCGGCCTGCCCGACCCTTCCCTTTACGTCTCCCAGCACGCGCTCGCGCCGGGCTCGGCCTACGAGGTGAAGTTCGCCTGGGTGCCGTCCGAGACCTGTCCCACCACGGGCGGCAGCAGCGGCGGCGACAGCGGCGGCACGGCGTCCCCCTCGCCGACCCCGAGCGAGCAGTCGAGCACGACCGGCGAGACCACCACCGGCACCGCGGCCCAGCTCTACACCGAGGACGGCACGGTCGAGGGCAGCGTGAACGTGTCCTACACGGCCGAGAGCGGCTCCCCGACGAGCGTGGCCACGGTCTCCGGCGCGTGTGCGGGGACCATCTACCGGACGGGCGTGCTGGCGTCCTCCTGAACCGGCCGAGGGCGATCGGCTGAGCCGGCGTCCGGCTCCTCCGGGAGGATGCCGAGCTCCGCGTCCCGCACGAACTCCACCTCGCGGCGCAGCAGCCGGAACCACATGAAGACCACGAACCCGGCGAAGACGAACCACTCGCCGGTGTAGCCGAGGTTCTGGAACGCCTTCAGGTCGAGCCCCGTGTCGGCCGCCGCGGTCGCGGGCACCGCCGTCATCCCCGAGTCGGCGGTGTCGAGCGTCACCCAGGCGTCGTAGAGGTCGTACGGCACCAGGTTGACCAGCGACGCGGCGCTGATCGCCGAGGTCTGCCCGGCCGGCAGGCCCCCTTGCGCCCGCACCCCGTTGTCGCCCGGCGTCTCGGAGGCCTGGAGCGTGCCGGTGACGGTGACCCGGCCGGCCGGGGGCGCCGGGGCCTTCGCGGAGTCGGCGCTGCCGGGCAGCCAGCCGCGGACCACGGGGAGCGCCTTGCCGCCGTCCGTGCGCAGCAGCGTCAGCACGTAGTACCCGTCCTTGCCGTCCAGCCGCCGGTCGGGCACCAGCAGCTGCTTGCCGTACTGCCCGGTGGCGGTGGTGCGGCGGCCGGAGGTCGCCTTGTCCACGGGCAGCAGCTCGGCCAGCGGGCTCGCCGCCTGCGTGCCGGCGGACTCGGCCTGCTCCTTCGCGCTGCGGTGGTCGTCCACCCGCGCCTCGAACCGGCTCAGCTGCCAGGACCCCATGAACACGCAGAAGGGGATGGCCAGCAGCACGAAGACGTTGATCCCCCACCAGCGGGGCGTCAGCAGGAACCGGTACACGCCTCCACGGTACGGGGCGGGCGCGGCCCGCCGACCCGCGGGGGTGAGTCCGGGCGTGGCTCGGGCGGGGCTGCGCGGGGCCGGGGCGGAGGCCCGGGTGGGCCGCGGAGGTGGGAGGGAGGTGCGAAGTCGGTGGGAAGTTATCCACAGCCTGGGGACCTTGGCGTCGCGTTGTCGTCGCGGACGGGCAATATGGGGTCATGACTGAGAGCAACGGGTCCGCCGCACCCGAGCAGTACGAGGAGATGCCGGACTGGGAGAAGCGCTTCCGGGCGCCCCGGGTGTCGCTGCCCGACTGGGCGCAGGACGCGCCGGACCGCTCCCTGTTCGTTTCCAACGCGACGGGGACGTACGAGCTGTACGCCTGGGACCGGGCCACCGGCCACCAGCGCCAGGTGACCGACCGGGCCAACGGCACGACGGACGGCGTGCTCTCCCCGGACGGCGCGTGGATCTGGTGGTTCGACGACAAGGACGGCGACGAGTTCGGCGTCTGGCGCCGTCAGCCTTTCGGCGGCGGAGCCGACGAGCCCGCCACCCCGGGTCTGGACGCCTCCTACCCGGCGGGCCTGGCCCTCGGCCGCGACGGCCGGACCGCGGTGGTCGGCCGCTCCACGGACGAGGAGGGCACGACGATCCATGTCGCGCGGGCCGGCGAGCCCCCCTTCGAGCTCTACCGCCACCGGGAGTCGGCGGGCGTGGGCGACCTCTCCCACGACGGCTCGCTCATCGCCGTCGAGCACACCGAGCACGGCGACGCGATGCACTCCGCGCTGCGGGTCCTGCGCCCCGACGGCTCGAAGGTCGCCGAGCTGGACGACACCAAGGGCGGCGTCGAGGAGCTGGGCCTGGAGGTGCTGGGCTTCGCCCCGGTCGACGGCGACACCCGGCTGCTGATCGGTCACCAGCGCCGGGGCCGCTGGGAGCCCCTCGTCTGGGACGTGGCGACCGGCCTGGAGACGGACCTGGACCTGGACCTGCCGGGTGACGTCAGCGCCGAGTGGTACCCGGACGGCTCGGGCCTGCTCATCGTGCACAGTTTCGAGGCCCGCAGCGAACTGTTCCGCTACGACCTCGCGAGCGCCGCGCTGGAGCGGATCACGACCCCGCCGGGCACGGTCTCCGGCGCCACGGCCCGACCGGACGGCAGTGTGGAGTACCTGTGGTCGTCCGCGGCCCGGCCGCCGGCCGTCCGCTCGACGACCGGCGACGTGGTCCTGGACCCGCCCGGCATGAAGTCCCCCGGCTCGGTCCCGGTGGAGGACGTGTGGGTGGAGGGCCCCGGCGGCCGTATCCACGCCCTGGTCCAGCGGCCCGCCGGCGCCACCGGCCCGCTGCCCACCGTCTTCGACATCCACGGTGGCCCGACCTGGCACGACAGCGACGCCTTCGCGGCGGCCCCGGCGGCCTGGGTGGACCACGGCTACGCGGTCGTCCGCGTCAACTACCGAGGCTCCACCGGCTACGGCCGCGCCTGGACGGACGCCCTGAAGCACCGGGTGGGCCTGATCGAGCTCGAGGACATCGAGGCCGTCCGGGAATGGGCGGTGAGCTCGGGCCTCGCCGACCCCGCCCGGCTGATCCTCACCGGCGGCTCCTGGGGCGGCTACCTCACCCTCCTCGGCCTCGGCGCCCAGCCCGACGCGTGGGCCGTGGGCATCGCCGCCGTCCCCGTCGCCGACTACGTCACGGCCTACCACGACGAGATGGAGGCACTGAAGGCGATGGACCGCACGCTGCTCGGCGGCACCCCGGAGGAGGTCCCGGAGCGGTTCGAGGCGTCGTCCCCGCTGACGTACGTCGACAAGGTGCGGGCCCCCGTCTACATCTCGGCCGGCGTCAACGACCCCCGCTGCCCCATCCGCCAGATCGACAACTACGTCCGGCGCCTGGAGGAGCGGGGCGCGGTGCACGAGGTGTACCGCTACGACGCGGGTCACGGCTCACTGGTGGTGGACGAGCGGATCAAGCAGGTGAGACTGGAACTGGAGTTCGCGGAAAGGCACTTGCCACGCTAGAAGCGGCCTCCTCCAGTTCTGGCTGAACGCCAGCGCCCGGCTCTTGCCGGACCGCCGGGCCAAACCCTCAGGGCCTTCCTGAACTTCGGGCCCTCCGCCACAACTGCCTGCTCCCGCCTCGACCTCTCCGTTTCTCCACCCCTCCGGCCGCCCCGAGCCTCCCGACCCGCAGCCCCTCCGCCCCCTCGACCCCTCCGGCCGCCCCGAGCCTCCCGACCCGCAGCCCCTCCGAGCCTCCGTCCCCCCAGCCCCTCCGGCGTCTGAGGAGCGGGGGTTCGGGGGCGGAGTCCCCGAGGCCGGGACGGGAAGGGGCGGCGGGGGCGAGAAACCCTCAGGGCCCGGAAGGACGGAAGGCCGGCGGCGGGGCGGGCATCCGGAGCCGTCCGGGTCGGCCGGCGCAGGAGTCGGGGTGGCGGGCATCCGGAGCCGTCCGGGTCGGCCGGCGCAGGAGTCGGCGCGCTAGGCCCCGGCGGTCCTGCGCCGCTGCCGCCGCAGGAGTTCCGCCAGCCCCCGGCGGGTGGCCGCCAGCACCACCCGGTCCTCGCTCCGCAGGACACGCGTGTCCGGAAGGTCCCACAGCAGACCGGACCCGCCCTGGCCCTCACGCCCGGTGTCCAGCGCCAGCACCCGCCAGTATCCCGCCCGAAACGCCTCCCTGACCGTCCTTCCCTCCAGCTGCGCATGCTCCCCGACCCGCAGGGCGGCGAACAGCAACACCCGCCGCTCCACCGGGATCGCCCCCAGGATCTGCCGCCCCATCATCGCCCCGGCGAACGACGGCGCCGCGAGATGCGTGACGCTCCGGCTCCGGGTCAGCGCCTGCGGATGCGCGGCCCGCAGGGTGCGGTACACGGCGGTCGCGAAGTCGTCGTCGTACAGCCGCAGCACCACCCGCAGATCGGGCCGCAGCGACCGCGCGTACAGCGCGGCCTCCAGATTCGTCGTGTCGGAGCTGGTCACCGCCAGCAGCGCGTGCGCGCGGTGGATCTTCGCGGCCTCCAGCACCCCCTCCTGCGTGACGTCCCCCAGCACCACCGGCACCCGCAACCGCCGCGCCACCGCGAGCCCCCGCGCCTCCGGCCCGGCCTCGACGCACACCACGGGGATGTTCAGTTCACGCAACCGCGTCAGCACCCGGGTGCCGATCTTCCCCAGCCCGAGCAGCACGACATGCCCGCCGAGGCCCCGGGGCGGCCGACGCAGGGAGCCCGCCCCACGGAACGTGCCGAGGGCTTCCAGCACCGCCGCCAGCAGCACCGGCAGCAGCAGCAACCCCATCAGCCCGGAGAGGAGTTGAAGCACCTGACGTTCGGTGCCGGCGCCGACGGCCGGGTCGTTGACGGCGAACAGGTCCAGCAGCGTCAGATACAGCGCCCCCAGCGGATGGATGCCGGTGACCAGCCACAACGCCACCGCCAGCGCGAACACGCACCCGACGAGCCCGGCCAGCGACCACCGCAGCCGCCGCGAGAACAGCGAGGCGAACGGCGCCACGACCCCGACGCCCCGCCCGGCCGGCAACGCGGGTCCGGCGGAGTAGGCGACCTGCTCCAGGACGACGGATCCGCGCCGCCCGGACGCGGCCGCCTCCCGTACGGCCGCCGCGTCGGGCAGCAGCAGCGGCCCCTGATCGCCGCTGGCCTCGGAGCCGTCCGCGAACGCCGGGTCGCTGCCGATCGCGGAGAGCAGCGCGAGCGTCGGCAGGCCCGGCGGGTCGGACTCCCCGGGGCGGGCCGGCGGCCGCTCCACGGCGCGCAGCAGCAGCCCATCGGTCTGGACGACCTTGCTGGTGCCGACGACGGCGGTCGCGGCGAGCGCGGGGGCCGCGGTGTCGGCGTCGGACAGCACGGTGGTCGAGGCGTCACCGGCGGAGGCGTCATAGACGTCCCCCGCGGCGCTCGCGCTCTCCGCGGCCAACGCGGCGGCCTGGTCGAGGAGTTCCTCGATGTGCTGGCCCAACCGCCGGTTGTAGAGCCGCAGCACCAGCCGCAGGCGGGGGTTGAGGCGACGGGCGGTGAGGGCGGCCCGGATGTTGGTCTCGTCGTCGTCGTACACGAGCGCGAGGGCGGCGGCCCGCTCCACGCCCGCCTCGGCGAGCACCGCCTCGGTGGCCTCCACGGCCTCCAACGTCCGCTGTCCGCCCACGGGTTCGCTCGGCGCGGCGGGCGTGCCGTTGCCCGCCGCCCGGTTGACGGCCGCGCTCACCACCCGGTCGAGCAGCGCCGCCGACACCGCGCGGGCGCGTCCCACGACCGGCGTCCGTACCGTCCGCTCGGCGGGCGGCACGACGAGCGTGACCTGCTCCTCGTACACCCCCCGCAGTTCGGCGGCGAGCCGGTGCGCCAGGCCGTCGTCACCGCACACGACCATGTGCGCGCCGGCGATGCCCGGCGGCTGACCCTGATTCGGAACGCTCCCCACGAGGGAGAAGACTGCCTCACCGGGACGGGAGGTTCCACGGATGACGTGAACACCCCGCACGGAACCCCCGTATGAAAGGGGAGGGAATGCGAGAAACAGGCATCAGGGAGAACACGGAAGCCGGAGGTGCGCGACCCGTGGCCATCACCAGAGCGGCCCCGCCCGAGGAGGGCGCCCACCGGGACCGCCCGCAGGCCCCGCCCGCGCCGTCCGACCAGCCCGGGCGTCTCACCTCGCCCCTGGCCCTGACCATGCTGCTGCTCCTGATGGTGCTGCTGCAGAGCCCCATCCGCCGCGCGCTGTCCGCCCCGGTGATGCAGAGCTGGATGACGGTCTTCGTGGCGGTGGTCGTGCAGGCCCTGCCGTTCCTGGTGTTCGGGGTGCTGCTGTCGGCGGCGATCGCGGTCTACGTGCCGCCCTCCTTCTTCGCCCGCGCCCTGCCGTCCCGCCCCGGGCTCGCCGTCCCGGTCGCCGGGGTCGCGGGCGCGCTCCTGCCGGGCTGCGAGTGCGCCTCGGTCCCGGTGGCCGGCGCCCTGGTCCGCCGGGGCGTGACCCCGGCCGCGGCCCTCGCCTTCCTGCTCTCCGCCCCGGCGATCAACCCGATCGTGCTGACGGCGACGGCCGTGGCCTTCCCGCGCGACCCCGAGATGGTGCTGGCCCGTTTCGTCGCCAGTCTGCTCGTGGCCTGCGCGATGGGCTGGTTGTGGCAGCGGCTGGGCCGCACGGACTGGCTGCGGCTGCCGGCCCACGCGCCGCACGAGGGGGAGACCAAGGGGGCCGCTTTCTGGGACTCGGTCCGGCACGACGTGATGCACGCGGGCGGGTTCCTGGTCCTGGGCGCGATGGCGGCGGCGACCCTGAAGGCGGTCGCCCCGGAGAGCTGGTTGCGCACGGCCGCGGAGAACCCGGCCGTCGCCGTCCTGACGCTGGCCGTCCTCGCGGTGGTCCTCTCCATCTGTTCGGAGGCGGACGCGTTCGTCGCCGCCTCCCTGACCCAGTTCTCGCTGACGGCCCGGCTGGCGTTCCTGGTGGTCGGTCCGATGATCGACCTCAAGCTGTTCGCGATGCAGGCGGGCACCTTCGGCCGGGGCTTCGCGCTGCGCTTCGCCCCGGCGACCTTCGCGCTGGCCATCGCGTCGGCGGCCCTGACGGGATGGGTCCTGCTGTGAACCGACAGTCCCAGGCGGCCGTCCTCTTCCTCCTCGGCGCGGCCCTGCTGCACGCCGGTACCACCGATCTCTACCTCCGCTACGTCAAGGCGGGCCTGCGCCCGCTGCTCCTGGCGTCCGGCGCGATCCTCGTCGTCACCGCGCTGGCGACGGCGTGGTACGAGCACCGCAGGACGAGGACGAGGAGCCAGGCGAGGACCCGGACGGGGATCGTAGCGACGGAGACCGGGACGGAGACGGAGACGGAGACCGGGACGGAGGCGGCGACGACACTTCGGCCGGAGGGGTGCGGAGCCGACGCGGACGCCCCCACGCACCCCGAGGAAGCGCACCCCGACCACGCCCACCCCGACCACGCCCACCCCGAACCCCGGGTCTCCTGGCTCCTGGTCCTCCCCCTGCTGGCGTTGATCCTGGTCGCCCCGCCGGCCCTGGGCTCGTACAGCGCGACCCGTACGGGCACGGCCCTCCAGGAACCCCTGGCCTATCCGGCCCTTCCCGCCGCGGACCCGCTGCCCCTGAGCGTCGTCGACTACGCGGGCCGCGCCGTATACGACCACGGCCGCACCCTCGCCGGCCGCCAGGTCCGCCTGACCGGCTTCGTGGCCCTGGACCACGACGGCACGCCCTACCTGGTCCGTATGGCGCTCAACTGCTGCGCCGCCGACGCCCAGCCGGTCAAGGTCGGCCTGACCGGCGACATCCCGCCGGTCCTCCAGCCGGACACCTGGCTCACCGTCACCGGCGCCTACACCCCGCGCACGGTCCACGACCCGGTCAACGACGGCCCGATCCCCTTCCTCCGGGTCACCACCGCCGAGCCCGCCCCCACTCCCAGGGACCCCTACGACGAGTCCTGGAACAACTGAGTGTTCCCGGTCGTCGACGTTCAGCTCACCTGAGCGTCCCCCACCCGAAATTCCCCCTGCTACACGCCGGTTAAGGCTCACTCAACCCCTGGTGGCCGGGCGGTGAGCGCTTCATGATGGTGGCCATGACGGCGGCCTCGCGTGCCTTGACACGACTGGCGACCTGGCCGGACCTCGCGGAGGTCCCGCCCAGCTGCGGCACCGGTCGGGCGTTGCGCTCGGCCGGGGTCGAGATCGCGCACTTCCACTCCGACCGGAGTGTCGACCTGCATCTCACCGGCAAGGCGATCCGCCGGTTCGAGCGGGACCTGAGGCACTCCACCGCGATCCGGCTGCTGCCCGGCTCGCCCTGGGTGACCGTCCATCTGGAGTGCGAGACGGACATCGACCTGCTCATGACGCTGGTCAGCGCCGCGCTCCAGGCCCACCAGAGGCAACCGGACGTGGACGTCACCGTCCTCCCGCGCTGCAACGAGGACCGGGAAGTGGCGCTCACCCGAGGGAGCGTCGCCGGCATCTAGACCTGCGGGGCGTTCCCGTCCGGCGGGGTCCACCGGGCGACAGGCCCCGTCGCCCGGCAACCCCACGTCGACCGTTCCGTATCCCCTTCGCCGCCCACGCCGTCCACGCCGCCCACGCCGCCCACGCCGGCCGTCCACGCCGTCCACGCCGGCCGCCCGCGGCGTCCGCGCGGTATCCGCTGCGGCCGTCTGGTGAGCTGACGGTCCGTCAGTTATGGTCGCCCTGGCGTAGTAAGGCGATACCGGCGCCCAGGGATACCGGCACCGGTGGCGATGCGGATGCCGATGCCCGAAACGGAAGGGACGAGCGCCATGGAGACCGAAGCGGACCGTCCGACCCGTCCCCCCCTGAGCCCGCAGCCGTCGGGCGTGCCCCGCTGGGTGGCGATGTTCTACGACCCGGCCTCGGCGTCCTGGCGGCCGGGCGCCGAATCCCCCGACCGCACGCCCGTGCTGTACGCGATCGGTGAGATGACGCAGGTCAAGCGGGCCCGGGGGGACGAGGTGGCCGTCGCTCTGTGGGGGCCGAAGGACGGTGAGTGGCAGCGTTTCGACCCGTCCCCGGCCGCGGCCGCACCGGAGGCCGCGCCGTCCCCGCCGCCGGGCGACGGCGCCGCGCGACCCGGCCACGCCAGGCTCGCGGAACGCCTGGAGGACCGCCGGCACCAGGTCCTCATGGCAGGCCTGAGCAAGGCCGGCCTCTACGATCTCGCGCCGGACGACGTGACGGCCGTCCGGACCCTGGTCGACCGGGTCGACGAGGCCACGCTGCGCAGGGTCGCCCACTGGATGGCCGCGGCCGGAGCGCCGGTTGAGTGAGACCGCCGGAGGGCAGACAGGTCGTATGACGGTCTCCGTGAACCGCGAACTCTGTTACGGCTCCGGCGAATGCGCCTTTCGCCTGCCCTCCGTCTTCACCACGGCGGACGGCTTCGGGGCCGTCGTGCCGGGACGCGAGGACACCGGCGACGACCCGGAGGTGCGGGACGCGGCCGAGCGCTGCCCGTCGCAGGCCATCAGTCTCTAGGGGCGCCCCGGGGCGGGTAGCTCCAGCGGAAGGACTCCAGCGCCCGGGTCCGCGCCTCCACCACCGCCATGCGCGCCTCCCGTTCGGCGGGGTCGACGTGCGCGGACTGGCCCGTCACCTGGCCGTCCCACTTCCGGTAGAGCAGCCCGGTCCGCGCCGAGAACCAGCCTCGGCTCACCGAGTTGAGCGCCAGCAGGACGCCGGTGTCCTCGGAAGCGGGCAGCGCCATCCAGCCGCCGAGCGCCGTCAGCAGGTCCCGTCGCACGAAGAGGCTCGCGGGGTGCACCGGCGCGCGGAAGTCGTTCGCCTTCCAGTGGTCGAGTACGGCCCCCCGCTCGATGGGCCCCTCGGCGGGATCGCCGGGGAAGCCGACCGTGGAGCCGTCCGGCATCAGGTCGAGGGCGCTCGAGGTCGCCCAGCCGAGGGCCGGATCGCGTTCGAGGGCGGCCAGGTCGCGGGCGAGGGTGCCGGGCGCGAGCCGGTCGTCGGCGTCCAGGACCTTCACGTACTCGCCCTCGGCGTGCGCGAGCGCGATCGTGCGGGCCACTCCCGGTCCGCCCGGGCGGCCCTGACGGAACGTCACCCGGGTGTCGTCGGGGATGTGGGGCGCGACCTCGTCCGTCGTGCCGTCCTCCTGGATCACCCAGTGCCAGTCCCAGCCCGCGGGTAACTCCTGTGTGCGCAGCGACTCGTAGGCCTCGGGCAGGTATCGGGCCGAAGGGGCGTGCACGGCGGTGACGATGACGATGCGTCGGCTCACGACGCGACTTCCGGGCAGGATCCAGGGCGTTCGAGGCGCCCCGGGCGCCCGCGCCTCCCGTCGCCGCGGACCGCCGTCGCTCTGCTGGGTATCGGCACGGCGCCAGCCTACGACTCCCGGTCGCCGGGACCCGCCGGGGGTCCGGCCGGGGGGACTCACCGGGGCGGGCCATGCGGGAAAGGGGAGGGAAAAGGCGGGAAAGCGGCGGCGAGATCCCGAAAGGGGCAGGAAAAGGCCCGGTCGCTGGCGACGGGGGATGCACCAGCGACCGGGCTATGGCCAAGGCTAACAAGGCTGCCGTGCCGGCGGGAGCCGACTTCTCAGCTGCCCTGCCGTTGTGATCGGGATCACTCTCCCGGTCGGTCCTCGCACGGAGGCTCATAGGAGAGCCGGGGCAGGTACTCGTGCCATTTCTCGGCCGTCAGCACGCCTCGCGTGGTCGCGCAGATACGGGTGATCGCCTGGTCGACGTCCAGATTCCACAGCCGTACGGTGTCGGCCCCGCTGGAGACGCCGAGCATGTGGCTGTTGGGGCTGAAGGACAGGAAGTTGCCGGTCTTGGCGTTGGGGCTCATCGACTGCCCGATGGGGGAGGCCCCGGCCGGGTCGGTGACGTTCCACAGGCGGATCGTGTTGTCGTTGCCGCCGCTGGCGAGGGTCTCGCCGTCCTGGCTGAAGGTCAGCGACACCACGGCCTCGGTGTGGCCGGTCAGGGGCGAGCCGCGCCGGGACGCCTGCGCCGGGTCGGTGACGTTCCACAGCCGGACCGTGTCGTCGTCGCTGCCGCTGGCCAGCGTGCGGCCGTCCGGGCTGTAGACGAGCGCGTTGACCGGGCCGACGTGCCCGGTGAGGGGCTTGCCGACGGGCGTGGTGTGCCGGGGGTCGGTGACGTTCCACAGCCGTACGGTGTGGTCCGCGCTGCCGCTGGCGAGGGTGCGGCCGTCCGGGCTGAACGCGAGGGCGTTGACGAACCCCTTGTGCCCGGTGAGCGGAGAGCCGAGCGCGGTGGTGTGGGCGGGGTCGCCGACGTCCCACAGCTGGATGGTGCGGTCGTCGTACGCGGTCGCCAGCGTGCGTCCGTCCGGCGCGAAGGCGAGCGCGTCGGGGCCCAGGAACCGGGTGCGCAGCTGGACGGGCGGCCCCGCAGAGACCGGCCGGGCCGGGTCGGTGACGTTCCACAGGTACACCGCCCGGTTGGCCGTCAGCACCGCGAGCGTGCGCCCGTCGGGCGAGAACGCGAGCGTGCGCTCGCTGCCGTCGTCGGGCATGAAGGGCGCGCCCAGCGTCACCGGACGGTCGGGGTCCGCCACGTTCCACAGCCGGACCCTGCCGTCGCGGGCGGCCGTGGCCAGCACCCGTCCGTCCGGCCGGAAGGCGCCGCTGCGGCCGATCATGTCCGCCGTCGGGATCGACCAGAGCCGGACCTTGCTGTCGCCGTTGCCGGTGGCGAGGGTCCGCCCGTCCGGGCTGAAGCCGAGGGCGTACATCTCGCCGCTGCCCCCGGCGAGCGGCTCGCCGACCTGCGAGGGGTACGCCGGGTCGCTCACGTTCCACAGGGTGGCCGTGCTGTCCGCGCTGCCGGCGGCCAGCATGGTCCCGGCGGGGTTGAACGCCACCGACCAGACAGGACCGGTGTGCCCGGTCAGCGGGGGGCCGAGCTGGGTCGCCCGGCCGGGGTCGGTCACGTCCCACAGCCGGATCGTGTCGTCCGTGCTGCCGCTGGCGAGGGTGTCCCCGTCGGGGCTGAAGTCCAGCGAGTGCACGGTGTCGGTGTGGCCGGTCAGGACCCGGTCGATCCGCCGCGCCCGGCGCGGGTCGGCCGTGTCCCACAGCCGGATCGTGTTGTCGTCGCCGCCGGCCGCGAGGGTCCGGCCGTCCGGGCTGAACGCCACGGAGCGCACGGCGGCGGTGTGGCCGGTCAGCGCGCCGATCGCGGTGGGCCGCACCTGCCCCGGCCCGGCGCTCGCCGCGCTTCCGGCGGTCCCCGTGTTCCCCGCGTTCCCCTGCGCTCGCGCGGAAGGCAGCCCCATGTCCCACAGCCGCACCGTGTGGTCCTCGCCCGCGGAGGCGAGGGTCCGCCCGTCCGGGCTGAAGGCCAGCAGGTAGATCGTGCCCGTGTGCCCGGTCAGGGGCTTGCCCAGCGGGCGTGGGTGCGCGGGATCCCGGACGTCCCACAGCCGGACGGTGCCGTCGTCGCCCGCGCTGGCGAGGGTGCGGCCGTCCGGGCTGAACACCGCGCTGCTCACCCAGCTGCGGTGGCCGGTGAGGGGCTTGCCCAGCGGCTTGGGACGGGACCGGTCGCGGACGTCCCAGAGCCGGACGGTCCGGTCGTAGCTGGCGGTGGCCAGCACCTTGCCGTCCGGGCTGAACGAGGTCAGGTAGACGGCGCCGGTGTGGCCGAGGAGCGGCGTGGCCAGCGGCGCGTTCACGATCGAGATCAGGCGGTTGTTGGAGCCCGCGTCGCCCGGCCGCAGGTCGTGCGCCACCAGGTCGAGCTGCGCGGACAGCGACGGATCCGTGTACTGGACGCGGTCGGCCTCCGCGACCACCTGCTCGAACACGGCGTCGTTGCGCTGCTGCCAGGCGACCACGGCCGCGCCGACGGCGACGATCGCCAGCACCACCAGCGCCGACACCGCGCCCCGGCTGATCCAGACGATGCGCCTGCGCAGCCTGACCGACGCGGCCAGGAACTCCACGGCGCTGCGGGTCAGGAAGGTGTCGCCGGCGGACTTGGCCCAGCTGCGGGCCTGCTCCAGCCGGGAACCCCGGTAGAGCAGGGCCGCGTCGCGGTTCGAGCTGTCCCAGGCCCGGCCGTCCTCCTCCAGCCGCTGACGCAGCAGATGGTCGCTGCGGTCCTCGTCGATCCAGTCGCGCAGCCGCGGCCAGGCGTGCAGCAGCGCCTCGTGGGTGATCTCGACGGTCTCCGCGTCGAGGGTCACGAGCCGGGCGCGCACCAGGGCCTCCAGCGACTCCTCCGTCTTGCCGGGGTCGGCCGACTCCTCCGCCAGTTGCCGGCGTGTGCCCCGGCGCCGGGTGGCCTGGGTGTCCTCGCCGAGCCGGACCAGCCGCATCAGGAGCAGCCGGGCCGCGGTGCGCGCCGCAGGGTCGAGCCCGGACCAGGCCCGCTCGGCGGTCGCCGCCACCGCGCCCTGGATACCGCCGGCCGCGCGGTAGCCCGCCAGCGTCAGCCGTCCCGCCTTCCGGCGCTGCCAGGTGGCGAGCAGGGCGTGGGAGAGCAGGGGAAGCGCGCCCGCGTGCGCTCCACGCGGACCGTCGACGGTCACCTCGCGGATGATCAGCTCGGCCAGCCCCGGTTCGAGCTCCAGCCCCACGGCCCTGGCCGGGCCGGTCACCGCCTCGCGCAGCTCCGAAGTGGACAACGGCCCCAGCACCATGTGCCGGTGCTGGAGCGCGTCGGAAAGCTCGGGGTGGCTGAGGCACTCCTCGTAGAAGTCGGCACGGACGCCGAGCACGACGAGGACGGGGGGCGGTAACGGTGTGCGCCCCGTGCCGGTGTCGGCGGGGCTGCAGGCGTCGTGCAGGAGCTGGATGAAGAGGCGCCGGCTCGCCTCGTCGGGGCAGAGGGTGAAGGCCTCCTCGAACTGGTCGACGATGATGACCGGCCGGTCGGGGAACCCGGAGGCGCCGGAAGGGCCGGAAGGGCCGGAAGGGTGGGAGGCGCCTGTGGGGTGGGAGGTGCCGGAGGGGGCTGGGGTGCCTGTGGGGACCGGGGTGCCTGTGGGGCTGGTGGGGCCGGAGGGGACTGGGGTGCCTGTGGGGCTGGTGGGGTCGAAGGGGCTGGTGGGGCCAGTGCGGGTGGCGGCCGCGTCGCGCTGGGCCCAGGCGGTGACGGCCTCCCGTACGGCCCGCGCGAAGCGGGGGGTGCCGGGTTTCCCGTAGACGGCCGTCGCCGTGACGGCAGGCGTGGTGGCAGGGGTAGTGGCGGCGGCGGTCGAGGTCGACGTCGTGGCCGTGGCCGAGGCCGAGGCCGAGGCGATGAGCGGGGACAGCTCGGGGATGCGGCTGGTCAGCTCGGCGAGCGGATCGGCGCCCGGCACCAGCTGGAGGACCTGCGCGGGGCTCCCGGCCCTCGCCGCCCGGGCGCCCCCGTTGCGGCCGGCCGCCGCGCCGTTCTGGAGGGCGGGCACGAGACCGGCGCTGAGCAGCGAGGACTTGCCCGCCCCGGAGGCGCCGACCAGCATGACCAGGCCGCCCGTCCGTTCCGCCGCGCGGAGCTGGGCGACGAGGGCGTCCGTGCTGCGCTCCCGGCCGAAGAACCAGCGGGCGTCCTGTTCACGGTACGAGGCGAGTCCGCGGTAGGGGCACACCCCGCCGGGGACACCCTGAGCCTCGGCCGCCGGCCGCTCGCCCTCCTCCTCCGTCCCCGGGGCGACGGGGACATCGCCGACGACCGGGTCGGCCACCGCCCGCTCCCACAGCCGCTGCCACTGGCCGAGGTCGTACAGCCCGGTGGACACCGGTGCGGGTCGCGCCCGCCGCGCCTCGGGTATCAGGACGTGCAGCACCGCGGCGAGGGCGGCGAACTGGGCGGGGACGTTCTTGGCCCGTCGCCAGTCGCTGATCCGCTGGGTGGACACCCTTACGGGCCGTCCCCGCTCGTCCACCCGCTGGAGCCGGGCGACCGTCTCGGACACGCGCTTGAGCGGAGGGTTGCCGGCCTCCTTGTACAGCAGCGCGAGTCGTTCCGCGAAGGCTGTGCGTGCGCCCGAGTCGGAACTCAAGGCCTCCACCCCTAACTTCCCCCGCACCTGCAATCCGGACCGGAAAAACCACTTTATATGGCTGACCTGCGGTTAAGTGGCTGACCGGACATCGGATCCTCCTCGGTTCGGGCCGCAGCTGGCAGGATCCGGAGGCAGAAGCGCATCAACCGGGCGTAACGCGGGCGACCGCGCGCCCGGCGCGCGAACCGCGCCGTCATGGCGTGGTCGACTCCGCCCGCACCGTTCGTCACCGGTCCGCACGAGGGGAGGGACCGGTGGCCAACGGTGCGGCGTGTGACGAGCTTCGCGTACGGTCGCGGGCGACGGCATCGCCCCCGCCGCCGACTCGATCCCGACCCACTCTTCGGGCCTCCGGCTCCCGACCCACGCCCCGGACCTCCGGCCTCCGACCCACGCCCCGGACCTCCGGCTCCCGACCCACTCTTCGGACCTCCGGCCTCCGACCCACGCCCCGGACCTCCGGCCTCCGACCCACGCCCCCGGCCCCCCGTGCCTCGGCCCCCGGCTCCACGCCCCGCCGGCCCGGGCCCGGGGGCGGTGGACGACGGGCGGGCGGCGGGTGGACGACGCAAGCCTCCGCTACGGCTTGGCCGAGCCCGGCTGGGTCGTCGGGATCCGCTGGGTGAAGAACAGGGCGAGGAGGGCGGCGAGCGCCAGGACGGCGAGGGCGGCCTTCAGACCGTCGAGTCGTGCCTCGGTGTTCGCGTCGAGCGCGGCGTCGGTCACGGCCGGGCTCGCGTCGGCGTCCTCCAGGGCGGTCTTGAGCTGGGCGTCCGACAGGAAGGGCGCCCCACTCTGGAGCTGCACGTTCGCCTGGGTCTTGACCGAGTCCGGGACCGCCGGGTTCTGCTCGATGCTGGTCAGGAACGACGTGGTCAGCGTGGCGATCAGCAGGGACCCGGCGAGCGCCGTGCCGATCGAGGCGCCCAGGTTGGTGACGGAGTTCTGGACGCCGCCGACCTCCGCGCTCTGCTCGTCCGGCACCGCGGAGACGGTGACCGAGCCGAGCTGGGAGGCCAGCGCGCCCATGCCGAGGCCGATCAGCAGCAGCGGGATCGTGACGACCTCCGCGCCCGCGTCCGCGTCGAGCGCGACCATCAGGATCACCGCCCCCGCGAACATGGAGAGGATCCCGAACCGCACGACCCGGCGCGGTGAGACGTCCGGGAGGAGCCGCGGGATCAGAATCGCCGCGGCCAGGAGGGTCAGCGAGAGCGGCAGGATGCGCGCGCCGGTCTTGAGCGCCGACAGGCCGAGCGCGACCGACAGATAGAGCGGTACGACGAAGAACACGCCCATCTGCACGAGGTACTGGAAGAAGAACATCGTCAGACCGCCGGTGAGCTGCTTGTTCCCCAGCAGGGCCGGGTCCACGAGCGGCTCCCGGCCGCGGCCGACGAGCCGGGTCTCCCAGCGGAGGAAGAGCCAGATGAGGAGCAGGCCCGCGAGCATCAGCCAGACGACCGGCGAGACGCCCCACCAGGAAGGCGCGTCGGGCTTCGGCCGGAACCAGCCCCACTGGGACGAGCGCAGGACGCCGAACACGAAGATCCCGAGCCCCAGGGCGGAGAGCACGGCCCCGACGAGGTCGATGCGCGGACGCCGGTCGGGCACCGCGTCGGCGACCCGCCGGGCCAGCAGCAGGATGCCGAGCACGAGAACCACTTCCCCGGCGAACACCCAGCGCCAGGAGAAGTACGTCGTGGCCACGCCCCCGACGAGCGGCCCCACCGCGATGGCCACCGCTCCGGCGGCGGCGACGAGGCCGTAGGCGGCGGGGCGGCGTTCCACGGTGAAGTTGCCGGCGACGAGCGCCACGATCGCGGGCAGGATCAGCGCGGCCCCGATCCCCTCCAGGAGCGCCCAGCCGACCAGCAGCACCGGCAGGTTCGGGGCGAGCGACGTGGTCAGCGACCCGCATCCGTAGACACAGCAGCCGATCATGAACGCCCGCTTGCGGCCGATCAGCGCCCCGACCTTGCCACCGGGGATCATGAGCATCGCCATCACGAGCGTGTAGGCCGTGATCGCGCCCTGGATCCCCGTGACGGTCGAGTCCACGTCCTCGGCCACGGTGGCGATCGACACGTTCATGACGGAGCTGTCGAGCGCCATCAGGAACTGGCCCGCCGCGAGTGTCAGCAGGACGATCCGCCCCGTTGTCGAACCCTCGTTCGTATCCGCTGTGGGGGTCATGGCCGCATTCTCGCCGTGGTCACGCGGAACGCGTCCGCGACCCGCCAGCGGGGTCAGCCGGGTGGTGGCTCGCCGGGAGCCCCGGCGGGGACGGCCGCACGGTGGCGCGCCGCGACCCGCCGAGGGGAGCCGCCGTACGGGGCCGGCCGCGGCGCGTGCGCTCGCGCCTCAGCGCTCCCGCGGGACCGTGCACAGGGCCCAGATCACGAAGGCGTACAGCGCGATCAGGGTGAGGGACCAGACGGGGTAGTACGGGATCGACAGGAAGTTGGCGATGATCAGCAGTCCCGCGATGCCGACGGCGACGACCCGCGCCCATGTCGCACGCGAGAACAGTCCGAGGCTCACGCCGATGGCGATCACTCCGAGGACCAGCTGGATCCAGCCCCAGCTCGTCAGGTCGAACTTGAAGACGTAGTTGGGCGTCGAGACGTAGATGTCGTCGTTGGCGATGGCCATGATGCCCCGGAACAGATCGAGGACACCGGCGATGAACAGCATGACGCCGGCGAACGTCACCAGCCCGCCGGCGGCTGCCCCGGACGTGGACGACCTGTGGTGCACCGTGCTCGTGGTCATGGCGGATTCCTCACTTGGTCGGTGATGTGCGACGTGCGGTACTGCCTCTCCGAGCGTGCGGTGCGGCCCGGCCCCCGAGATCACCCGAGGCGGGTGAAGTTCGCGGCGCGGTTCCCTGGTGGTCTGGAAGCGGACACACCGGCGATGCGGCGGGCCTCCGGGCGCTCGCACCGGCCGGCGCCGCCCCGGCCCCCGAGGAGGCCGGGCACCGGACCGCTCGTGATCGGGCCGAAGGGAGCCGTACCCCTGCACCCCCGCCATGGCCATGACCATCGTCGGCGCCCGGGCGTCCGGCGAGACCACCCCACGGAGCCGCAGCCATGACCGACAACCAGCTGGACGGACACGACGTGCGGCACCGCACCCCGCAGGAGCGGGCCGCGCTGGGCAAGGCCGCGCGGGCGAAGGCGCCCCGCGCCAGCCACGCCGAGTTCGCGCCCGGACCGGGACGGCCCGACCCGCTGAAGATCATCGAGAAGCAGTCCGCGACCCGGCTGCCCGCCCTGGTGCCGATCCGCTACAGCCGGATGTCCGAGTCGCCGTTCCGGTTCTACCGGGGGGCCGCCGCCATCATGGCGTCCGATCTCGCGAACACCCCGAAGACCGGCCTGCGCACCCAACTGTGCGGCGACGCCCACATGCTGAACTTCCGGCTGCTGGCCTCACCCGAGCGGCGCCTCATGTTCGACATCAACGACTTCGACGAGACGCTGCCGGGCCCCTGGGAGTGGGACGTCAAGCGCCTGGCCGCCAGCCTCGTCATCGCCGGCCGGGCGAACGGCTTCAGCACCAAGGAGCGGTCGAGGATCGTCCGGGCCACCGTGCGGTCGTACCGCGAGAGCATGCGGTCCTTCGCCGAACTCGGCAACCTCGCCGTCTGGTACGCCCAGTTCGACGTCGACTGGGTACGGAACCGGTTCGGGGCGGACCTCTCCGCGCGGGGCCGCGAGCGGTGGGCGCAGGCCGTGACCAAAGCGCTCTCGCGCGACACCCTCCAGGTCTTCGACAAGCTCACCCACGTCGTCGACGGCAGACGGCTCATCGCCCCCGACCCGCCGCTCGTCACCCGGCTCGACGACCTGCTGGCCGGTGAGGCGCGCGGTGGTGACGTGGAGAAGGTCCTGAGCCGACTGATCGAGCACTACGGCCAGTCCATCCAGTCGGACCGGCGGTACCTGCTGGAGCAGTACCGGGTGGCCGACATGGCCCGCAAGGTCGTCGGCGTCGGCAGCGTGGGCACCCGCTGCTGGATCGTGCTGCTGCTCGGCAAGGACGACGAGGATCCCCTCTTCCTCCAGGCCAAGGAGGCCGACGAGTCGGTGCTCGCGCCCTTCGCCGGGGCGAGCGCGTACCGGACGCAGGGCGAGCGGGTGGTGGCAGGGCAACGGCTGATGCAGGCCACCAGCGACATCTTCCTGGGCTGGGAGCGCGTCGAGGGCATCGACGGCCGACGACGGGACTTCTACGTACGGCAGTTGCGGGACTGGAAGTGGGTCCCCGTGGCCGAGGACATGGTGCCCCGCGGCATGCGCACCTTCGGCGCGCTGTGCGGCGCGACGCTCGCCCGGGCCCACGCGAGATCCGGCGACCGGATCGCCATCGCCGCCTATCTGGGCGGCGGCGACAGCTTCGACCGGGCGCTGGTGACGTTCGCCGAGCAGTACGCCAACCAGAACGAGCGCGACCACGAGGCCCTCGTCACCGCCATCAAGGAGGGCCGACTGCCCGCCGAGGAGGCCTGAGGACGGACGTACGGCACCGACCGGGGACCGCGGCCGACGGATGACCGCGGCCGACGGATGACCGCGGCCGACGGATGACCGCGGACGACGGATGACCGCGGCCTACAGATGACCGCGGCCGACAGGCGACCGACAGGCAGGCGACCGAGGACCGCAGCCGGCGGCCCGAGGACCGCAGCCGGACGACCGAGGACCGCGGGTGACAGAGGACCAGGACCGCCGTCGGACGGTGCCGTCAGACGGCAGAGGACCGCCGTCGGACTACCCGGTAGCGGAGGTGGGTCACGGATCCCGCCAGGGGTGCGCCCTGCGGGACCAGTTCGGCCCGCTCCCCGGCGAACAGCGGCGTGCCCCGCCCCAGCAGCAGGGGCACGAGATGGAGGGACACCTCGTCGAGCAGCCCCGCCCCGAGCAGCTGCCGGGCGACGTCCGCCCCCAGGACCAGGACGTCCTTGTCCCCCGCCGCTTCCTTCGCCCGACGGGCCGCTGCCGTCAGCCCGTCGAACGCGAACGTCCCGCCGTTGTCGCCGCGGAGGTCCTCCCTCGTCCGGTGGGTGACCACGAAGCTGGGGACGCCGGGCCACGGCGTGCCGCCCCACAGGCCCAGACCGAGGTCGAAGGTGCGCCGTCCGAGGACGACGGCCCCCACCCGCGCGTCCACCTCCTCGCGGACGCCCGCGTCGACCGCGCCGTACGGCCCCTCCCCGGCCATCCACTCGTGCAGCCGTTCGCCGCCGTCCCCCATGGGTTCCTCCGGACGGACGTCGGGTCCCGCCGTGAACCCGTCCAGGGACACCGATACGTCCAGCACGACCTTGCCCACCCCGGGCCTCCTTCGCTCCACCGGCACGGCGACCCGCCACCGCGGCCCCTCGCCCGCGCACGTCCGACTCCGACCGTGCCGCGGCGGGACGGCGACGTCCACCCTGCGCCGAGAGCCCGGCCGAGCGGGCGGCGAAACGCCGGTCCTGCTGCGGGAGTCCCGGGATCACCCGGCCGACGGCCGAGTCACCCGTCGCACCAGGTCCACCCGGGTGGACCTGTCACCTCACACGGTTCTCGCCCGCTCCGGGCTCCTCTTCCTCCTCTTCGTCGGGGAGGTGGACGTCGTCGACGGCGATGTTGACCTCGACGACCTCCAGACCCGTCATCCGCTCCACCGCGCCGATGACGTTGGAGCGCACGTCACCCGTCACGTCGACGATCGAGACGCCGTACTCGACGGCGAGGTTCAGGTCGACGGCCGCCTGACGCTCGCCGACCTCGACCTTCACCCCTCGCGAGACGCCACTGCCGCCGCCACCGGGGACCCGTTCGCGCATGGCGCCGAAGGCGCGGGACACACCCCCGCCGAGACTGTGGACGCCTGGCACCTCGCGGGCGGCCATGCCCGCGATCTTGGCCACCACGCCGTCCGCGATGGACGTCCTGCCCCGGGTCTCCGCCGGGGCCCCCGCTCCGGTGCGGCCCTTCAGCGTGCTCACGCCCGCACCGGGCCGGTCGCCCGAGCCGGTGCTGCCGGTGCTGCCGGTGGTGCTGGTGGTGCTGGTGGTGCTGGTGGTGTTGTCGGTCATGACGATCGCCTCGACCCCTGTTCGATGATCCGTGCGGCCCCCGAGTACCCGCACCTCTCGAGCCGCGAACGATCCCGGCATGATCGAAGAGGCCGATGTGGGCGATCTGCCGGTTCCGCCGATGCGGTTCCGCCGATCCGGTTCCGGCCCCCGGCTCCCGGCTCCCGGCTCCCGGCTCCCGGCTCCCGGCCCGGCCCTCCCGCCGTCGGCGCGGGCCTGCGCCGGGCAACCGCCTCGATCCCCGCCGCTCCGGGACGCGGGGGGAGTAGTTTGGAGGGCGAGGATCCTTCGCACACCGGCGTTCAGGCCGGTCTCGTCCTCCTGGTTCGACCACACCGGGTGCTTCGCGCTCGAGGCAGGTTCCGCCCTATGGCCGCCGAAGCCGCTCACCTCTCCGCTCGTGCCCCGGCCGCGCCGACGGTGTCGTCGTACCCGGCGGTCGCCCGTCAGGTCGCCGACGCGCTCCGCTGGTTCTTCGCCTGCGAGGAATCCGGGGGATCCCCCGCGGGGCGCGAAGACGGCGGCTCGCGCGCCAGGCCGGACGCGGACGGCAGGACCCGCTGACCGCCGTCCCTCGGCACAGCCGCCTCCGCGGCACACCTCCGTCCCCGCGGCACGTGCGCCTGTCCGGACTGCCCGGCCTGGCCGTCCCGGCGGCCGTCATGCGCCCGGCGAGCCCCGGATCCGCGCGCCCTGCCCCCGGCCACCGGCCCCGGTCACTCGCGCAGAGCGGGCGACCGCCGACGACCGGCCGCCGACGGCCGGTCACCGACCGTCGACTCGCCGCCCACAGACCACCGCCCGCGGCCACCGGCCACCGGCCACCGGCCACTGATCCGACCGCCGCACGGCGGCCGACAGGAGCAGACATGACCACCGCACTCGAGCCCCCGCTTCCGTCCCAGCCCCTCCTCCGCCTGAGCCTGGCGCCCCGCGGCACCATGCCTCGGCCCATCGACGGCGCCTGGTGGCCCCGCTCCTACGACCTGCTCACGGAGCTGCCCCGTCTCCTCGGCGGACTGCCGCCCGAGTGGGGTCACATCACCAGCGTCACCGTCAGCGGGGCGAAGTGGTCCGCGACGCCCGGCCGGACGCTCGTCTGCAATCAGGTCGTACGACTGCGCAGAACCGTGGCGGCGACCGCCCCGGACACCGTCGTCCTGCTCGCGCCCGGCCAAGGGCGCTGGGATCTGCTGGTCGTCCCTCCGGACACCACCGAGGAGGCCGCCCTGTCGTTCATGACCGCCGCGGCGGACACCCCTTCCTGACCACGCCCGACGGGCACCCCCTCCTGACAACGCCCGACGGGCACCCCCTCCTGACAACGCCCGACGTGCGCGTGCCGGTTCAGCCGCGCGGGCTGTTCAGCCGATGGGCCCGGTCCGCCGGTCCCGCCGAGGAGTAGCCTGGAGGTACCGAGGATTCTTCGCGCACCGGCTTTCACGCTCGTGTCGTTTTCGGCGATTCAATATGCCGGGCCGGTCACCACCGGCCCGGGGCAGGGTCGGCTTTCATGACCGCGACCGTTTTCCCCTCGCCGACACCGACACCGGAAGTCGAAGACCGGAGCTCCTCGTCCCCGCTCCGTCTGTCGCTTGCTCCCGCCGGTCCCGTCCCGGCGCTGCTGGACGGCGCCTGGTGGCCCCGTTCCCGCGACCTGGCGGCCGAACTCCCCTCCCTGGCAGCCGCGTTGGAGCCACGGTGGGGGCGGATCACCCGGGTCACGGTGAACCCCACCCACTGGCCGGTCGTCCCGCGCAAGGTGCCCGTCGCCGGGCACGTGGTGAAGGTGGGCTGGTTCCTGACCGAGCAGGACCCGCACGAACTGCTGCTGCTCTCCTACCGCGTGGGCCGCTGGAACCTCCTCGTGGTCCCGCCACGGACGGATCCCGCCTCGGCCGCCTGGCTGATGTCCGCCGCGAGCGACCCCCTGGGCACGTCGACCGCGAGCCGCCTGATCGAAGAGGCGGCGCGTCTGCGGACCTCGTCCGAGAGCGGCGCGGCCGTGGAGGCGGTCCGGGAATCCGAAGGGGGACCTGCGGCCGGGGAATCCGACGTCGGACACGCGGCCGGCGCCGGGGCCGCGGGTCCACGGATCCCGGACGTCACCGGCCCGCTGCCGCATCAGCCGACGGCGAGGTGAGGGCCGTGGAGACGTTCCTCACCGTGGTCGCGATCCTCGCGATGATCGCCGTCGGGGTGCTGCTCATCCACCGGCTCAACGCGCTGCACGAGGACCGTGCCGCCGCCTTCCACTACGCCCGCTCCGGATCGCCCGTCGCGGGCCCGGCACCGGCACGGGTCCGGTCTCCGGCGACGCCGCGGAAGACTCGCGGCCGGCCGGAGCCGAGCGTCCCCGACGGCCGGACGAGACCGACGCGACGAGACACTCCGGACGGATAGGCCGTCAGGCCGTCGAGCCCGCCCCGTCCTGTCCTGCCCCGCCGAGCCCTCTCCCCGCCCCGCCCCGCCGTCTCGTGTCGCCGGTGACGCGGGGCGGTCAGTCCCCAGCCGCAGCCTCGCCGTGAGTCTGCGGGGCGGTCAGTCCCCAGCCGCAGCCTCGCCGTGAGTCTGCGGGGCGGTCAGTCCCCAGCCGCAGCCTCGCCGTGAGCCGCCGCCGACGTGCCGCGCACACCCCGAACGAGGAGATCCAGGTGATGCCACTCCTCATCGGCTCCCTCGACCGACGCCCGGACACACCCCCGCCGAGCCGCGAGACCCGCCGACCCACGGCCGCACCGGGACCCCGAGGATCAGGGGAGCCGCCCGGCCTCGTGAAGCGCGTCGAAGACCAGCTCGTCCACGGCCGAGACCCGGTCCCGATCGGCGTGGCGGAACCACGCCTTCTCGGCGATCTCCCTCGACGGGATCAGCTCACCGCGGTGATCGGCGGTGTAGCAGATCATGCGGAAGGGATCGTGATCCGGATGGCCCTCGCCGATCTCGAACGTGCCGAAGCGCACCATGGAACCGGGGTCGATCGTCGCCCGCAGTTCCTCGTCGATCTCCCGGACCAGCGTCTCGCCGTCGGACTCGCCCGGCTCCCGATGACCGCCCGGGAGGTAGAAGCGATCCCTGCCATGACTGCGCGTCACCAGCACCCGTTCGTCCCGGACGAGGACCCACGCCACCTTCTCCGGCACGCCGCCGCCACTCACCATGGCCAGCGACCGTACCGGAGAACACCGTCGACGCCGGTGAAGTCACGCGGCCGGATGCTCACTCCGCCCCATCCCTGCCTGACCAGCGACGAGCACGATCGGTGCGGCCTCCGAACAGCAGGAGCTCCACTCCTGGCCGATCACTGACCGGCGACACCCGGCGTCCGTGAACAGAGGCATGAAAAAGACCCCGACGACCGCCGCCGTACCGGGGCCAGGGCGATGGGCGACCGCTGACGATCCGGTCCCTCCCCGGCCGCTGCGGCAGAGGAACTCAAGCCGCCCTGCGCGGCATGGACAAGTGACTGCGGAACTACCTGACTACGGGAGGTCATCACAGAGGGCGTGAACCAGCTCCTCGAAGCCGGTGACTTCCACTTCGGCCGCTCCCAGCACTCTCCGGTCGATTTCGACCATGCGCTCCTGGGCCTCGATCGCCGCCGTGTCCGGAGGCGACTGCGCCTTCAAGTGGGCGAGCTTCGCCTCGTCTTCCGTCAGGTCTCTCTGCAGGCCCTTCTTCCGCTGCTTCGCGTGCTCGAGTTTGGCTTTAGCTGCCTGGCACTGTTCGTGAGGCATGTTGCTCCCTAGCCGTGCGACGTTGCTCCAGCCTTACGGCCCGGCAGCCACCGTGCACGTCAGCCTGACCCAAGTGGGTGCCTCGCCGAGCCCCCGCATACCGCCACCTGTCCCGGACGCTCATCCCCTCCCCGGCGCGCGCTCCGCCAGCCGCAGCCAACACCCGCAGTGCTGCCCGCCGGGCACTCAGGAACGTCGACGGAGAGACACCGCCGCGTGAACGCCCGGGGGCGACACAGCCTGATCAGCATCGGGCCTACGATCGACGCGACCCGCGTCGGTCGGTGACTGCTTCCCCCCGTGCCGGCCCGTTGTGGAGGGGACCAGCCCGTTCGAGCCGGGCCGGGTGGGGGAGCGGCATCCGCCTGGCTAGGCGCGCTCGGCCGATCGGGTAGCCGTCCCGCCAGCTTCACCTGCGCGCTTGAAGGTCATCACCCAGCGCTCCTCAGGGCGTGAGGAATCTTCATGGACCCCGGCCAGTTGCCAGCCCTCCGATTCGATCACCGAGGTGTAGCGGTTCTGAATCCGCTGATCCGAACTGGCCAGTCGGTGAACGTAGGTGGTGTCACCCCGTTCCCGTGCCGCGAGAGCGCCTTGAGTCATGCGCTTGCGCGCCCAATTCTGGAACATCCCCATGTCCGACCTCTCCCTGCCACATCGGGCTCCACGGCCCGGCCACGGGGACGACAACCGGTGGCCGGCCTCGCTCCTGGCTTGGCGTAGCAGCCACCTTGTTTTCTGGGTTCACCTGCGGTCATGTTCCAACATCCCGCCCCGCCCGGTCCACAGACCCCGACGTGCGCCGCCTCGAGCCGGACACGCCTGCACATACGCGAAGACCCCGCCCTCAGCGTTTGCGCTGGTGTCGGGACGAACCCGGGCACACGGCTCGGGAGGCCTGTTGGCAGTCGGGCAACGCGGCAGGTCACGGCAGGTCACCGCCCTGAGTGCGCCGGATCGGGCGGGCCGAGCCCACCGATGGTCCACGGCCGGAACAGAGATCGGCTGGCGCCACTGATATGGGTGGTGCAGTGAGGATCCCAGGGTCGGCGCAGTACCCCGGATCTCCGTCACGCCAGAGACCTCAACCATGGAGAAGGTTGCCTCCCGCGTGAGAACCGGCGCCCCGTCCCGGGCGATGGCCGCCCTGAGGCGCCTGGCCATCGGTGCACTCCCACTCGTCGGCCGCACCCGACATCGCCGCAGGTCTTCGCCACCGCGCCCGCAACCCCGCCCACTTGCCCCACTCCAGACACCGCGTGCCCCACCCCGGTGACATCGCGAGAACGACGCACCCGTGCCCGTCGTCCGGCCAGCGGGCGCGATCCGGCGCGCCTGCCGGCCTTTCCAGCGAATTCAGCAGGTGGACCTGCTGGAGATCTTTATTCCGGTGACACTGTAGGCGTTGGCAAACACGGTCGAGCTGTTCGGAGAAAGGCAGATCGAGGTGCCGTCCTGGAGCCGCAGATACACCACGTCGTCGTTCCGGGTGTTCATGACGCCGTAGTGCGGCCGGGGCGTGACGGCCTGGTAGGTACTGGTGACGTCCTTGTACTTCGAGATCGGCGTGCCCGCGAGCAGGGCGTTGTTGTCCACGTAGAAGCAGACGTAGGGGTACGGACAGCCGTGGGTGGGGGCCTCCGCATGGGCTGCGGACGCGCCGGTCACGGAGATGGCCGCGACGGCCACGCTCACCCCTGCGAAGCTTGCGACCTTCCGGATGACGGACTTCATCGAACCTCCAAAACTAGATCAACTGTTCGAGCCTGCTCGCGACTGGCGGCGAGCATGACAAGTCAGGAGCGTAGTCGGGGCAGACGTAGGCTGCTGCCACGAACTACCCATCCCCTCAAGGCTCTTGAAGACAATCACGCTTGGGATGGGCCGACGCAGCTCAGCTACTCGCTGCGGATGCTCCTGCCGGCTGCACGGAAGATCTTCTGGTTGATGCGCACGATCACGAAGAACGCCATCGCCCTCAGGCAGGACCCCGCGCGCCACAAGGGGCAGCCGGACCGATCACACCCTGCGGATGTGGTGCGCGCTTCCGACCCGGAAGAGCGGGAGGCCGAGGACGGTCAGCAAGAGTCACAAGGGCTGCCGCACTCCGCTGCCGTACGCACGACAGAGGCCCATTCACGATCCCGTGAATGGGCCTCTGACCAGCGTCGGGGTGGCGGGATTTGAACCCACGACCTCTTCGTCCCGAATGAGGTTCGGGTGGTGATCTTGCCAGCGTAGACGGCGTTTGCGCTGTTCAGGGCGTCGGGATGTCGTGGTCACAGGTGGCCTCGAAGAGGCTCGGGGAGCGGGTCGGCTCCCAGATGGCTCCCAAGGGGACCGTAGCCAACGGTCGCTGGGGCCACCTGTCCCGCCACATCGGCACGCGCTGAATACGTGTGCGCGACGCTCGTGCGACGGCTCAGATCACCGTTGAGGGAGCGTGCTTGCTCAGGTAGCTCTTGAAGGTCTTCCTGATCTCGGCCTGGAGATAGCCTGCCTGCGGTGAGTTGGGTACCACGTCGGGCTCGAAGCCTCTCTTTCGGGCATCGAGGTACCGCACGATGCTCGACGATCTGGTGTTGGCGACGAAGAGTTCGTTCTGGGTGCGGATGTCGGCGCGCAGCCCCTCGAAGTTCCGTGCGAGGCCGATGCCGAGGTTGGAGACGTAGTACTTGCACTCGACGATGAGGACACTCTGACTGCCTCGTGGTGCGATGCCCTGCGCTCGGCTCAGGGCGGCTTCCTCGGCTGGCAGCACCAACACGTCGCACTCGTGCAGGACGCCCGAGGAGCCGGTCACATAGACGCCGAGGTGGACTTCAAGGGCGGGGGCACCGTCGAACTCGATCACGGCGTGGGTGAAGGGCTGGCTGTTGCCGTACAGGTGACCGGGCCCTGTCCGGAAAACAAGATTGCTGGCCTTCGCCCCATAGACGTCTTCGTAGGTGACAGTGGCACCATGCCGACTCGCGGTGGCGACGATCAGGGAGAAGATGAAGCCCTCGTAGACGTCGGACGGCTTCGAAGCGGAGTCGTACGACACCGCCCCCGCAGCCAGAAGGGTCTTGATCTCGTTGACTAGGTCATCGACCGTGCTCAACTGACCACCTCCCTCGTCACTTCGGACAGTAGCTGGCTGACGCGTGTACGTCGCTCAGCCGGCACCCGATCTCCCCGGAACTCAGTTCGGCTACGGCGCGTTCGAGTGCTTTCGTCTGGCTCGAACACGACCCCCTCAGCCATGCTCCGGCTGCCAGCGTCGCCTTCGGGCTCAGACCGGAGCGTCTTCAGCACCTCCAGTTCCATTTCAGGCAGGTCGACGAGCACGCGCTTTACCGCATCAAGGAGGAGTTGCACACGTTCCTCCTCTGTCATGGCTCGCGTGGCGATGACCAGGGTCCCTCCCTTGCGTGAAGACTCGTACTCTCCGAGGCCAAGCATGCTGCGGTCAACGACCTCGTATCGAGCCGCTGCTGCAGCCGGACTCGTGGCGGGGAGGTTATCGCCGCGGCGCTGCTGGCGTCGGCGGAGGATCTTCTCCTCCGGTACTCCCGCGGCGATTGCCGCGTCGACATCGTCGAGCACCCAACTTAGGGCGGTGTCTTGCAGCGCTTCGCGGAGCTGCCCTTCCACATGGCGTAGTTCGAACTGGTTCATGTCCCCCTCGTATCAGTAGCCTTCGTCTGACGTAGCCAGTCGGTTCACGGTTCTTCCCCGGGCTGTGCTCGAAGGAACCGCAGTTAGCCGTCGATCAGATTCCGGAGTGCCTCCAGCGACAGGCGGGCTTCCGGAGCGGTAGCTCCACCGGATAATCGGACACCCTCGCCTTCCAGGACGGGTTCGCCGACGTTTCCTTCAGCGCTACCAGAGTTTCGCGAGCGACGGAGCCTCCTCGATGGGGTCGTCTGGTCCAGCCAGTGTCCACACCTCATCGGAGAGGGCGATGCTCGGTGCATCGCCATGTTCGGGGCGTCGGCGGGTGACCCGTTGACTGACCCATTCACCGTCGCGCGGCACGGGCAGGCCGAGGCTACGGGCGATCGTCGCCTGTCGACTGGCGCCGCCGAGCACGAGGATGCCATCGCCGCGCAATGTCTCCCGGGCAGTTCGAACTCGCTTCGGGCCATCTGCGGTCACGGCGACGGTGGAGATCGTGGTTCGGTTGAGTAGCCGTCCTTGCGCGAGCCTGAAGAGGTTGTTCACCCGGGCCTGGCTGCCGCGCCGGCTCACTTCGGTGGCGAAAATCTTCTCTCGAAGCGGCGCCGGAAGGTGGAGAAGGGTGTTCTCCGGCAGATGCGCGTTGTGGAAGAGCCAGGTGACGGCCTGTCGGCCTGCGGCCGAGAGCGTGCGCTTGAAGTCGCGGTTGGCTGCTCCGCTGAGGTGGCCGGGTCCGATCCGGATCAGTCCGAGGCTCCAGCAGGACCGCTCGTCGTTGGCTGACACGAGCAGACACACCCTCCCGACCTCCCCGGGCGTAATCGTCCATGTCGCACCAGTGGTGAACTTCAGTACTACCTGCTGGCGTCCTATCGGGAGGTCGGTGGTCTCCTGGCCAGGCGGGAATCCCCAGGCCGCCGTGAGCTCGTGAGTGACCTTGGCGCCGAGGTAGACCTTCTCGGATTTCCCGAGTGTGGCCGGGTCGAATCGCCCCGTTCGCCGTCCGTCGAGCACGCTGTCGAATGCGTGGCGCAGGGCGTTCGCCGTTGTTGCCTCGAAGTCCGGCATGCCGCGGAGGGCATCCGCGACGGTAGCCACGTCAGAGGAGCCAGAGCTGCTTTCAGTTCCTGCGGCGGCGGCAGAAGGGCTGCTGGTCGCGGCTGCGATGTCGGAGTCTGCCAAGCGGGTCGCTGCGACACCCTCGTCCGGAAAGGACGGGATCACGGTGGTCGGTTCATCCCGTGCCGGGCCGACGGACGGAGCCGGAGCTCGGCGCTCGGCGGCGGCCAGCTCGTCGCGCAGTGCTTGGAGGCGCTTCTCCTTGCGCGCCAGGCGGCGCTCGATCCGTTCCACCTTGCTGCGAAGGTCGCGGTTCTCTCGCAGCACGTCCAGGAGTTCCGGATCCGGGCTATCGGGCGTCGGCTCTTGCGATGGTTGTGTACTGCCGGCTGCCAGCGTGGCCCGCGCGTTCACCAGGTGCTGCCTGACCTCCTCGGTCATGCCTTCCTTACGCTCTGGTGGAGCGAGTACCGCGATGATCGCGTAGATCAACGAGGCGTTGTTCTGGAGCCCTCTGCCTCGAAGCCGGTCCGAGAGCACCTGATACGACGGAGGGCGCGGGCCTTCCCGGTGCTGCGCCAGCAGTAGCTGTTGCAGCCCTTTCAGCTGGACTCCGCTGCTGTCGACCAGATCACGCAGCAGCCCCACGATCTCCCGCATGGGCATGCAGAGTTCCGTGTCCACCTCTGACCACTGACCGCCCCGTCTTCGGCGCGCCACGTCCTCGCCCCCGCCCCTTCGATCTCCTCAAAAGAGTATTCAATCTATCTGATCGGAAGATCGAACTTCCGGGCGTCGTGGACGTCCGGCACCGTGGTCACCCCAGCCGCAAATCGCTACGTGAGAAAGGACGTCGATGCGTCAGCGCACGGCCGATCTCTTCGCCTTCGCCATCATCGTCGGCACGCCCGCTGCTCTGATCGCCTTGAATCTGCCTTCCGATCAAGTCATCGCGAGCACCTCCGCCGCGGCCGTTCTCTACTCGGCCTGGCGCCAGGGTGGAGGCACGCCGCCGTCACAGGGCTCCGGGGGGCGGCATGGCGCTGGCTCTGGTGCCGCTTCCGACTCCGGGGCGGTGTCCGAGTCGGAAACCCGCCCAGGCCGGGGGCCTTCGGAACAGGTCGGCTCCCGGGGCCCGGCATAGTGCCGATGTCTCTACGCCTGGCGTGACAGGTCGCCCACCAAGAGGTCGAGAGTGGCCTCCTCATGGAGCGCGACGCCGAGGGCGGTCATGGCAGGGGCGAGATCCGAGTCCCAGCCCGCGTCGACCGGCTGGCCGTCGAGTGCCAGTTGAGGGATGTCCTCGGCCTGACTGCGAGCGGCCAGATGCTCGTAATCCGCGGTGCCCATGCGCCACGGCCGGGCTTCGTAGCGGCGGATGACCCGGTTGGCCAGAGCGATCCCCGGCCAGTCGAAGTCGCCGTGGTACGCGAAGCGGCAACCCGTGGCGGCGAGGGCGTCAAGAAGCGTGAAGACCACGGTGGCGGCGCTGCCGGACGTGCACACGAGGGGCTGGACGCAGGCCGCGTCCGCCGCGGCTTCCACCACGCGCGGATTCTCACAGATGTGGATCAGCGTTCCGGCGGGCAGTTGCAGCCGAAGGTCATGCAGGTCGCGTGGTGTGACGTGAACTTCGGCGTGATGGTCGGCCCGCTCCCGTAGGGCGCGCTCCCGCCAGCCCTCGCCGTCGGGCCGCAGCCCGTACGTCAGGACTGTGCTGGAAACCTCGTCCGGAGTGACGGACACCAGCCGCCACAGAGCTCGTCGACCGGCCGCGTCGTCGGGGAACTCAGTGCCGTGGGCGAGGGCGACGCCGCGTTGGACGAGACGTGCGAGCCAGGTGCCGTCGTCCAGGCCGTGCGCGGAGCCGGTCGTCATGGCGGCGAGTTCTCCTCGACCGCGTGTGCCGTTGCGTTCGGGTCCGTCGGGTCCGAGGAGAGCGGTGAGGACTTGGACCGCCTGCTGGAGTGTCCATATCGCCGCTTCGGGCGTCACTCCTCTCGGAACACCGGAACGGCGCAGCAGGTCGTACCACTGCCGGGGCCATTCCTGGTCGGCGAGTGGGGAGGCGTCCAGTGACGAAGCAAGAGACGACCACACCTGTTCCCGCCGTGCCGCCACGTCCGCGCGGGCGGCACGGCGGTCGGTGAGTGGCGGGCCGAGTTCCTCCAGGGTCTGTCTGAGGCCGAGTCCGGCGGCCGAGGCGCGTAGCCGTGCGTCGAGCACGTCGAGCCGTATGGTCACGGCGGCACCTGTGAGGGGTTTGCCCAGCAGGAGAGACAGGTCGTTGCGTTCCTGGGCGTTCATCGCGGTCAGTCGGAGCGAACCTGTGGCCTGTACGCCGTTGCTCTCCAGGCGTTTGCGTGCCCCCTGCCAGAGCCGGGTGAGTCCAGGTCCCGTCAGCCAGTCGCGCGTCGCGGCGGGCAGCCCGCTCATACGGACACCAGACGCCGGTGCCGGCCGTTCCAGGTGTAGTGCAGGGTGGCCACGCCGCGTACGTGGGGATCACGGAGGCACTCGTAGATGTGCAGGGACGGAACCTCGGGCCAGTTGCCCATGAGCCGCTCGCTGGTGAGGACGAAGTCGAGATCGAGGTCGACGAGGATACGGCCCAGCCGGCCGTGGGTGGGCTCGTCGACCTTGGCGAAGGCGTCATCCAGGAGGATCAGGCGTGGCGCGTGCGGTGCCGACTCGGCGAGGCTCGTGAAGTGGGCGGCAGCTGCGGCGAAGAGCACGAGGTAGGAGAGCACGCGTTGTTCGCCCTGGCTGAGCCCGGTCCGGCCGGTCAGTTTCCGACGGCGGCCCGGGGCCGCGTCCTCGACCACGAAGGTGTGGAAGCGGAACCAGTCGCGGTAGTCCAGCGCGGTCCGCAGATGGGCGGCGTAACCGGCTGACGGGTCGGCACGGCGGGCGTCCTCGATCCGGCGTTGCAGCACCTCGCGCAGCTGCTCGGTCTGGTCGCGCGTCCTGAGGCTCGACGGACTGCGCAGCAGCTCGACGGCCGCGCGCACATCCGCGTCCACGTCCTCGTCCAGCTTCCACAGCAGCTCGACGCCGAGTCCGTGGGAGGTGCGTACGGTCCTCAGGGTGTCGTTGAGAGCCGCGACCAGGTTCGCCGCGGTGATGACCTGCGCCGAGAGGTGGTCCCCGAGCTCACCGGTCAGGAACCGCTGGAAGACCTCACGTTCGCGCTCGGTGAGCCGCCCCCGGGCCTCCGCGGCCTGAACCGCGATCCGCTCGCCCACGGCCGCAACGTCATGGGACCCGTGGTCGTCGACCAGGCGGCACACCTTGATCCCGTCGCGCTCCTCCAGCTGCGCATCGAACCCGCCGGCCAGTTGGTCGCGCAGATCGGTGTGACGGTTGAGCAGGGTGCTGTCCGACACCTCGCCCTTCGGGCGGCCGAGGGCCTGCTCCACGGCTTCGGCGAGGGCCCGCAGCGCGCGCAGACGGCTGCGGACGTCCGCGCCGGGATCATCCGATACGTACTCGGGCAGCGAGGACCGGTCAAGGCCGGCGCCGAGCACCACCTCCGGTCGGCCGAGAGCACCGCGAAGAGCGCTGCCGGTGTCGATGACCACCGTCTCCTGGTCCGCCAGGCCCCCGCGCAGGCGCTTCTCGTCCTCTTCCGCGCGCACGCGCAGGTCGTGGAAATCGTCACGAGCTCGTTGTGCCGCGGGGAGCGCTTGGACGGCGTTCGCGATGCGCTGCTTGGACTTCTGCTCGCGGGAGAGGATTTCCTCCTCGGACGACCCGATGGCCTCCTCGCGGGTGCGCAGGTCCTGCTCAGCGGTGCGCAGCCCGGCGAGGTGGAGCCGGTAGCTCTCGTCCGCGGCCAGGCGATCCTCTCGGGCGCGTCCGTACCGGTCGGCATCGGCCTGGTTCGTACCGAGCCGCTCGCCCGTGCCGCTGACGGCCCTGCGCAAATGTCCGATACCGCTGAGCAGACCAGCCAGTGCGGTGCGCACACGGTCCAGGGAGGCGGGGTCGCCGGGCAGGTCGTGGGCGGTCGCAGTGGAATCCGCCTCGGTCCGCGCCGATACCGCGAGAGCGCGTGTCTCCTCGGCCAGCCGCGCCGCCCGGGTCGCCTTGGCGGTCAGTTCGCGCAGGGTCCGCTCTGCTGATTCAGTCCTGCTCCATGCGTCCGCGAGATTCCGTGCCCTGGGGAAATCCCGTTCCGCGAGCGTGAGAGCCCGACGCGTGGCATCGGCTACGGTGAGCTCTTCGCGGACATCGGCCAGCCGCTGTTCCGTCTGCGCGATCCGCTCCTCCAACTCTGCGAGGATGCGGCGCCGAGTCTCGGCGCGTACGGCGGCCCCCACGTACTCGGTGTCGCCCTTGTCGTGACGACCGTTGAGTACGCCCAAACGCCAACTGCCGTCGTAAAACACCGCATTGTGCGCGGAGGTCTCCTGTGCCGATGCGAGTGCAATGGTGGCCAGCAGACTCTCCACCTGCTCGGCCGTGACGCCGCAACCCGGTTCAGGGGCTGGGCGCAAGGCCAAGGCGAGAGTCGGCCAGTCGGACAGCGCGGGACCCGGCTGGAGAAGGGTGTCCCGGGTGCGCGGGTCGAGAAGGACGCCGCCCGCGCTCACCCACGCGTCCAGGATGCCACTCGCCTCCAGCGCCCCTTCCAGACCAGCTCGGTCGGCCGGAGCCAGGTCTTCCGCGAAGTCCACGAGCCGGTAGAAAGGTGCTCCACTGCCCGGCGTCCTTGCGGCGGCGCGATGGTGCGGGGCGGGCGGCTCGGGGTCGGTACGTTGCTCCCAGTCCCGCTTCTGCTTCGCCAGGTGGTCGAGTTCCTCGCCGAGCCGGTTAACGCTGAGTGCCAGGGCGTCCCGGCGTCCGGTGAGTTCCTCGCCGTACGGCTCCAACGCGGCCTGAGCTGTCCGCCACGCCTGGTTGTCGATGTCGGGCGGCAGTGTGCGGTCCGCGAACGGCGCGTCGGTGGAGGTCTCGTGGCCGACGGTGGCGTGGACGGCATCGAGTGACGGGCAGTCGATACCCAGCGCGGTCCGCGTGCGCGCCACCCAGTCGGCGACTTGGCGGGCGTAGGCGCCGCTCTCCTCGGCGACCTTCTGACGGCTGCCCTCCAGATGACCGGCGGCCTCTTCCGCCTCGCCCTCCAGCCGTTCCCGCTCGGCATCGGACTGAGCCGCCGCGGCGCGGGCCTCGTCTGCCCGTGAGATGAGGCGGGTCACCTCCTGAACCATCCGGGCCCGGTTTCTCGCGACCGCCTCGGCGTCCTCCAACTGGGTCTGCCAGGACCGCAGCCCTTCCTGCGCCGTGACCGTGTCCACACGGGTCACCGACCGGTGCCGTACGGTATGCGTCTCCCCGTCCGGAGTCGTCAGCTCGGTCTCGGTGGCCTGGGCGAGAACCATGCGCGGCAGAGCCACCGCCTCGCCGAGATGGCCGGTGGGAAGCCCGGCCTTCTCCGCCTGCGTCAGCAGCTCCCGGTGTTCGGTTCCCAGCTCGGCCAGTCGGCTTCCGAGGTGTTCGACACCTTCGGCCAGCCGCTCCGCCGAGCCCTCCTCCGCGTCATTTGCGTTCCGCAGGGTGGTGAACGCGGCCGCGGCGGCGGTGTGCAGCGCCTCCACCGTGCCGCGGCGCTCCGACAGTTCGCGCAGGCTGTGGTAGGCGTGACTGGCGTGCAGGGCGGCCAGGTCGGTCCGGGCGGCCTGTTCCTCCTCGCGCAGGGTCTCCAGTCGGCCCTCCGACTCCTCCTCCTGCGTCCTCAGGTCGCTCGTCCGCTGTGCGGCGTCTCCGGCCGCCCGGCGCCGCTGAGCGAGGACGCCCAGCTCGTGGCTCACTCTCTTGGCGGAGGTGCGCAGGACCCCGGCCAGGTAGCCGCGGTAACTGGTGAGGAACGTGCGCAAGGCCGCGTCGGTGCGTTCCAGGCGGCCGAGTTCGTCCCGTACGGCGTCGAGGTCGTGGAGGTTGCGCGCCACCTTCTCGACCACGTCCTCGTCGAGCCCCGGCAGGGTCTCGCTCAGCAGGGAGACCAGGCCCCCGTGTTCGATCCGGTCGCCGACCGTCGGGCGCCGCAGCCGGTGGAGGAGCTGGGTGAGGTTGCGGTAGCGCGTCGTGTCGGTGATGCCGAACAGTTCCCGGGCCACGCGTGAGCGGTGCTCGACCGCACGGTCGGTCGTGTTGTCGGAGCCGACGATCTCCTTGAGCCGGTCGACCGGCAGCGGCTTACCGGCTTCGACCAGGTGCAGGTCCTCACCGATCCGCAGCGGGGTGACGAAGAATGTCGGCAGCGCCTTCTGCGTCGACTTCGAGGCGCGGATGGCGGCACCGAGCGTCAGGTGGCGGTGACCGCCGTCGTCGGCCGTGCCCCGGAACTCCACCCACAGATACCCGAGACGGTTGGTCTGCTCGAATCCGTCCAGCATCAGCCAGGCAAGCGTGGTGCGGCCGGTGCCTGTCGAGTCCAGTGCCCGGGAGTCGCCGTCCAGAAGATACGGGAGCAGCATCTCCAGGGCCTTGGACTTGCCCGCGCCGTTCTTGCCGCGCAGCAGCAGCCGTCCGTCGCCGAAGGAGAACTCCTGCTCGTCGTACTGCCAGACGTTCTGGATGCCCGCCCGGTGCAGCCGGAAGCGGGTGCCGGCGGTCGTCGCAGGGCCGGCGGGTGTCGCAGCGCCGGAACGCGGCAGCGGAACGAGGCCACGCGCGTCGGTGGTCATAGCGGCAACTCCTCTTGAACGTCAGTGCCTTTGCCTGCTGCAGTAGCCGGGCGCACCGTGACGTGGGTGGCGTAGCGGGCCGCTGCGGCCAGCAGTACCCAGCCGTCGCCGCCGGGCCGTGCGCCATGGACATCGGTCACCGTGCGTCCTTCCGACGCCTCTTCGACGTACCCCTCCGGAAGTCCTTCGCCCTCGGCGCGCAGCTGGCCCGCGCGGGCCATCAGCCGCATGCGGACCAGCAGGTCCAGTACGGCCTCTCGCAGGGAGGGAAGGCCCTCCAGGTAGCCGCGTTGCCAGTTGCTGCGCTGCCCGTACTCGGCGATCAGCTCGGCCAGCACCTCATCCACCAGGCCGTCCGGGACGGCCACCCCGATGACGAGCGTCCCGCCGGTCGCCGGATGCCCCGGTTCCTGCGGCCGAAGCCGTTCCACGAGTCGTTCCGCCAGCAGCAGCGCGGCCTGTGCGACGGTCCCGGTTCCCGGCAGGTGCAGATCCGTGAGCTCCTCCTCGGGGTCCACCAGTGCCACGCCCTCGGCACGGATCTCCATCTCCAGACCAAGGAGTTCGGAGAAAGCCTGGGCTTCCCGGCGCTGCCGGGTGCGGAGCCAGTCACGCTCGGCGTCGGTCAGCTCGTCGAGGTGGACGACGGGTGTCTCGACGAGCATCCGGCGCACGTAGGTGCGTGGTCCGCCGAAGCCCGGGTCCGCAGCCCGCCGGACCAGGTCGGCGCCGTCCCGTGCTTGGGAGAGCGGGCCGGCGACAACCACGCGTGCCAGCTCCCGATCTATCGTGATCAGGGCTTCTTCGCCCGCCTCCTGCGCAAGCGCGGTCACATGGCCCTCGGTCTCGATGAGCACGCCCCAGTCGACGAGCTGGCGCAGAGCCGCGACCAGGGTCCGCTTCCCGGCCGCCCGGCCCGTTTCCTCCAGCTCAATCCCGGCGTCGGCTGCGGCAGCCCTGATATCGGCGACCAGGTGTGACAGCAGCATCTGCTCGGGCGCGGTCACCAGCACGGACAGGGCCAGCGCGAGGCAGGCGTACGTGTGTGGGGTGAACGGGGTGCCGGTGGAGCGCTCCAGCCGATGACCCGAACCCGCCCCCAGCCCCGCCTTGAACAGCCGGGCGTAGGAGCTGTCGACCAGCAGGCGGTAGCCGAGCACCTGCTGGAACCGTTTGCCCAGCCAGTCGACGTGCCTGCGGATCAGCGGGAAGAGGTCGGCATGAGGGCCGTCCGACGCGACCAGCGGGTGGGCGAGCAGCAGCCGGGCGGCGGTGCGGCGCTCGGCGGCCAGGGCTACGTCGTGAGTCGAGGGGAGGGTCATGACACGCTCGCCTCCGCTTCGCCGTCGACCGCGGCGGAGGTGCGACCGATGTCCAGCTCCAGGTCGTCCAGCAGCAGGTCGCCGTCGGCCGAGTACAGCACCGTTCGCGTGCCCGCCGTCCGGCGCACGGTGAGGCGGATACGCAGTTCGGCGTCTTCACTGCTGGCCGAGTCGAGGTCGAACCCCGCCGTCCTCTCCCCGTCCGTGCTGACGGGCCTGCTGAGCTGTGCGTTTCCGAGCGCTGTGGCCAGCAGCTCCAGGAGCAGGCCGAGCGCCGCTGACGTGAGGCGTACCTCGCCGAACCGGCCGGACGCACTGCGCAGTTCGTCGGCCGCCGCTGCTCTGGCCGCTGCCCGCTGACGGGCTGCCTCCCTCAGCAGCTGCTTCTGCGCGGAGTGGTCCTCCACCGCTGAGGCCCGGCCACGCTGGGCCCGGCTTCCTCTTTCGCGCAGGGCCACCGGCACCTCGACCATCGGACCGGTCCACCAGCTTGTGTAGGCGGGCACCACCTCGTCGGTGGCCGGAGGTATGCCCAGATGGCGGGCGCCGTACAGCCCGAAGGCGGCGACGGCGATGTCGTGTGCGTCCCGCGGCGCCGCTTCGTCGAACCAGCGGGCCAGCCGCAGCAGATCCCTGCGCCGGGACATCTCCCCGGTGGCCGACCGCAGCATCCGCTTGGCGTTGGCGAGCAGAGACTGCAACGCGCGCAGGGTGGCGTCGCGTAGCTGGTCGACCTGGCTACCCTGGCCGTCGGTGTTGCTGAACCAGCCGCGCAGGCCCTCCCAGTCGGCGAATTCGCGGCCCCGGCTGCGCTGGATCCGGACCTCGGGGCGGCTTTCGCCCTGCGCCTGCGTCGAGAGCCCGGTGAGCCCCTGGGCGTGGGAATCTAGCCGGTCCAGCAGAGCCGGGATGTGCGGCCACAGGGTGTCCAACGCCGCCGAGATCCGGGGCGCGCGGAACGCCACGTCCTCCGTGATCGCCTCGACGTAGTCCAGGAGTAGCTCCTTGAAGCCCTGGTACTCGGCGCTGTCCAGGTCGTAGCGGGACAGCACCTGGCCGAGGTAGGCGTAGAAGTCGCGTATGGAGTCCGCGAACTCGGTGAACTGCACGAACAGCGTGCTGATCCGCTCCAGTCCGTCCTGCGGCTCGACGCCGCCCGGCGCGGTCACGAGGTCGGCCAGCTCCCGTAGTCCGCGCTCGACCAGTGCCAGCAGTTCGTTGCTCACCTCGCGGGCGGCGTCGGCTTCGGCCAGGACTCCGTCGGCGTCCCGCTGGATACGTTCGCCCAGTTTCGACAGCTGGTAGCGCGAGCGGGAACGCTGGTACTCGCTGATGCTGGACGCGTTCACCGTGTGGCTGCTGCGGAGCAGGTTTCCCCACTGGACCAGCTGTTCCAGTCGGACTGTGAGGGTGTCGGCGTCGAGTCCTGAGGCGGAAGCACCGGTCTGGCGCAGTTTCGCCATGATGTCCGGGACTGCGAGATCCGCCAGCAGCGTTCCGCAGAAGACCCGCATGATCGCGACGTGCTCCAGCCGCTCGGGCGCGCTGAGGTACGTGTACGCGTTTAGCCGCCGCCGCGCCTCCTCGTCGGCGTCCTGACCTGCACCGGATACTGATGCCCCCATGCCCGTGAGGTTACGCGGCGCAACTGAGCGCCGCCGGTGGGTGGCCGAAAATGCCACGGACGTGTGCCGGCCCGTGGCGATTCCCGTGGCAGCGGCCTGTGCGGCATGGGGGCGTCCGGCGTCCCCGGCTCACCCTGAATGGGCCCTTCGGTTTCTGTGCCGCGTGGCCTCCAGGAGAATGGGGTACGTTCAGGCCGATATCGATGAGGGCGGGAGACGGAAGGAGGCACGCGGTGTCATACGAACCCAAACTCGCCGCGGCTCTTTCCGGCGCGACTCTGCGCCAGCTGTCCCACTGGCGCCGAGCCTCCGGGCCCAAAGGCGCCGTGCTCGTCCCCGAGATCTCCAGCGAGAGGCCGATCCTCTACTCGTTCCGCGACGTTGTCGCACTCCGCATCTGCGTGCAGCTGCGCGAAGAAGCTTCGTTGCAGAAGATCCGCCGTGCGCTGAACACGCTTCGGGAAGACCTCGGCGAGTGGGAGCACCTCTCCTCGTACAAACTCGTCGCGGGCCCGGACACGATCTATCTGGCTGAACCCGACCACGCCGTAGACCTGATCAAGGGGGGCAACGTGGTCATCCACCAGATGGTGGATGTTCTCGCGCCCTTCTATAAGGACGGCCGTAGCATTCCCGCTCTGCTCACCCCCCGTGAGCACGTCGCGGTCGACGAGTCGGTCCGCGGCGGAGAACCGGTCATCCAAGGCACCAGGATCCCAGCCTCAGATGTCGCTGCTCTCGTAAGAGACGGCATCCCGCCGGACCAGATCGGTGAGTTCTACCCAGGCGTGACGGCCGAGGCCGCCCGGGACGCCGCCGACTTCAGCGAGTACGTCGACAGCTATGGCAGCAGCGAGCCCCGGCAGGTTGTCGCTTGAAACTGCTGCTCGACGAGAACGTGCCCCGTCCCATGGCCGAGATCGTGCGCATCCTGCTGAAGGCACATGAAGTCGTCCACGTCCACGAGCTCAAGGGCTGGACGGGCACGAAGGACATCGAGCTGTACGTCAAGGCCAAGGCCGACGGCTTCGAGGTCGTCATCACCAACGACACCAAGCAGCTCAGCCGGCCACTCGAAGTGGCGGCCATCGCACAGTCGGGCTTGCATCGCATCGAGTGCCGCCAGAACAACAAGCACGGTGGCCTGGTGGGCCTGGGCACGGCGATCGCCACTGTCTGCGCGGCCCTTCCTCACGCCCTGTCCGAACTCGAAGCAGCTGACGGCCAGCGTCTCGTCTCTCTGACGTCGATCGACCCAACCCGGCAGAAGCGCCTCCAGATCACGGACCCGGCCGTCGCCCCGCCGAAGCACTGGCCTGGCCGCGATTCGACCGCCAAGTCCTGACGCCTCGATACACGAGGGTTCCCGGCCGGTACCCCATGGGAAGCGTTGCCGGGAAATGATCTGGCATCGCCGCCTGCGCTTCGTCTCATCAAGACTCACTGCCGAGCTCTTCCTGGAGTTCGGCGATGCGGCGTTGGGTTGCCGCCGCGTTCTTCTGCTGACTGGTCAGTTTCGCCTCGGCGGCGGCCAGTTCCCGGGCGAGCTGCTCTCGATCAGCTGCCGCCCGCTCACGGATGGTCCCGTCATCGCGGTACGCGGGCCCTCCCCGCTCACTGCTCACTACGCCGCGACGCTCTCCGCATTCTGGGCAGTCGACGACGCGGGTGGAGACGCGGGTGTTCTCGCGATGCTGAATGTAAGGCACCACGTGGTCGCAACGGAGAGTGAGATCCCAACTATCGAGGTCCTTCTTGCGTTTCTACCGTGAGGGCCAGGAAGCGAACAGCCTGGCGAGCTTCTCCACCTGCTTCGGCCCCATCGGAGGTGGCGGGCAACAGAAACAGCAGTGTGTTACCCGAGAACCGCTGACGGTCCACCGGGCGTCCCGGCAGTCGACGTGCCGCTCCCGGAACCTCTGGTTGGCTTCCTCGTATTCGAGCTTCTCCGCCTCGGACAGCTTCAGGAGGGGTGGCCAGCTCCCCAGCTCATCCGTCATGGGCAGTCCGCAACCGCGGCAGGGCTCACCGGCCACGTACTCCGCCCAGCTGAGGCGTGTACCTTCTCGCTCCCACTGCTCATCCCGCTCGCGGCGCCGCCGGTCATCCGCTTCGGCTTCGAGGGCCGAGCGCAAAGCACGCTCGGCGGCTCGTTGCCGCTTCTGCTCCTCCGTGAGCTTGGCCATGGGCTTCACCCTCCGCTGCGCCGGGTTCCTGTGCACGGACCGCGGAATCCATGCTGGCGTGGCCGCCCCGTTTGCCGCCTGCCCGTGTGCCGGATGACACGTTGCGACCGGGCTCGGATCGCAAGCGGCCTTCAGGCGACTGATGGCGTCCGGTGCGGGCAGTCGGAGGCTGCTGATTTGATATGCCGTCAGCGAGCCCTCTACAGAGGGCATGAACAGCAGGGCATATGACGCAAGGGGCAATCTTGGCAGCCCGGCACCTGCCCTGAACGGGGATCTGCGTGATGTCTGTGACTCAGCGCTACGACTGGTCACGCTTCTAGGTGTAGGTGTCACGGGAAGTGATGCCCCCGGCTGTTTCAGCACCTGGCTGGTCCGTGAGGCCCTGGCCGAGTCCCGCCCTACCTGGGGATCGTCCGGTCTGATGCCATGGACGAAGTGCAGGTCGGAGCACCATCGTTGGGGGCGATGTGGGGACATCCACGCGATGGAAGGGGCCGAACGGCGATCCGTGGAGCTCGGCCGGGAGGCGGCTGGCGCGCTGGCGGGATGACTCGCGCAACGCGGATCAGCGGCTGGAGGAGATTGCGGCGGACCACCTGAGCGCCCTGCACGAGACAATCCGTGCAGATCGATCGGCCTTCGGGTTGTACGACACGGCCTGTGCGGCCGGCGAACGGCTCGCTGGGGCTCTGGGATCGCTGGCTACAGAGGGTGCGGAGTCGGAGGACGCGCTTGTTGCACGTCTCGTATCGGAGGTCGGAGGGGACGGCGGCACACTCGCCGACGCCGCGGTGCGCAGGGGGATGGCCGCGGCGGTCCGCGATGTCCGGAGCAGACATCCCGAGCTGGACGACGCCATGGGCGGAGGCGCCGGCGGCGGTGGTTTCACCTGGGACATCCTGTGCGACCTCTATCAGGTGTTCTTCGCCGACATGGTGGGGGAGTTCCTCAGGTCTGTTGTCGCCGAGCAGGTGCGGGCCTTCCTGACAAGGCCGAGCCGGGCCGTCCTGCACACCTCCCCGCTCCCGGATGCCCTCATGGACACCACCGATACTCCCGGGCCTGGAACCACCCCCACCGAGCCGTCGATGGCGGCCGCTGACGTCCCCGAGATCGGCACCGACATTCGTGTCCGCGTCCTCGACCGAGGTACAGGCGGCCGCTACAAGGTCAAAGCGCTCTCCCCGCCGGTCAAGGTCCCGCTGGTCCTGACCGTCCGCCACGGATCGACTCCGCCCCGCCCCGGCGAAAAGCTGGACTGCTGGGTCTTCGCGCAGGAGAGGAACCACTGCCTGCTCACGACGGACCAGCGTGGACGCCAGCCCATCTCGGCGAAGATGGCCGAGCGCTACCTGGCGGCGCTTGGTGTGTTCGACGAACTGACCGCCGACGGCGTCGCCCTACCGGAGAACGCCCGTGAACGGCTCTCCGAGCTCAAGGGCATGGCCAACCGCGTACTCCGCCGCGACCAGACGGACTGGGTGGACGTAAGACGAGTGCTCGGCTCACCCGACAGACAGCGTCTGAACCTCTTGCGCGACCTCGCCGCCGAAACCAATCGCGCCCTCAAGGACGACAGCCTGGACGTGAGTCGTCTCCGCGAGAACCTGGCGCGAACGGACTGGTCCCCCTCTCTGGCCCAGGCCCGGGAGACGCTTCAGCACCGCATGACCACCTTGACCGAGCCGACAGCCGAGACCACACCCACACCCTCCGCACCGCAGCCCGAGCAGGAAGCAACCGAGCCCATGGCATCCGCCGAGGACACCGCCGTAACGACACCGTCCGCGACGAATCTTCTGCACACGCTGGAGACCACCGCGGCCGCCGACCGCACGTGCAAGAAGCACGAAGCGGTGCGCCACGCCCTGATGTCGGCCTTGTTCGAGGCCGACGAACAGGCGACGTCATCCCAAGTCGTAGATGTCAGCCGCACGGCCGAAGATGGCGACTTCCTATACGAGATCCTCGGCGCCGGTCACTCCGCCTACATCGACCTCCGCTCGGGTGCCGCCCGCCTCCTGGAGATCAACCACACCCTGGCCGCCCCCGCCGACCGTCTCTACCTGGTCCTCACCGAGCCGCCGGCCGAGGACTGGTCCGCCGAAACTCTGCTCGCCGTCTACGGTGTCCACCTCCTCTGGCGCACCCACCTCGGCTGGGCCGGCCGGGACAAGGATGCCGCCCTGGGCTCGGCGCAGCCGTAGGCGCCATCGGTCTAGGTTGATCACTTTGGCAGTATGAAGGAACGATGCGCGGCGCAGAGTGCAGCGGGAAGGGTCACTCGACCCGCCCCGCAGCCCCGAGCACACAGCTGACCGCCGCGCATTAGGGTGCGGGATGTGCAGCCGCCTCTGGTTCTCTTCGACCTCGACAACACCCTGGTGGACCGGCGGGGAACCCTCGCTGTCTGGGCCGCAGAGTTCACCGCCCAGCACGGCCTGGAGGACGAAGATCATGCGAACGTCCTGGACATGATGGCCGAGCGGGCCTATCCGTCCACCTTTGAGGCGATCCGCACCCGGTACCGACTGCCTATGTCGACTGCGGAGTTGTGGCACACGTACTGCACCGACATCGCAGCCTTGGTGTCGTGCCAGGCAGGGGTCCTCAACGGCTTGGAGGAGTTGCGTGCGGCCGGCCGGCTGGCGGGTCGGGGTGGCGACCAACGGTGCGGCGGACATCCAGCGCGCCAAGCTGCGGGCCACCGGTATCTCCGAGCGCGTGGACGGCGTCTTCGTCTCCGGGGAGGCTGACGCGCGCAAGCCGCAGACCCGGCACTTCGCCCTGGCGGCGGCCCGCTGCGGCACAGTCCTGGGCGACAGCGGCTGGATGGTCGGGGACAACCCGGTCACCGACATCGGCGGCGGACGCTCCGCAGGACTGCGCACCATCTGGATCGGCAACGGCCGTTCTTGGCCGCCGGACGTTCCCGGACCGGACCACGTGGTGCCGCATGCACGCGCCGCCATCGACCTGCTGCTTTTGCACTCCTTCGACCACACAAGGACCGCGGCATGACGAGCACCATTGGGCTGTTGCACCCCGGCAGTATGGGATCCGCCTTCGGCGCCCAGCTGCGCGCGAGAGGCCACATCGTGCTGTGGTGCCCCGACGGACGCAGCGACACAACCCGCCGCCGGGCCGAGCGCGCGGGCCTCGAAGCCGCGGCGCTGCCTGAGCTTGTCTCCCGCTCCGATGTGCTGCTCTCACTGTGCCCTCCCGCCGCGGCGGAGGAGACCGCCGGCCAGGTAGCCGAGCTCGGCATGTCCGAAGCGGGCACGATCTATGTCGACGCGAACGCCGTCTCACCGTCGCGCGTGGTGAGTATCGCCGACCGCCTGGCCCCGATGCCGGTCATCGATGCAGCGGTGGTCGGTTCGCCTCCAGTGGGCGGCAAGTCCCCGACGCTCTACCTTTCCGGCGCCGTCGAGCAGGCCGACCGGATCGCCGAACCCTTCGCCGGCACCGATGTGCGGACCCACGTCCTGGGCGACAGCATCGGCAAAGCCTCCGCACTCAAGCTCGCGTATTCCAGCTACCAGAAGGTCTCCCGAGTGCTGGCTGCCGTGGCCTACGGGGCGGCGGACACGTACGGGGTTGCGGACGAGCTGCTGCTGATCGCGGCCAAGCGCACCCGCAGCTACCTCGTGGAGACCGACTACATCCCCAAGACCGCTGCCCGCGCCTGGCGTTGGGGCCCAGAGCTTGAGGACGCGGCGGCCCTTCTCGCCGACGCCGGGTTGCCGGATTCTCTTATGCACGCGGCTGCCGTGACGCTTGCCCGGTGGGACGGGAACAGAGACGAGCAGCCGGACATCGCTGAGGCCCTGGAAGCTCTGCGTCTTGAGCGGGACCCGGGCAACCCGAGTTGAGCAGGTCGCGTCCGCTGGGGCGCTGACGTCCTGGCCGTCAGGAGCGAGGTGGCGTGGTGCGGACGATGCCGTCGATCCTCTGTGCGGTTTCATGGGGTGCCGTCGCGTCCGTCTCCACGCGCAGTTCCCACTGGGCTCGACGGTGAGCCGCAAGATCGGCCTGAGTGGCGTCCCACGCGGCCAGCCGGACCACCGTGTCGGTGTCACCGCGCTGTGGTGAGCGTCGAGCGGTGGTCTCCTTGGAGCACCACAGCAGAACGCGCACCCAGCGCGCCGGGTAGAGGGCGGTCACCTGCTCCATCCCCGCCATCTGGCCGAGGTGGACGACGGGGGTCCTGCCACCCTCCATGGCCTGTTCGAGGCCGGGCCGGTCAACGACGTAGATGTTTCCGTACCGGTCGTTGCGGTAGATGACACGCCGCGTGCCTCAAGGTCAGCCAGCTGCTCCGGTGTGCCCATCCGGTAGCCCTTGGTCTTCCCGCTCCCGATCTTCAGCCGGGTGAACAGCACGTACCGTGCGTCGAGTTCGGTGAGTGCCGCCGTGATCGTGTCCTTGCCCGCCGCAGGCGGCCCGTACAGCAGGATGCCCTGCCTCACTGGAACACCGTCCCGAAGACCTGGCGCACCTGGTCCGTGAGCGAAATCGCGGCGCCAAGCCGGTTGTCGACAACCAAGTGCGGCACGACGGGCCGCAGCTCGAGATCGATCGCTGCAGCGTACGTGTCCCAGTTCTGGAGTTTCCAGCTGTCGCGGGCGGCGGACCGGAAGCTGATGTACTCGTGCATCGTGTCGAGGTCGCACTGAATCCAGACGACAGCGACGGTGACGCCGCGTGCTTCGCAGCGGTTGATCAGGCGCCGCATCCACCGAGGGTCGGTGGTCTCGGCGATGAAGGGCGCAGAGAGGACCGTGCTGATCGCGCAGTCGACGTTCGCGTACGCGGTCTCCAGCAGGCACTGGTACTCCAGCGGGCGGACCTTCTCCCGGTAGAGGTCGGTGTGCCGGTCGTTGGGCTCGCTGCCCATTTCAACAAGGAGGCGCTCGACGAGCGGGCGCGTGATCGGGTCCTTGTCGAGGACGGGCCATCCAGTGAGTTGCGATACGAAGCGGGCAAACTCCGACTTCCCGCTGCCCGCGTAGCCGCCGACCATCATCAGCGTCGGCCGGTTCGGATCACCGCCGGTGTGACGCCGCTTCCAGGCATCGAGGATTCGCTGCTGGACGCCAAGACCGTCGGCGTCCTCCGCGCTCGGCGCCAGTTGGTGCAACGCCCGTTCCACGGCCAGGACGTGGGCGCCGTTCTGCGGTTCGCTCGACGCGGTGAACTTGAGCTTCGTGGCCTCGTCGGGCAGAGCGTTACGGAAGCCGAGCTCGGGCTCGGTCGCGCGGTACAGAAGGCAGTACGCGCGACGGTAGTGCGGTCCGGGATAGACCTCACCCTGCTCGTGCTGCCACAGAGTCTGGAAGTTGGCGGCCGGCACTGTGAGCCCCGCGGCCCGGGCCACCTCGTTTAGCTGCTCGCACGCGCCTTCGAGCGTCAGGCTGTGGGCTTCGCGTTGCTGTCTCAGCTTGTCCGGGCGCCACCCCGGACGACTTCTACTCACCGCGCCTACCGCCTGCCCATCTCTGGTCATGATCCGGAGCCTATGAGGGCACCGTGGACGGACGCGTGTGGAGGCGCAGGGGGCTCCGTTGTCCGCGTCGCTCCACCCCGCCTCGCCCTACCCCTGGAAAAGATCAGGCCGCCATTCCTGCAGGTCGCCGTCGAAATTCCCTTCTCGTACATCACGCAGGGCAGTCGCGTACCCGATCTCGATTGCCTCGGCGATCAGCTTCTGCAGCTGTGTCGGCGCCACCAAGAGCCCTGAGCCAGTGCCGGAGCAGAGGTTGGCCGCAGCGTGGCTGGCTGCCTGCGCGTGGTCACCAGGAACCGTCGCGATGTGTAGGTCCGTGATGACCTGAGCAGCGCACTCGATCTCGTCCAGCGGATGCGAAGTCATGGCGGTCAGTATCCGCACGTCGGTGGCGGGAGGGAATGCCGCCTCTGGTGCACTGCCCCGCCCATAGCTGGAAGTCGATCGATGCCGACTGGGCGCCGGTGAACATTCGTGCCAGGATCGTCACGCGGGGCTGAGACCAAGCGGCCCCTGGTCAAGCCCCTATTTCTGGCGACACCCCTTGTTCCAGGTAGGCGGTCAGGCCGGCTGCGCGGGCCTGGATCCCGGCGGTGATCCGGCGTGCGAGGCGTGGAATGGTGAGTTCTGGCAGTTGCTGGGCGTCGTGGAAGTCGTAGCTGCGGAGCTCGTCGGCCTGCAAGGCGATCTGCTGGCGCTGTTCCGCACTGAGACGGCCGCCGTCGAAGAGGTAGAGGACCTTGTCTCCCTCCCCCGGATTCGGCGCCCAGTCCACGACGAGCAGGCGGCCGATGTGGGGCTTGATGCCCAGCTCCTCGTGGACTTCGCGGACGCAGGCTCGCCGGGGAGACTCCCCTTGCTCGACGTATCCGCCGGGGATGTCGCGGTAGTCCTTGTACGAGGGTTCGACGAGCAGGACTCGGTCGGCGTCGTCGAAGAAGAGTGCGCCGGCTGCCATACGCGGGTGGGCCATCTTCGCTTCGTGCTCGTTCTCGCTCACGGGACGGACTCTAACCGCCGACGACGCCGAGCCTGCGTGCCAGGTTTGCCACTGGCTGGGACGGGCGGCCTCGAGTGCCTCGGATCCAGCCGATGACCAGTTCCCGGCTCAGGTAGTGGTGGCGCACCTGTTCCGGGGCAGCCTGCTCGGCGGCCAACAGGGTGGCCAGGGCTTCATCGGTCCGGTTCCAGGCGCTGAGTGCTCTGGCGACTTCCAAGCTGTGCCTCACACGTCGTTCCACAGGCAGGTCGCTGGTGTCGATGCGTTGTCCGAGGTCGGCAGCTATCTGGATGTCTCCGAGCTCTCCGGCGGTGGCGACGCAGTGGATGGCCACGTTGGTTGGGCCGAAGGCCGTCCACAGGTGGTTGGCGTCGGCGCCCAACCGCTGCGCGGTTTCGTCGGCTTCCCGAAGGAAAGTCTGCGTCGTCGCCCGGTCCTCCGCTCGGGCGGCCGCCATAGCGCCGGCGAGGAAGAGCGTGCCGTAGACCGATAGGTACTCATCGTTCGCGGTTCCCAAGCCGGGCTGCATCACGGCCGCCGCATCGTTCACCAGCTGGACCGCCGGGGTGAAGCGCCCGGTGGCCAGCAGACAGTGTGTGACCGCCCGGAAGAGCGAGCCCGTCACCGCACTCTGGCCGCTGTGTTGCGCAGCCGCCAGGCCGCGGTCGGCGGCGATCCATGCCAGCTCCGACTCCCCAACCTTGCCCAGGACCATGGCCGCTCCTTGGTAGGTCAGAGCGAGCAGGGCATGAGCCTCTTCCCTCTTGCGCCCCGAGTACCCGCGGGATGCGGCGAGGGCATCGGCCAGTACGAGGGGAAGGCGTCGCGTGGCGAAGCCGTAGCGGGACGCCTGATAGGCGTCGAGGATCTCCTTCACGCTGGCCCGAAGGTCCTTCAGGGCGGGCGGTTCGTCATCGGGCGGAGGTCCCAGCAGAGGCGTGAGCTGCTTGTAGTCCATGAGGGCTTCGCGCAGGGCGGGGACCGTGCGGCGGCCGCTGTCGTTGGACCACTCCATGAGGGTCGGTTCGGCGAGCAGGTCTCCGAGGGAGACGTCGAGGGCCTCGGCGAGTGAGGTGATCACCGAGAGCCGGTCGAGCTCGATCCGATTGTTCTCCGCTTTGCTCAGCCAGTCCGTGGTCCGCCCCACAAGGCCGGCCAGGACTTCTTGGGAAAGTCCGCGTCGGCGCCGGTACCAGGCGACGCGCTCGCCGATGGTCAGGTTCTCTGTCATCCCTCGCATGTCCTGAGCATCACCTCGTGGCCGGAATCGACCCCGGAAGGATTTTCCGGGGTGCTGCGGGGTGCCGTACCTACTGTCGCAGTAGATCGAAAAAGCCGCCGGGCAATGTGGTCAACTCCCTCCGCTTCGGCTGGCTTTGGTGATCGGTCCTGCTTCTCAAATGGGAGCAGGGCACGGCTCGCTGATACGGACTGGAGGTGTGGAGGGTGCGCAGCACGAAGACGGCGGAGCCGTGGACCGAGGAGGGTCTCGGCCCGTTCGGCCCGGCAGCTCTCAAGCCGTACTCCAGAACGCGGTTCGCCACGGACGGCAGCGCCTTGCTGAAGATCTACGTGGGCATCGACCCCGAGGGTCGGCGCCAGCGTGAGGTCGCGACGATCGAGCGCGCTGCCCTGTGGGGTATCTCGGTCCCGGCCGTCCTGGCCACGGGAAACGATGAGGCAGGGTCTTGGACGGCATTCCGGGTTGTGGATGGCACGCCGTGCTCGGTAAGCACGCACTCAGCGATTGAGGAGTACATCGGTCACGTCGTGGCTGTGAGTCGCAGGCTGCACCGGCCTGTTGGCGACGCCACTCCCGGATCTGGCTGGGAAGCTCGGCGAGCCGGTGTCGTTTCCCCGCACCAGTTCCTGCTCGATCAGTTCTCTCCTCGCTGCCGGTCACTGCCCTGGTGGGCGGTGCTGAGAGAGGCCCTCCAACCGACCGATTCCCATCCGGTCGTTCGCCTGCACGGTGACCTCAAGCCCGAGCACCTCCTCGTCGACGGCGAGTGCCTGCACGTCGTCGACTGGGAGGCGAGCGCCTGCGGACCGGCCGTCCTCGACTACACCGATGTGGTCTTCCACCTCGTACGCGACCTGCTGTACGGGGGCGTGCCGCCCGGACGCATCCCGGTCGATCTCCTGACCCGGTTGCCGTTCAGCGGGCCGGCCCTTGCCTGGCGCCTGCTCCTTTGGCTCGATCGCCGTCGGATGCAGGACATCGACCTCATCACCGTCCACGACATCTATCGACTCGCGGCGGAGGAACAGGCTGCCTCCGTGTACCGGTCGCTCGCTCAGACGGTCGCGCTCCTCCGCGCTGCCGGCGTCCCTCGCTGAATCCTCCGCTCCACCGCTCGTCCAGGCGTGCTGACGCCTGCGCTCATCCCCTTCTATCCACCCCTGAACGGGAGTTCGTGATGCCTCGTACGAGCACGACCATCGACAACAGCTACATCGTCATCGACACCGGCATGGCTCAGCCGGACGCGACGACCATCGTGGAACGCAAGGGTCTCGGGCATCCGGACACCCTGGCCGACCATCTCGCCGAGCGGTTGTCCCGCGCCTACAGCCGCTACACCGTTCAGCACTTCGGCGCTGTACTGCACCACAACTTCGACAAGCTCGCCCTCCTCGGTGGAGCCAGCGAGGTGCGGTACGGCGCCGGTCGGATGACGTCGCCGGTGCGGGTCCTGGTCAATGGGAGGGCCGCGCCGTTGTGCGGCGGCGAGCGGATACCGGTCGAGGACATAGTGGAGGCCGAAGTTCGGGCGTTCTTCGCCGAGCGACTGCCCGAGGTCTCGGCCCACCTCGACATCGTCTTCAACATCACCAGCAATTCGAGCCCGGGTGCTGTACTCACCGGCGACGGGGTGCCCGACCGCACCCGCTGGTTCAACCCGCGCTCCGTCGAAGATCTCCGCGAGCGGCGGGTACGGCTCTCCAACGACACGTCCCTCGGCACCGGCTGGGCGCCGGAGAACCCCTTCGAGTCGTTCGTCCGGGAACTGGTGGACCACTTCTCCGGGAAGAGCGAGTTCACGCTCGCCCACGCCTGGTGCGGCTCGGACGTCAAACTCATGGGCTACTGGGACGGAGCCCAGGTCGACATCGTGTTGTGCGTCCCCCAGAAGTCGCGTCACGTCGCCAGCCGGGCGGAGTACGTCCGCAACGCGGAGATGGTCCTCGCCGAGTGCCACCGCCTCGCCGGACTCCGGTTGCCCGGAGCGGAGGCCCGCTTCCGGCTGAATGCCCGCGACGTCCCGGAGAAGGACGAGCTGTACCTGACGTACACCGGCAGCTCGATCGAGTCGGGTGACGAAGGCGTCGTGGGGCGAGGCAACCGGGTCAACGGGCTGATCACACCGCTGCGGCCGATGAACCTGGAGGGCGCCAACGGCAAGAATCCCGTCTACCACGTCGGCAAGCTGTACAACGTTGCCGCGCAGCGACTCGCCACCCGGCTCCATGAGGCGACCGAGGGGCACGCCGAGGTTCACCTGGTGAGCACGACCGGGCAGCGACTCGATCAGCCCTGGCGTGTCCTTGTCCGCCTGTCCTCTCCCGACGTCGAGGTGGACAAGGTGCAGGCCCTGGTCACCGAGGCGCTCGGCGAGTTCCCGGCCCTGACGGACGAGTTGGTTTCCGACGGGATCGTGCTGAGCTGATGGTGCTGCGGACGCTCGGAGAGGTTCCCGCAGGGTGCCGACAGCGGCTACTCGCGCACTACGGGCCGGAAGCCCAGGCGTGGCTGGATGCAGCACCGGCCCTGCTGGAACAGGCCGCCGAATGCTGGCAGTTGTCCCTCGGCGACTATCACGACGCCGGCCACGCCTCGGTGATCGCGACAGCGACCGCCCTTGACGGGCGTCCGCTACTCCTCAAGGCATGGACCGACCCCACCCGGTATCGCCACGAAGTGAGTGCACTGCGGCTGTGGGCTGGCGGACCGACGGCGGACGTCATCGAGGCCGCTGACGACCTGGCGGTGGCCGCCCTGGAGCTGGTGGGAGGGCGCCCTGGTGGCGCCCAGCGGCCAGAGCGCGAGGTTCAGATGGTGGCGGCTGCTCTTCAGGGGCTGCACATCCTCGGCCAGCGCCGAAGGCGACCGAACAGCTTCCTGCTGCTCACCGACCACCTCGGCACGGAGATGCTGCCGCGGATCCGGCGACGGATGGAGACGCTCGACCTCGACGCATGGGATCTCCTCATCGACGCCGCGCTCCCGGCGCTCGCAGGACTGCAGGAAGACCCAGGCAGGACGACTGTCCTGCACGCGGACTTGTATCGGGAGAACGTGCCGTTCGACTGTCTGGGGCACCCTCGCCTACTCGATCCGCTGCCCATGCTGGGCGACGCGGCATTCGACTGGGCCTTCTGGACCGTCTACTACGACCTTGGGCACGCGACCGACGGGCGGCTGGCCGCTGCCGCCCGGATCTCGCGGATCCCCGTTCCCGTACTCGCGCCGTGGTGCAGAGCGCTGGCCCTCGACGGACTCCTCTACTACCTGGAGGCCGGGGACCCGAGAGCACCGCAGATGGCGGAAGTGCTCGCCGGCCTCTCCGCGTCGACCTCGAGGAGGGGCTCGTGACCACCTACGTCCTCCGCCACGGCCAGACGAACTACAGCAAGCGGTACCTTGTCAACGGCGACCCGTCCCAACCCATCCACCTGACTGAGGAGGGTCGGCAATCGCTGAGCCTGGGCTGGTCCACCCTCCCCCTCCACACCGTGAGGACGTGGCTGACCAGCGAGTTCCCTCGTGCCCAGCAGACGGCTTCTCTGCTGATGGGAGTGCCGGCGGCGAAGCTGGTCATCGATCCTCGCCTGAATGAACTCGACTACGGAGAGTTCGAGGGCCGCCCGTTCTTGGAGTACGCGGTCTGGCTTGACGCCCAGGGTCCGAACGAGCGGCCTGCGGGTGGCACCGAGTCCCAGCGCGCCGGCATCCGGAGGATGCTCACCGGATTGCTCGCCACCCTGGAGCGACCCGGACCCCACGTTCTCGTAGGCCACGGCCTTTTGGCCTCCGTGCTCCTCTGGCATCAGAACCGATCTCCGAAGGAGGCCATGCCGCTCTTCTTCCCCGAGGCGCCGTACGTCGAGCCGATCGCCATACCCGACGACGAGCTGCCGGACTGGATCACGGCGCTGATGAGTGATCTCGACAGGGACGTTTCCGGAGGTCGCGCCGACCGCGGTGGCGCGGACATATTCCGGATCGGTGAGGGCTCGGCGGTTGCTACCGTCGATTCCGTATCCCACCAGCCGGATCAAAAGGATCTTCCTCATGCATGATGCCCGCGCCCTAATCGAAATGGGTGCCGAAGCGGTTCGTCGGCTCGCTCGTCGCGGTTACTCCCTGGACCTTTCCGAGCTGGAGTCCCTCCAGTCTCGGCGCAACCAGAACATCCGCTCGGCCGACGAGCTGCGGGCTGAGTCCAAGCGGGTGGCGAGTGAGGTCCAGCAGACGGCCAAGCAGGGCGGCGACATCTCCAAACTGAAGGAGCGCGCCCGCGAGCTCAAGGACCAGATCCGGGACATCGAGGCCGGGCAGGTGCAGGTCGAGAAACAGCTCCGCGACCTCCTCCTCAGCATCCCGAACCTGCCGGACGACGCGGCCCCGGACGGCGACTCCGAAGACTTCGCGGTCGAGATCCGGCGGGTCGGCACTCCGCCGGCCTTCCCGTTCGAGCCTAAGGACCACGTCGACCTCGGTGAGGCCACCGGCATCCTCGACTTCGCTCGGGCGACGAAGCTGTCCGGACCGCGCTTCGCGGTCTCGCGCGGCGCCGGAGCAGCGCTGGAGCGTGCCCTGGCCACACTGTTCCTCGACCTGCACACCCGTCGGCACGGATACGTCGAGCACGCGGTCCCGTTCCTGGTCACCCGCAAGACGATGACCGGCACGGGGCAGCTGCCGAAGTTCGAGGAGGACCTGTTCAAGACCGGCGTCGCCGACCGCGAGCTGTTCCTGATCCCGACGGCCGAGGTGCCGCTGACCAACCTCTACGCGGACGAGATCATCCCTCCGGCTGAGCTGCCTCTGGCGCTCACCGCGCATACGCCGTGCTTCCGGTCCGAGGCCGGGTCGTACGGCCGCGACACCCGGGGCCTGATCCGTCAGCACCAGTTCGCCAAGGTGGAGATCGTCCAGATGGTCGACCCGGCGGACGCGGACGCCACGCTGGAGACGATGGTCGGCCACGCCGAGGCGTGCCTGAAGGAACTCGGCCTCGCCTACCGCGTCGTCAAGCTGGCCGCCGGCGACACCGGCTTCTCCGCCCAGCTCACCTACGACATCGAGGTCTGGATCCCGAGCCAGAACACGTACCGAGAGATCTCCTCGGTCTCCAACTTCGGCACCTTCCAGGCCCGCCGGGCCAACATCCGGACCCGCGGCGAGGACGGCAAGCCCAAGCTCGTCGCCACACTCAACGGCTCCGGCCTCCCCGTCGGCCGCACCCTGGCCGCTCTCCTCGAGCAGTGCCAGCAACAGGACGGCTCCATCGTCCTGCCCGAATCGCTCGTCCCGTACCTCGGCTTCCGCCGTATCTCGGCGGACGGAACACCGGAGGCATAACGTGCTCGTCGGCGTCTGCGACTTCCCTGGTAGCTACGCCTTTCCACCCGCCGGCTACGGCGGGATCGAACGATGGCTGTGGGCGGTCGCCGTAGGCGCCCGAGCCGCAGGCGCCGACGTACACCTCCTCGGGCCGGGCTGGCTCACGGACCTGGAGAACGACTGGGTTCGTCGGCCGGTCCGCCTGGAGGACCTCACCACGGGATCCCTCGCCGAGCGCGATCTCCGCAGCACCGGATACGACCTCCTGGTCGTCGGGCACGAGTACCCGTCGCTGCCAGCCTGGACGCGTACCTGGAACGAGCTGGGCTGCGACGTCGCCACGTTCCAGCACTCGCCCGTCTTCCAGCACGCCGACACAGCCTTCGACGGCAAACAGTCACGGCTCTACTGCTATTCGCCCGAGATGATCGAGCGGTACGCAGACCATCAGCCGATTCCTGAACTCGCTGTACACCTTGGCCTAAACGAGGAGGAGCCGCCTGCCGCCGCGGGGCACGACCTCGTGTGGCTCGGCCGCATAGACGAGGAAAAGGCGCCCCACATCGCCGTCCGAGCCGCCCAGATCCTCGGCCGCCGGATACAGATCGTCGGCCCCGTCTTCGACGAGGCATACGTGCGAAGCCACGAACGCCTCTTCAGCGCAGGTCACGTGAAGTGGGTCGGCGAACTCGGCGGCCCCGCCAAGACGGCAGCCATCCGCGACGCCTCCGTCTTCGTCTACACCTACGCCCGTACGTACGTGGAGGCCGGCGCCGCCGTCTTCGGTGAGTCCCTCCGCGCCGGCACCCCCATGGCCGCGCTCACCTGGCGTGGGGGAACCTGCGCCGAGGCGGCCCTGTGCGATCAGACGGGCGTGATCACGGTGGCCGACCCCGACGAGGACGACGAGACAGCAGCGGAGCTTCTCGCCCTTGCGATCGAGCAGGCCGAGGGCCTCAAGCACACGGAGGTCCAAGAGGTCGGGATGCATCGCTTCGATCCGGCCCGCCACTTCACCGCGATGTCGACTCGGTCATGCTGACGAGCGGTTCCAGAGAGCTCGTACTCGGGCCGTCGGCCCGTTCGGAGGCCCGCTTGCCTGCGGTCCTCCGTCAAGCCCTCGGAGCGCAATGGGAGTTCACCGTCTCCGACGGACGGATCGCGATTGAGCATGCGCACAGAGGATCGCCGTACTGTCCGCCTCGTCAGGCCCCGTCGTGGGAAGAGCTACTGGCAGGGCTCAAGGCGGGCTTCGCGGCCCAGGGCGTCTCGCAGGACGCCTGCCTGCCAATTCGGTGGGGCCGCGAGACCGAGCTGACGATCTCGGCCGTCCAAGCCCTTGACCCCCTCCTCAAGGACGGGCGTCCGCTGACCTACCGCAGCGGCTTCCTGCCCCAGCCTGTTGTCCGTTTCACCGGGCAGCGTGACGCAACGGGCGACCTCCGGGAAGGGTTTCTGACCTCGTTTGTCAACGTCTCCCGCGTCCAGCCGATTCAGTGCATCGACGAGTACGGGGGGATCTTGGACGGCTGGCTCAGCGTGCTGTCGCGACTGGGTTTCCACGCGCGCCACATCAGCATCAACGGCAAGGTGGCAGCATGGCGGCGCCGCCAAGTCGAAGGCATCACTCTTCGCTTCAACCACCTCGATCTGCCTCTCGGCGACATCGTCCTTCTTTGGAATGCCGACAACCCCGCACGCATGGCCGTAGACCTCGGCACCGGGCTGGAACGGCTGGCCTGGGCGAGGACGAGGCTGAGGTGGAGGGAGCTCGTCTTCGGCCAGTTCGCGTCCCTGGCGCCCCCGCCGACCCTGGACGCCGTCCGCACGGCCACTCTCCTCCTTGCACACGGTGTCCGTCCCGCAGCGCGCGGAGCCGGCGGGATCACCCGCCGGGTGATCGGAACGATCGACCCGGGTGCGGCGAGGCTGGGTGTCAGCTCCCTGGTTCGCGCGTCGTATCGCTATTGGCGACTGTTCGGTGAACCGAAGGTCCCATGGCCAGCCGTGACCATGGCGATCGAGGAGGAGCTGGGCATCTGAAGGAAGACCTCCAGTGAGTCGAGTCCGCTTACCGGGGCAAATCTGTCCTTCGCCAGTTGTTCCAATCGAACCGAGTCGTGCCGCATCCGGCGTGCCCAGAACCACGAAACGAATGAGGGCCGACGGCAAGCCGTCGGTCCTCTGGTCAGCTATCCCACAGCACAGCACGCCCTGCAGCTCATCAGCCGCCGAGAGTCCCCATGCACGTCATGCACCGGCTCGTCGCCCGCAGCTGCGCGTTCCCCTCAGTGGCCATGGCTGGGCTGCTTTCGCTGATACGGCCCCAATCTCCGGGGGACGGATCGAGAATCCAACCCCACTTCGGAGGCCGCACCTCGTCTTCTGTCATGTGATCGCAGGCGCCTGGAACGTGCGCCTTACCATTCTGTTTGATCAAGATGGCGTTGCCGGGGAACCGCCGCCACTCCTGTCGAACACACCTTTCCTCCGGGTGCGCCTTGGGCACGCTGCCATCAGGAGGGCAGGCGCACCCCATGCCGATGATGTTGTCGCATCGCTCGCAGCGCACCTCTTTCATGTGACCAAGTGTCCCATCCGAGAGCGTGCAGCTCACGCGTAACGCCATGGCGGCGGTGTCCATTGCGGCGACACCGAGAGATCACCGCGATTCGACTGGGTTGGATGGCAAAGCGGCTGGCTTCGTTGACAACAGACACCAGTTCGCCGGGGGCAGACAGGAAAGATCCTGAAAGGACTGGTGCGCTGCGGCACGGCATGTCAACGTACAACGCCTGCCAGAAGAACTGACGTCCGAGCCCACGGAGGCGCCCCTGCACCCGCACCACCCCAGTGACCCCTCTCGTTCCGACATGCCAGACCCGATGTACTGGGTCACTCCGCGCCACCTTGCCGGTGACGACGGCGCGCTCGCCGAGCGGATCGGCGACACCCTGGCCGGCCTCGGCTGGCGCATGTTGCCCACCTCCCGCCACACCCTGCTGTATGTGAGCCCGGACGGGCTGCGCGGCGCCGAGTGGATCCTCGCGGCCTACCCGTTCGAGCTGGGCGGACTGCCCGTTGCTTGGCAACTGAGTGCCCGCCCGCATGCTGCCTCCGCGATGACGGAGTGGAACGCGTACTTCACTGCCGGCGTCCCGTACGAGGCGCTCGCTGATCTCATTGTCGCGCTCGACGACCGTGAGGTGCCGGACGCTGGCTTCGAAGGGCCCGAGACGGTCCTCAACGCAGTCGGTGCCCAAGGCTGGATCCGTGACGTGGACTGCCCCCACACCACCGCCATGGACCCCGGGTTCTCCGCCACCGTCTCCCTGGGACTGCAGCCGCCGCTTGTCCAGGACGCGGATCCGCACCCAGGCGTGGGCGGAACCCGTTCTCGGCGCCCCATATCTGTGGTGCGCCAGCTTCAGTGCCAGCGTCCCCCATGACCTGGTCGCGGCATTCGCGTCCTCGCTCGCCTCACCGGTCCCGGTGCCCCGCCGCACCGTGCCCAAGAGCGCGGAGGGTCGGCTCAACTTCGTCCGCCGCAGCTGACGATCCGCGCCCTGCAGTGCTTGTTGTGCTGTTCGTCGCCAATTCCCCTGAGTACACGTTCCCCTGTGTCCGTCAGATGACGAGATGGAGACCGCATGTTCCGACGACGTGCTCGCGCAGACCGCGAGTTCCGTGAGGCCCAACGTGAGGCGTTCGCGCTGCTGCAGATGCATGCACACGAGCTTCTGCCATTCGACATCGTCCGTGCCGAGGCGCCGATGTCGACCGGATCGGCCTCGGTGACCATGATGCCGGATTTCCCACCAGCCGACCTGCGGGCGCCGTCCCGACAGGACGTCGAGGGAGCGATGATGCGGTGGATGCAGCCGCTCGTCATCGACCGTGAGATCCGCGCGTGCCCGACGTGCGGCGCGTACCGGGACTGGATCGTCTTCTGCCTTCGCGACGACTCGGTGTGGCTGCGCTGCCGGGCCGGCCACCAGGTGATGGAGCCCCGTCTGGACGCGGCCTGGTACAACCGCAACTCCGGTCCGGTCGATCACTGGCACCCCACCCTTGAGGACGGGTTGCGCCACCTCGGCCACTGACCCCCGAAACCCCACTCCATACCCCTGCATTTCGCCGGCGCCGGAGGCCCGGCTGGTCAGACCGTTCGTTCCGTAGCGATTTTGGGGTTCCGCATGCGCCTTCACACCACGACCGTTCGCAGCCTGAGCGCCCTCGCCGTCCTGGCCCTGGCTGGCTGCACCACAGGCAGTACGCCCGCCGACGATCCGGTCTCCTCCGACTCCGCGCCCACACAGCAGGAGGGCAAGCACTCCCCGGTGCCCGAGCTGTTGTCCTCGGCGGCGCTGAGCAAGCGCCTGTTGGATGAGAGTGATCTTGGCGAGGGTTACATCCGCAAGCCGCAGCAGCCCAGGCCGCAGGACGATGTCGTCGTTTCCGGTTGCCCAGCGTTGGAGAAGCTCGGCGGTGACGCGGCTGTCGGCGACAGCCTCGACTTCCCCCGCAGGGCGAAGGCGTCCTTCACTTATACGGGCGGCAGTGACTCGGAGGTGGCTGAGGAGCTGTACAGCGACTCCGCCGCAAAGCTCTCCAGGGGCGTGAGCCGGATCTTCGACGCAATGATCTCCTGCCCCACGTACCAGGTCTTCGTGGGCAGTACCTCCGTCGACATGGGCACCGAGGAGATGGCCGCGCCGCCTCTCGGCGACGAGCAGTGGAGCCAGCTGCTCACCTATTCCGTCGGCCGGCAGCGCAGCGTTGTCCAGCAGACGGTGATCCGTATCGCCAACGTTCTCGTGGTCGTTTCCGGCTCGCCGGGTGTTGTCGACGCGCACTTGGCGAAGGCCGTTGACAAAGTACAGCGCACACGGTGACTGCAGGGGACACGAAGGGGGTGCGGTGACCGGGATGGTTTCCCGGTCACCGGCCCCCTTCCTCATCTGGGGGTGCGGTCGGTGCCGTCGTCTGTCAGAAGGTGTACGGGGTGAACGGACGGACCGGTTCGGCCGCCGCGTTGACCAGCCGCTGGAGCTTCAACCGCTCGTTCTTGTTCATGATGTCGATGGCCTTGCCGAAGGACTGCTCGTCGAGCTGGTCCAGGAAGGGGGCGAGGAAGCGGTCCAGGACCTCGGGGGCTTCGAGCCAGGTCTGCAGGTACTCGTGATACCGGTCAATCTGCTTCTTCGCCTCTTTGACCTCGTTGATGGTGGGCGCGAGGGCGGCGGCCTGTTCCGCCTTGGTGAAGGGGCCTCCATCGTCGTGGCGCCAGGTCTTGGTGCTGGCGTGGTACTTGAAGTACGCGCCGCACAGCTGAGCGACGACGTGTCGGCGGGGTTCGATGAGGAGGATGCGGGTGCTCCTTGTTGAGGGGTGGGGCGGTGGGGCAACACATAGGGTCCGGAGAATCCCCGGTTTCGGTAACCGGGGATGTGCAGCTACAGTCCGTCGGCTTCGTGCCGGTCCGTGGCTGCGCGTGGTGTCGTTTCTCGTGGCCCGCGCCAGGGGCTCCGGCTCAGCGGGACCGTCCGGCGTGGGATGTAGGCGGCGTGTACGCGCCCGGGAGCCCGGGATCGGTCTGCGGGGCGGTCTGAGCGGGAAGGCGGCGGGCCTGCGCGGCTCGTGCGCCGGGGCCGGGTGCATGCCGGTCGCCGAGGCGTTGGATGCGCCAGACGAGGACCTCGGATGCTGACTTCGCGTCGTCCAAGGGGCGGTGCTGGGCTGCCTGCTGGAGGACGGTGGCCGGGTTGTGGCCAGCGACTTCGGCGGCGGCGAGGGCGGCGGTGAGGGCGGACCAGGCGTTCTCCGTGAGGATCTGTTTGGCGTGGCGGGGCAGGACCTCGTACAGGGCGCGGACGTACCGGTGCACGGTGTTGTCGGAGGGATAGTGCCTGCCGAGTTCAGTGAGGCTGGTGGGGGCTATCTGGTCCTAGGCGGCTTGCAGGTGGGTGAGCGTCTGACGGGCGGCGGCCACCTGCCGGTCGTGGTGGTGCAGTGCGCTGCGGCGCTGGACTGCGAGGACGACGAGGATGGCGGCGTCCAAGAGCATGGCCAGCCCGGTGTGGTCCGCAGGCTGGTAGCGCATGGCCTTGAGCGCGCCCCGCAGTGCGCGGGCGTGCTGGTGGTCGGCGCGGGCGCGGGTGTGGGCGGCGTGTTCGAAGGCGGCAGCCGCACGGTGGAGTTCGGCCTGGAGTCGGACAGGAGCATGGGCGGGTAGCGCGTAGAGGACTTCGCCGAAGACGGTGAGGTGGGCCTGGACGGCGCCGTCGTCGGCGTGGGCGAGGTGGTGGGGGATGCGTTCGGCGGCAGCGGTGGCCACATGCCATGGGCTGGGGCGGTGCTGGCGAGCTGATGAGGCTGCGGTGGGCTGCGCCTCGGTGGCGGTCAGGCGCTGTTGGATCTGGGGGAGGGACAGGTCGGTGGCGAGGCTGGAGCCGGAGAACCAGATGGGCGTGCCGTCGTCGGACAGGGCGACCTTGTAGCCGCCGAGGTCGCCGGAGGGCAGTGTGCGGGTCTCGACGTGAAGGCCGGCATCGGCGAGCAGGTTGAAGAACTCCTCCAGATCCTTCGCGTGGGACAGCGCGGTACGCACGACGTGCCGCAGCCGCTCACGCGCGGTCTTGTCGTGGCCGGCGTCAAGACCTGGCGCTCGACGCTCCACCTGATCTTCGAGGATGCGATCGACGAGGGCCTGATCACCTCGAACCCGGCCGCCAGACGGCGCGGACGTGGCAAGCGCGCCGGACGCTCCCGCGACCGCGGCCCGGAGAAGGTCGTCACCGACCCCCTCGGCACCCTGCTGACCGCGGAGCGAGCCGCCCTGCTCTCCGGCCGCGACGACGAGTTCGTCGCCGTCGTCCTCAAGGGCTACACCGGCATGCGCTGGGGCGAAATCGTCGGCCTGGAGACGGAGTTCGCCCGCTCCGGGGCCGTCCGCGTCGAATGGCAGCTGTACGAACTCGACACCGGCGAGCTGGTTCACTGCCTACCCAAGGACGACAGCTACCGCACCATCGACGTGATGGACTGGCTGTCGGCCCTGGTCGCCAACCACGTCGCCCGCACGAAGCCGAAACCCTGCTCGTGCCACGGCAAGACCTACGTCTTCCGGGGCCAGGGCACGGCCCGCACCGGCGGCCACCACGGCGCAAAGCTCGTCGACGTCGCACGCCGAGCCGAAGTCTCCACCGGCACGGTGTCCAACGTCCTCAACCACCCCGACCGCGTCACCGAAGCCAAGCGGGTCAGGGTGGAACAGGCCATCGCAGACCTGGGATTCGTGCGCGGCGGCGCGGTACCGCAGCACGCAGCCCACTGGCGCCGAAACGGCTTTGCCACCTGGCTGTTCACCCCGGCGGTCTCCGGCTGGTACCCAAAGAAGGCGCCGCAGGAAGCCCGCCCCGTACCTCTCCTCGGCGAGCCGTGGCCCGGCGTCCCAGCCCGGGGGCGTGGCGCCAGCGACCGTGCCGACGCCTGCTGGCTCCCGATCGCCAAGGGCCTTACACCCCACGGCCTCCGCCATACCCACCGGACCGTGATGGAGGACCTCGGCACCGAGAAGGTCCTCATGGACGACCGCATGGGCCACATCGACGGCTCGGTCTCCGCGCGCTACGCCCACGTCACACCCGGAATGCGAAAACGCCTCATGCTTGGACTGACCGAGCAGTGGGAGGCGGCACTCGACACCCGCCTGGCGATGAGCCCCACGTCACCCGTGCGCGTACTCGATGATCTCCTACGTGCGCGCAGGGAATCACGTAAGCCTGCGGAGTCCCAGCGGTGACTGCTGCTGCACCTATGGTGGTCACCACCAGAGGGACAGCCCGTCTCCGGCGACACCTTGCGGGGGCAGCGTCAACCTCGTGGAGGTCACCTCGCTCCGGAGGTTATGGCAAACGCCCGGTGAGAGGGCCAAGGGACCTGGCTCAATAGGCACATGGAGATTGGCGAGCACTGGGCGTACCGCGCGAGGCCGAAGGACCTGGGTAGCGAGGTCCGCCAGGTCGAGGTCATACGCGTGGGCAGCTCCGGCAGGTCTGGCTGGATCCACGTGCGGTTTCTCGAAGGCGATGCCGCTGGCCTGCAGGAGTGGGTCAGTTCCGGCTCTCTCGTAGCGCCGTGGGCGGATGTTGATACGTTCCGCGCGGATGACGCGGCGGAGCTGGTGCTGGCGGAGTCCTCTCGCCACGTCCGGGGCAGCACGGATTTCGAGGCCGCCCGCATGATCCTCGGCTTCGTCCGTCCGAAGAACAGGCTCCGCCTGCGCCGAACAGTGGCCGACGCCGGGGTCCTGGAGCTGAGCCGCCTCGACGAGACGGCACCGCTCATCGGCATCGACGCAGCTGAACTCCGCGGTGACGCCATGGTGCACGAGAACCGCCACGGCATGTGTCTGGCTGGGTGGCCGGTCACCGAGCGCGTCGCCCGCCAAGTGGCCGGCCGTCTCGCCGACGAGATCCTTCCGGAGGTGGACCGCAAGCAGCAGGGCATCGAACAGGAGCGTGCCCAGTCCTCTTGGTACTCCTACAGCCGGCGGGACGACCGGAAGCTGGACGCAGAGGCAGCTGTCTTGCGAACCGTCCGGGCCTGGTGCGGCGAAGACAAGGCCGACCGCTACGACGAGTTGGTCGCCCTTCGCGCCGAGGTCATCAGGCTCGGGGGACTCGTCGAGAAGGCGGTCAAGGCTCTACGCGACCGAGGTCACGGCGTCATCGCTTCCACCATTGAGCGCGACCTTGGCGTCCATATCGCCACCCTTGATCCTGATGTGCGTCGATGACGCCGCGCCATGAGTCCGGCTCCGGCTTGGGAAGCGTTGGCTGAGCCGGAGGCTCCTTCTCCGGCCGGTCCGGCCGCCAGCCGTCGAGGAACGGTCGCAGCTGCTTCTGCGTCGGCTCCACGTTGAAGTCACCGGCGGCCAGACCCCTGCCATTCGTCGTGGGGTCGAGCTGATCGGCCTCTGTGTTCCCCCAAGCCGACCACTCGCGCAGCCTCTCAACTTCGAGGGCGTCCTCCGATGCGGCGGCGACGTCATCCAGCGCAGCACAGAAGGCCCGGATCTCACCGGCGGCCCGCCACTGCTCCAGGGCCGTGCCGAAGTGCTCGGCCCGTACCGCGTGAACCGCCTTGATCGAGGCCGCACTTACCGCGGCCTCCCACTCCCGCCGCTCGCGTTCCTCCCGCTCCGCTGCAAGTCGTCGGCGCTCGGCCTCCTGGTGCTCCCGTTCCTCTCGCAGACGCCGTTGCTCGGCCTCTCGTTCCAGCCGGGCCCGCTCCTGCTCCTCCGCACGTGCTTTCAACGCCCGGAAGATTGAGGCGATCTGCTCCTCCAACGGCTTCTTGGCCGTGTCGGCCCATTCCTTCTTCCAGCCGTAGTTGTAGCTGTAACCCGAGTTCTCGCTGACCAGCAGCTCCAGTTCGCCGGACGGCTCGAACTTGTGGGTCGGCGTGACCCGCTGCCAGTCGTACGTGCGCCGACCTGGTTGCTTGGGGACGTAGCGGACCTGCTTCTGCCGCTCACGGAAGCCGACCTCGTACGTCCTGCCGTGGACAGTGAGCAGCGGCCTCGGCTGCCTGCGCTTCTTGGACACCGCGATCTCGCCGTACCGCGCGAGGGCCTGTTCGGCGAGCAGCCGGAGCAGCGCGAGCACCCTCGGTAGGACCTCGTCGGAGATCTCGAAGGCGCTGTGGTCCTTGGTGACCGCGGCGAGCACGTCCTCGATATCGGTGATCACTCGGCTTCGCGCCAGTCGGATTCGGTTCCACTCGGTGTCGTCCTCGCCAGACACCCTCAGCAGACCGAGGAAGAAGTCCCCCTTCGCCCGCCCGCTGTACTTCAGGTGGTACCCATCCGGAGCGCACTGCCGGGCTGCGTCGAACGCCCTGCGATACCGAGCCCGTTCCTCCGCGCTGGGGTCAGGGATCCGAAGAAATCGTCCGGCCTCCTGCACCTGCGCGATGAGCGCCGGCCCGACAGCTGCTGGCGACGGGCGCGGGGGTTTCACAGCCCGTTTCGGGGCGGGCTTTGTCTCGGCCGGAGGATCGGCATCCTGCGACGGACCAGCGGCAACGGGCGCCCCGGCTTCAGACGCCGCCGCGCGAGGCTTGCGTGGAGCCAACTCCGGACGGTCGGGATGATGCCCGTGCTCCAGGTAGAAGCGTCCCGCGTCAGTGATCTCCGCCTGCCACCTCCCCTTCTTCCTGGGCATGGTCACCAAGCCCCGGTCCCTGAGCGCGCGAGCCGTGACGGCGAGCTCGGGGCTGTTGGACGTGACGGGGTCGGTTCCGCCCCCGATGCGGGTGAGGAGTGCGAGCTGCCGGTCATTTAACGGAGACCAAGGGTGCATGGCGATCGTCGTACCGTCTGTGGTCTCTCCGGCACAAGCCCACGACTCGCTGGAACCGGTGCACACCGAAGCGGCGTGCTGGTGCTCTGGAGCTAAGCGGCGCTTTCCTCCTGAACCACGTCAGCGATCTGCTGCGCGATCTCCTCGATGGAGTAGTCGCTGGTGCTCATCGCCACTTTGTCTGCGAGGGAGGGGCTGTAGCGCCGGACGTCTTCTGCACTCAGGTTGTGCCAGATTGGCAGGAGTGATTGCTCCCCGGCCACATTACGGGTGACGAGTCCGTCGAGTTCGTGGTTGGTCCAACCCTTGGCGAAGAAGGGGGCCGAGAGCACTACGATGCCGAAGCGGCTCGCCCTGATCCCTTCATCGATCTTGCGGCGGAGGCTGTGGCCGATCCGCATCTGGGCTTCGTCGAGCCAGACAGTCACACCCAGCTTGGTAAGCGCGTCTCGAAGGGGGCGGGCAACAGCTCCTTTGTCCTCGGACGCGTGGGAGATGAAGACGTCCCAGGTCTGGCCACCAAGTATGTCGCCAGTAGGCTCCTCCGGTTCATGGACCGCGACGGAGCGGGCCGGACTGCCCTGTGGGTCGCGGGCCGGGGGCAGGAAGCCCCGCGGAGGTGGCTGGACTTGGACAGACGCAGAGATGCGACCGGAATAGCCGCCAAGGTCGATGGCCACGACCCACTGTCCGTTACTGGGGATGGTGATCTGGTGAGGCGAGCGAGTGATGCGACCGCCCAGGTACCGGTATCTCTTCCCCGACTTGTATTTGCTGTACTCGCTGCGCGTCATCACCTGGACGTTGGCTTGGTTGCGCAGGGTGACGATGACCGTGGAACCTCTCTTGAGGTTGCCGAGGTCTTTGTAGAAGTAGTCCACGGGTGCTCCTGGAGATGTGCGGCCGAGCACGTCTCAGAGTAAGGACTGCCACTGACAATCGGAGGCGACGATGTCTGAAGCGGGGTGGAAGCCCACGTCGGCTGGACGCTCGTCTCTCCCCTGGCGCTAGGACTCGGGGAGCCGCCCGGGAGCCGCTCACTGAGGTCGGCTCCCAAATGGCTCCCAAACTGGGCCCACAAAGCAAATCAGGCCCGGTTCTGATCTCTCAGAACCGGGCCTGACCTGGTGTTTCATCTGTCGGGGTGGCGGGATTTGAACCCACGACCTCTTCGTCCCGAACGAAGCGCGCTGCCAAGCTGCGCTACACCCCGATGTCGCTGCTTGTCCTGCTTGTCGCGGCGACGTCGTTTACTTTAGCCCACCGGTGGCCCGAGACGAAATCCGGTTTTGATGCGGTGGCTGATCGGGTTCGGGCGGGCGTGGTCGAGGGCCACGAGGAGGACCGCGAGGGCGTAGAAGGAGAGGCCGAGGAGGAGGGCGTTGGCGAGGGCGTGTCGGTAGCCGTGGGCCTCGACGTCGAAGAAGGGGTAGAGGTAGCGGCCCGGGGTGCCCGTGGGGATCAGCTGGGCGCGAGTGAGGGAGAAGGCCAGGTAGACCACGGGGTAGATCATCCAGGTGGCGGCCCGGCGCAGCCGCATCCGGCCCGGGGGTGTCAGCAGCAGCCAGTCCAGGACGGCGGCTGTCGGCGTCACCGTGTGGACGAGGTGGCCGGCGACCATGTGCCAGCCCGTGGGGGCGGTCGTCGTGCCGGTCACCGAGTAGGGGGCCGCCGCGTTCGTCAGGAGCAGGTGGTAGACGAGGCCCGTGATCGTGACGTAGAGCAGTGCGGCACCCGTCAGGGCGGCGGGGAGGGGTCGGCGGGCCGTCCACGCGCGGCGGGCGGACAGCAGCGTGACCAGAGCGAGCAGGATGTTGCTCTGGATCGCGAAGTGGCTCAGCACGCGCAAGGGGCTGCCGAGCAGGAGGGCGAGCGTCACGCCCGCGGCCGCGGTGGCGGCCAGGAGCAGGCGCAGCACGGCGGCCAGGGGGCGGCGTGCGGGGGCGACCACCGCCGAGGCGGGGACGGAGGAGAGCAGTAGCGCGTGGGTCCGCGGGATCGCGGGCAGATCCGGGATGTCCCTGGGTATCGGCGCGGTCATACCCTCAAGCTAGGCAAGCGGGACAGAACGGGCGATATGGGAGAGCCGTTCGGGGGAACGCCGGGACAGGCCAAGGGCCCACGGGCCGAGAGGGAGGGAGGGGGCGAGGGGACGGGGCGAGGGGAGGGGGTGCCTGGTCGGCCCAGTGGTCCTCACGCTGAGAAGCCCGCCGCCGGCGCCTTCCCGGTCCTCTCCCGTCCGGTCCTCTCCCGCCCGGTCCTCGTGTCCGATTCTGGCCCTTGCTGCTCCCCGCCCTACTCCTTCTCGACCAGCGTCAGCAAGGTCACCTCCGGCGGGCAGGCGAACCGCACCGGGGTGTAGCGGCTCGTTCCGCAGCCCGCGGACACGTGCAGGTAGGACGTACGCCCCTCCGCCGTGTGCGTCGACAGGCCCTTCACGCGCTCCGTGTCCAGGTCGCAGTTGGTGACCAGGGCGCCGTAGAAGGGGATGCATAGCTGGCCGCCGTGCGTGTGGCCGGCCAGGATCAGGGGGTAGTCGTCCGCCGCGTAGGCGTCCAGGACCCGCAGGTACGGCGCGTGCACCACGCCCATCGAGAAGTCGGACGACGGCGACGGGCCGCCGGCCACCCGTGCGTAGCGGTCACGCTTGATGTGCGGGTCGTCCAGGCCCGTGAGCTCGACCGAGACGCCCTCGACCTTCAGCACGCCCCGGGTGTTCGTCAGGTTCAGCCAGCCCGCCGCGTCGAAGCCGTCGCGCAGGTCTTCCCACGGGTTGTGGACCACGTTGACGGCGGGCGCGTTGCCGTTCAGGCCGTGGCGTCCCTGGACCTTCTCGAAGAGATAGCGGGCGGGGTTGCGCAGCGTCGGGCCGTAGTAGTCGTTCGAGCCGAAGACGTACGCGCCCGGGAACTCCATCAGCGGGCCGAGGGCGTCCAGGACCTCGGGCACGCCGTCCGGGTCGGACAGGTTGTCGCCGGTGTTGATCACGAAGTCGGGGCGCAGGCCGGCCAGGGAGCGGAGCCAGCGCTGCTTCTTGCGCTGCCCGCCGACCATGTGGATGTCCGAGACCTGCAACACGCGCAGGGGAGGCATCCCGGCCGGCAGGACGGGGACCGTCACCCGCCGCAGCCGGAAGGAGCGGGCTTCGAAGCCCGCCGCGTACACCAGACCGGCGGCGCCGGCCGCCGCAAGGGACAGAGGTACTCCGTATCGCGCGCGCATACGCCCATCGTGTCAGACGCCGCCAACAGCCCATGCCCCGCCGCCCCTTAAATCGGCGGGCGTACGGCCGCCGACACCTGCGACAATCAACCCCATGACCACGCTCAAGTCGAAGCTGCAGGAAGACCTCAACGCCGCTATCAAGGAGCGCGACGAGCTCCGCTCCTCGACGCTCCGGCTCACGCTCACCGCGATCACCAAGGAGGAGGTCGCGGGCAAGGAGAAGCGCGAGCTCTCCGACGACGAGGTCCTCAAGGTGATCACCAAGGAGGCGAAGAAGCGCCGCGAGGCGGCGGACGCCTTCGCGCAGGGTGGGCGGGCCGAGTCGGCCGAGCGGGAGAAGGCGGAGGGCGAGCTGCTCGCCACCTACCTGCCCAAGCAGCTCAGCGAGGAGGAGCTGAACGACATCGTCGCCCAGGCCGTCGCCGAGGCCAAGGCGGCCGGCGCCGAGGGGCCGCGGGCGATGGGCGCCGTCATGAAGATCGTGAACCCGAAGGTGGCCGGACTGGCCGAGGGCGGCCGCGTCGCCGCGGTCGTCAAGAAGCTGCTCGCGGGCTGACGACGGCCCGGCACCGCCCGTGTGGCCGTCTGACGGCCATGGGCGACGGCCACCGTGGCCTTGGCGGCGACGGTGGCCACTCGCGCCCCCGGTCGTCTGACGGCCGCGGCAGGCCCCCGCCCCCGGCAGGGCCACCGACCGCCAGGGCCACCACCCCGTCCCCGTACGGCACCGCACCGCCCAGCACGGCTCTGCATGACGAACGGCCCCCGCCTCTCCGTACGAGAAGAGTTCCCGTACGAGAAGCGGGGGCCGTTCGTCATGTCGCCGGTCTGCGGGGACCGGGCGGCCGGACCGTGTGCGCGGTGTCAGCCGCGTCCGCCGCCGTTTCCGTTGCCGTTGCTCTGGCCCTGGAAGAAGGTGCCTCCGTCGTTGCCGCCGGTGGAGTTGCCGCCGTTCGTCGTGCCGTTGGTGAGCAGACCGGTGAGGAAGCCGTCGTCGTTCCCGTTGTCGCCGTTGTCGTCCCCGTTGCCACCGTCGTCGTTCTCGTTGCCGCGGTCCTTGTCCGGCGGGTTCGGGATGTTGACGAGGTTGAAGGACGGGGCTTCCTTGCCCTCCAGCGCGCCGGTCATGGCGTCGCGCCAGATCGGGCCCGGGGTGTCGCCGCCGTAGACCTGGGAGTGGTAGACGCCACCGATGGTGATGTTGGTCATCTCGACCTTCTGGGTGGCGCTGCCGACCCAGACGGCGCCCGCGAGGTTCGGGGTGTAGCCGACGAACCAGGCGTTCTTGCGGGAGTCCGTCGTACCCGTCTTACCGGCGTTGGCGCGGCCGGTCAGGCCCGCCTGCTGGCCGGTGCCGGAGTCGGTCACACCGCTGAGCAGCGTGTTGACGGTGTCCGCGGTCTTCTCGCTCATGGCGCGCGAGCAGGTCGACTTCGGCACCTCCAGCGACTTCTTGGTGCCGCCCACGGTCTGGGTGATCGACTCGATCGCGACCGGGGTGCAGTACATGCCCCGGCTGGCGAAGGCCGCGTACGCGCTCGCCATCGTCAGGGGGGACAGGCCGGTGGAGCCGAGGGTCATCGACGAGGGCACCTCGGGGACCTTGTCGCCGTTGCCCTGGACGACGCCCAGCTTGTCGGTCATCTTCACCACGGGGCACATGCCGATGTCGGCGAGCATCTGCACGAAGTAGGTGTTGACCGAGAGCTCCATGGCCTTCTTCAGCTGGTACGGGCCCTTCTCGGACTCGCTCTCGTTCTCCAGCTTGTCGTTGCCCTCGTTGGTCCACGGCTTGCTGCTGCACGTCTGGACGGTGTCCGGGTACGGCATCTCGTACGGCGCCGGGTAGCTCTGGTTGGCCGGGCGGCCCTCCTCCAGCGCGGCCGCGGCCACGAACGGCTTGAAGGTCGAGCCGGTCGGGAAGCCGTAGTTCGAGCCGCCCATGGAGGCGTTGACGGAGTAGTTGTACTCGGTCTCGTTCTTGCCGTAGCCGTACGGCTTCGACTGGCCCATGCCGAGGATCTTGCCGGTGCCGGGCTCGACCAGCGTGGCGGCCGCGGCGACCTTGTCCGACTTGTAGACGTGGTCCTTGAGCGAGTCCTGGACCGACTTCTGGGCCTGCGGCTCGAGCGTCGTCCGGATCGTCAGGCCGCCCTGGTTCCAGACCTTCGCCCGCTCCTCCTTGGTCTTGCCGAAGACCGGGTCGCTGAGGAAGACGCGCTCCACGTACTTGCAGAAGAAGCTCGCGCCCTGGACGGCGGTGATGCAGCCGTTCTTGGGCTGGGTGACCTTCAGGCCCAGCGGGGCCTGCTGCGCCTTGGCGGCCTCGGCCTGGGTGATGTCGCCGACCTCCGCCATGCGCTTCAGGACGACGTTGCGGCGGTTGGTGGCTGTGACGTCGTCCTTGACCGGGTCGTAGAGGGACGGGGACTGGACGATGCCGGCCAGCAGCGCCGCCTGGGGGAGGGTGAGGTCCTTGGCGTGGGTGGAGAAGTAGCGCTGGGCGGCCGCCTCGACGCCGTAGGCCTGCTCACCGAAGAACGTGATGTTCAGGTAGTTCTCGAGGATCTTCTTCTTGCCGAGCTCCTCCTCGACCTGGATCGCGTACTTCAGCTCCTTGATCTTGCGGCCGATGGTCTGCTGGGTGGCCTGGGCGACCTTCGTCGGGTCGTCGCCGGCCTCCTCCACGAAGACGTTCTTCACGTACTGCTGGGTGAGCGTCGAGGCGCCCTGGGAGACCCCGCTGCTCTGCACGTTCTTGTTGAGCGCGCGCAGGACGCCCTTCAGGTCGATCGCCCCGTGCTCGTAGAAGCGCGAGTCCTCGATCGCGACGATCGCCTTCTGCATGTACGGCGAGATGTTCTTGAGATCGACCACCGTGCGGTCCCGCGAGTAGACCGTGGCGATCTGGCCGCCTTCGGCGTCGAGGATCGTGGTGCGCTGGCTCAGCGGGGGCGTCTTGAGGTTGGCCGGGAGTTCGTCGAACGACTCCACCGACCCCTTGGCGGCGAGGCCCAGCGCGCCGAAGGCGGGCAGGGCGATACCGGCCAGCACGGCTCCCGCGAGCACACTGACACCGAGGAACTTGGCGGCCTGCTGCGTTGGCGACAGACCACCGCCCGAGCGCTTCTTTGGCATGAGGGCAGCCTACGTTCTCATTCGCCGGACACGCGTCAATGCCTTGGCCTAAGCTGCTCTCAACTGTCACAGCAGCAGGACTACGTATCAATACGTCCGACGACCCCGAATCGTTCCGGAGGTTCCCCGGCTTTCTGGTGGGGACGTGTCCGAATCCGCCTTGTGTGTCACCAGGCGTCCGTTGTGACTCAACTGAACTGTCCCGGTTGCCGGGAAAGTCGCATATGTCGCGGGCTCACTCCCCCGGGTGATCTGCCGCTTACGCATAGTCCGTTCGGGCCATTCAAGATTGGGCCCGAAGGGGGTGTTGCGCTGTGCCCACCTTCCGTAACGTCCTCAACTGGCGGCGGTGAATATGCCGCTGCCGCCGTGGGGGAGCCTCGATTCGGGAGAGGACGGCGCCGGTATGGGCTGGGTAACCGACTGGAGTGCGCAGGCTGCCTGCCGCACTACCGATCCGGATGAACTGTTCGTTCAGGGAGCAGCGCAGAACAGGGCCAAGGCGGTGTGCACCGGATGTCCGGTACGCACCGAATGCCTGGCCGACGCGCTCGACAACCGCGTCGAGTTCGGCGTGTGGGGAGGCATGACCGAGCGCGAGCGCCGCGCACTGCTGCGCAGGCGTCCGACTGTGACCTCCTGGCGCCGCCTCCTGGAGACGGCGCGTTCGGAGTACGAGCGTGGGGCCGGCATCCTGCCGCTCGACGACGACCAGATCTACGAGAACTACGCGGCGGTGGGCTGAGGAGAACCCTCGGCTCAGGCGTCGGCAGCCTCGGGCAGCTCCGGCCGGTTGGTCGCGAGCCGGTTCCCGATGTCCCGCAGCCCCGTGAGGTCGTGTACATCGCCGGGCAGCGCGGCCACTTCGGACACCGCCACCTCGGGGTGCAGTGCGGTGAAGCGGTCTCGCGTGCGCTGCTCGCGGGAGAGCAGGTGCATGCGTTCCGCGTGCAGCCTCAGCAGGCCTGCGGTGAGGTCGTCCACGGTCCGGTCCGCGTCCGTGCCGGTGTTCGCGTCGGCGGTCGCTGTCCGGTCCGTGTCGGTGGCCGTGGGCCGGTTCGCGCCGGTGGGGGCGTCGCGCTCCGGATCGGCTGCGGGAGATTCTGAACTGCCGTACGTGTCGGGAGAGTTACGAAGACCAGCTTTCCCGCCGTCCTGATCCACAATGCGGGGCTCTTCAAGATTTTCCGCCGCGCGGGCATGGGACAGGTCGAGGTTCTCCGCAGCGGCGAGCGCCCGCTCCGCGGACAGCTGCGCGGCGCCGCTGCCGTGCACGCGGTTCAGCACCAGGCCGGCCAGCGGCATGTCCTCGGCGGCCAGCCGCTCGACGAAGTACGCGGCCTCCCGCAGCGCGTCCCGCTCGGGAGCCGCCACCACAAGGAACGCCGTGCCGGGCGCCTGGAGCAGCTTGTACGTGGCGTCCGCGCGCGTGCGGAAGCCGCCGAACATCGAGTCCATCGCCGCGACGAACGTCTGCACGTCCTTCAGCAACTGCCCGCCGAGCACCTTGCCGAGCGCGCCGGTCATCATCGACATCCCGACGTTCAGGAACTTCATTCCCGCGCGGCCGCCGACCTTGGCGGGCGCGAGCAGGACGCGGATGAGTTTGCCGTCCAAGAACGACCCGAGCCGCTTCGGCGCGTCCAGGAAGTCCAGCGCCGAGCGGGACGGCGGTGTGTCGACGACGATCAGGTCCCACTCGTCCCGCGCGCGCAGCTGGCCCAGCTTCTCCATCGCCATGTACTCCTGCGTGCCCGCGAAGCCCGCCGAGAGCGACTGGTAGAACGGGTTGCCCAGGATCGCGGCCGCCCGGTCGCCGTCCGCGTGCGCCTCGACGATCTCGTCGAAGGTGCGCTTCATGTCGAGCATCATGGCGTGCAGCTCGCCGTCCCCCTCGACGCCCTTGACGCGACGCGGGGTGTTGTCCAGCGAGTCGATGCCCATGGACTGGGCGAGCCGGCGGGCCGGGTCGATGGTGAGGACCACCACCTTGCGGCCCCGCTCGGCCGCCCTGAGCCCGAGCGCCGCCGCGGTGGTCGTCTTGCCGACGCCGCCGGAGCCGCAGCACACCACGATGCGGGTCGCCGGGTCGTCGAGCAGCGGATCGAGGTCCAGCACGGGCGCGGGGGAGAGACGGCGCCGGGTGCTTCCCTGGTCGTCGGCCTGGTCCGGACTCATGCGATTCCCTGCTTCCGCAGTTCGTTGGCGAGCTGGTACAGCCCCGCGAGGTCCATGCCCTCGGCGAGCAACGGCAGTTCGTGCAGCGGCAGATCGAGCTCGCCGAGGACCGCGCGCTGCTCGTGCTCCAGCGCGTACCGCTCGGCGTACTCCTCGGCCTGCTGGAGGAGCGGATCCACCAGCCGCTCGGCGTGCCCCCCGCGCCGCGCCCCGCCGAGCCCGGCGGCGGACAGTGACCGGGCGACGGAAGAACGGGTCACGGCCCGCAAGAGTTCCAGCCCGGTCTCGTCCAGCACCTCGGGGCGCACCATGTTGACGATGACCCGCCCCACCGGCAGCTTCGCCGCCCGAAGCTCGGCGATGCCGTCGGCGGTCTCCTGGACGGGCATCTCCTCGAGCAGCGTCACCAGGTGCACGGCCGTCTCCGGCGACTTCAGCACGCGCATCACGGCCTGTGCCTGATTGTGTATCGGGCCGATCCGGGCCAGCCCGGCGACCTCGTCGTTGACGTTCAGGAAGCGGGTGATGCGTCCCGTGGGCGGGGCGTCCATGACGACGTAGTCGTACACGAACCGCCCGTTCTTGTCCTTGCGCCGTACCGCCTCGCACGCCTTGCCGGTGAGGAGGACGTCCCTCAGACCGGGCGCGATGGTGGTGGCGAAGTCGATGGCGCCGAGCTTCTTCAGAGCCCGTCCGGCGCCTCCGAGTTTGTAGAACATCTGGAGGTAGTCCAGAAGGGCCAGTTCGGGGTCGATGGCCAGTGCGTACACCTCACCGCCCCCCGAGGCGACGGCGATCTTGCGTTCCTCATAGGGCAACGCCTGTGTCTCGAAGAGCTGTGCGATGCCCTGCCGGCCCTCCACCTCGACGAGAAGCGTCCGCTTCCCCGCCGTGGCGAGGGCCAGCGCGAGGGCGGCGGCGACCGTCGTCTTGCCGGTCCCGCCCTTGCCGCTGACGACCTGAAGCCTGCTCACGTCTTCGAGCGTAACCATTCGACGCCCGAGGCAATCGGGAGGCTGTGGACAAGGGGGGGCGATATCGGCCACATGGCCTGTGGAACGGGGCCTCCGGCGACAGCGGATACAGTCGGCCCATGACCAAGTGGGAATACGCAACCGTGCCGCTGCTCGTCCACGCAACGAAGCAGATTCTGGACACCTGGGGCGAGGACGGCTGGGAGCTCGTCCAGGTCGTGCCCGGGCCGAACAACCCGGAGCAGCTCGTCGCCTACCTCAAGCGGGCGAAGGCGTGAGCGCGGTCGAGGCGAGGCTCACCGAGCTGGGGCTGACCCTGCCGGCGGTCGTGCCGCCCCTCGCGGCCTACCAGCCTGCCGTGCAGTCCGGCCCGTACGTGTACACGGCCGGCCAGCTGCCCATGGTGGACGGCAAGCTGCCGATCACCGGCAAGGTGGGCGCCGAGGTCACGCCCGAGGAGGCCAAGGAGCTGGCCCGCACCTGCGCGCTGAACGCCCTGGCCGCCGTCAAGTCGGTCGCGGGCGACCTGGACCGCATCGCGCGCGTCGTGAAGGTCGTGGGCTTCGTGGCGTCGGCGTCGGACTTCACCGGCCAGCCCGCCGTCCTCAACGGCGCGAGCGAGCTGCTGGGCGAGGTCCTCGGCGACAAGGGCGTGCACGCGCGCAGTGCCGTGGGCGTCGCGGTGCTGCCGCTGGACGCGCCCGTCGAGGTCGAGATCCAGGTGGAGCTCGTTCCGTAGCCGCTCCTGTTCCGCAGCCGCCGTCCGGCGGCTGCCCGGCGGGCGCTGTCCCGTCGCCGTCCGGTGGTCGTTTCCGTCCCGTGGGCGCCTTCGCCCTGTAGGTGCCTTGCGGACGTCTCTCGCGGGGGCCCCACCGGCCTCCCGCGGGCGTCCCCGGAGCCTCCCGCGGACGCTCTGACCTCGGGGACCTCTCGAACATTCGCGCACCACGGGATAGCCTCGCGCCCATGGCGAATGGGCAGTGGTTTCCCCAGGACTGGCCGGAACGCATCCGCGCGCTCGCGGCCGGCACTCTCACCCCGGTCGTCCCGAAGCGCGCGGCCACCGTCATGCTCCTGAAGGACACCGACGGCGGCCCTGTCGTCCACATGCTGCGCAGACGCGCCTCCATGGCCTTCGCCGGAGGCGCGTACGCCTATCCGGGCGGCGGCGTCGACCCGCGCGACGACGACCTGCACGTCCGCTGGGCGGGCCCCACGCGCGCGTGGTGGGCCGAGCGGCTCGGCGTCGACGAGACGGCGGCCCAGGCGATCGTCTGCGCGGCCGTACGCGAGACCTACGAGGAGGCCGGCGTCCTGCTCGCGGGGCCGACGCCCGACTCCGTCGTCGGTGACACCACGGGCGCCGACTGGGAGACCGACCGGGCCGCGGTGGCAGCCCGGGAACTGTCCTTCGCCGAGTTCCTCGACCGTCGCGGCCTGGTCCTGCGTTCCGACCTGCTCGGCGCGTGGACGCGTTGGATCACCCCGGAGTTCGAGTCCCGCCGCTACGACACCTGGTTCTTCGTGGCCGCGCTCCCCGACGGGCAGCGCACCCGCAACGCCTCCACCGAGGCCGACCGCACGGTGTGGATCCGCCCGGCGGACGCGGCGGCCGGGTACGACAAGGGCGAGCTGCTGATGATGCCGCCCACCGTCGCGACCTTGCGCCGGCTCGTCCCGTACACCACGGCCGCCGAGGCCCTCGCCGCCGCCCCCGACCGCGACCTGACGCCCGTCCTGGCGCAGGCCCGCCTGGAGGAGGGCGAGGTCGTGCTGTCGTGGCCCGGGCACGACGAGTTCACCAAGCACATCCCGACCGGAGCGACCGGAGCGGCCGGAGCGGCCGAGGCGGCTGCCGTGGTCGGCGCGACCGACTCGACCGACTCGACCGGCGCGACCGGCGCGACCGGCGCGACGCCCGGGGGCCCCGCATGACGGTCGTCCGCGGGCGGACGGGCGCGAGCGGTCCTCGGAGCCGGCCGCCCGGCGCAGGACGGGTCTCCAGCCGGCTCCTCGCGCTCCTCATGCCGCCCGGAGCGTCCGGATGCGCCGCGCCGGCCGTCCGCCGCCGGGATGACGTTCCGCCCAGCCCTAGGGAAGGCCCCTCCGCATGACCGACGCAGCCGCTCTCCCCGGCCAGCCGCGAGGCGGGGTCCTCTCCGGCCCGGCCACCGCGCGCGCGGTCAACGTCCTCGCGCCGAACGCCTCCGCGATGACCCTGGACGGCACGAACACCTGGATCGTCTCCGAGCCCGACTCCGACCTGGCGGTCGTCATCGACCCGGGCCCGCTGGACGACGGCCATCTGCGCGCGGTCGTCGACACCGCCGAGCGGGCGGGCAAGCGCGTCGCCCTGACCCTGCTGACGCACGGCCACCCCGACCACGCCGAGGGCGCCGTCCGCTTCGCCGGGCTGACCGGCACGAAGGTGCGGGCCCTGGACCCGGCGCTGCGGCTCGGCGAGGAGGGCCTGGCCGCCGGGAACGTGATCACCGTGGGCGGCCTGGAGCTACGGGTCGTCCCGACGCCCGGCCACACCGCCGACTCCCTCTGCTTCCACCTCCCGGCCGACCGGGCCGTGCTGACGGGCGACACGGTCCTCGGCCGGGGCACGACCGTCGTCGCGCATCCCGACGGCCGTCTGGGTGACTACCTGGACTCCCTGCGGCGGCTCAGGTCCCTCACGGTCGACGACGGCGTCCACACCGTCCTGCCGGGCCACGGACCGGTCCTGGACGACGCGCAGGGCGTCGTGGAGTTCTACCTCGCCCATCGCGCCCATCGCCTCGCCCAGGTCGAGACGGCCGTCGAGAACGGCTACCGCACCCCCGCCGAGGTCGTCGCCCACGTGTACGCCGACGTCGACCGCTCCCTGTGGCCCGCCGCGGAACTGTCCGTGCGGGCGCAGATGGAGTACCTGAGGGAGCACGGGCTCATCCAGGGACCGGCGTAAGGTCCGTCGGTCACGGCCCGTCCGGCCTGGCGGCCTTCACGCCGTGCACGCGCGTGTACTCGGCGGCCAGCCAGGGGCCGAGATCGTCGACGTAGGACGAGAGGACGGCCCGGCTGCCGCTGGGCTCGTACCCGAGGACGGCCGCCGCCCGCAGCTGCTCCGCGCGCCGCGGGTAGGAGGCGCCGAAGGCCTCCGCCATCTCGCGCAGGTCGCTCGTCCAGCCGTTCCAGCGGGGCATGACGAGCGTGAACGCGGTGCGCACGAGGTGGCGGGACATGAACCGGACGAGGGGCCGCAGGGCCTCCTCGGAGTCCTCCGCGGCGGCGATGCGAGCGCGCCAGCGCGGCAGGAGCAGGGCGAGGTCGCCGTTGGTCTCGCGCGCGAGCAGCGTGTCCGGGCGGTAGCGGGGGAGGTGCGCGGCGAGGTCTTCTCCGAGCAGCGGCGTGCACAGGCACGCCAGGAACCATCCCAGGTCGTGCCTCTCCAGGTCGCTCAGCACGCGCGCGTGGCCGACCAGCAGCGTGCCGCCGCCGTCGATCTGCGGGAAATCCCGGTCGAGGGCCTCGTCGAGCGCACGGGCGGCGGCCCGGTCCGGGTCGGCCGGCTCCTCGCGCAGGACCACCAGAAGGTCCAGATCGCTGCGGCCCACGCGCGCGGTGCCGCGCGGGATCGATCCGTAGAGGTACGCGCTGTGCAGCCGAGTGCCGAAGACGCCCGGGATCCGGTCCCGTGCCGCCGCGACGACGGGCCGAAAAGCATCCGCCACGCCCGCGAGGGAGCCCTCGCGGGCGATGTGCCCGTGGGAGTCGAGACCTCGGGAGGAGACCGTTCCCGTCATGGGAGCACTGTGCCGACCAGAACGCCGGTCACCCCGATCGGTCTCCCCCTCGTCCAGCAGGCGCCTAGCGCGACCGCTTGGCCAGTCGCTCCACGTCCAGCAGGATGACCGCCCGCGCCTCCAGGCGCAGCCAGCCGCGCTGGGCGAAGTCCGCCAGCGCCTTGTTCACGGTCTCGCGCGACGCGCCGACGAGCTGGGCCAGCTCCTCCTGCGTCAGGTCGTGGACGACGTGGATGCCCTCTTCGGACTGCACGCCGAAGCGGCGCGAGAGGTCCAGCAGGGCGCGGGCCACGCGGCCGGGGACGTCGGAGAAGACCAGGTCGGACATGGCGTCGTTGGTCTTGCGCAGGCGCCGGGCGACGGCGCGCAGCAGCGCGGTGGCCACCTCGGGCCGGGCGTTCAGCCAGGGCTGGAGGTCGCCGTGGCCGAGGCCGAGGAGCTTGACCTCGGTGAGGGCGGTGGCCGTCGCCGTGCGCGGGCCCGGGTCGAAGAGCGACAGCTCACCGATGAGCTCGCTGGGACCGACCACGGCCAGCATGTTCTCCCGGCCGTCCGGGGATGTGCGGTGGAGCTTGACCTTGCCCTCGGTGACGACGTAGAGCCGGTCGCCCGGGTCGCCCTCGTGGAAAAGGGAGTCGCCACGGGCCAGGGTCACCTCGCTCATGGAGGCGCGCAGTTCCGCGGCCTGCTCGTCGTCGAGTGCCGCGAAGAGCGGGTTGCGCCGCAGAACGTCGTCCACGAGTTCTCTCCTTGTCGACCTGCTCAGGGGATCTTGCTCCCCCGCTTACCAGGGGACCGTGTTCCCCATTTTGCTGGACGGTCCAAACAGTGTGATCTGTCACAAGGATGCCGCACACGTGTCCCGAGGTAAGCGGCAGGGGTCCAATTGGGGGCCGATCTTCAGGGTCCGGGGCGGATGTCCGTGCCGGGCTTTAGGCTGGCCGAGTGTCCAAATCGCCGGTGAGAGCACAGGCCAAGGGGGCTGGGCGGGTGGTTGTACGTCGCGTTTCCGCTGTGGGCGAACAGGACCCCGGTCGTGGTAGGAAAACGGCAAAGGTGACAAACGAAATGCCTGCGAAGAAAGCGGCCGACAGCGGGAAGACGGCCGTCAAGAAGGTCGCGGCCGAGCGCATCGCGGCCAAGGACTCCGCAGACAAGGACACCGTGAGCGAGCAGCCCGTGAAAAAGGGTTCCGGGAGCAAGACTTCCCGGAGCAAGACTTCCGGCAACAAGGGCGCCGTCGTCAAGAAGCCCGAGTCGCACACCGCTCTCGTCCGGCGCGCCCGGCGCATCAATCGCGAGCTTGCCGAGATCTACCCCTACGCCCACCCCGAGCTGGACTTCGAGAACCCCTTCCAGCTGGTGGTCGCCACGGTCCTGTCCGCCCAGACCACCGACCTCCGGGTGAACCAGACGACCCCGGCCCTCTTCGCCAAGTACCCCACCCCCGAGGATCTGGCCGCCGCCGACCCGGAGGAGGTCGAGGAGATCCTCCGTCCCACCGGCTTCTTCCGCGCCAAGACCAAGTCGGTGATGGGTCTCTCCAAGGCGCTGGTGGAGGAGTTCGGCGGAGAGGTCCCCGGGCGCCTGGAGGACCTGGTCAAGCTGCCCGGCGTCGGCCGCAAGACGGCCTTCGTGGTGCTGGGGAACGCGTTCGGCCGGCCCGGGATCACCGTGGACACGCACTTCCAGCGGCTCGTACGGCGCTGGCAGTGGACCGAGGCGACGGAGCCCGACAAGATCGAGGCGGCCGTCGGCGCGCTCTTCCCCAAGAGCGACTGGACGATGCTCTCGCACCATGTGATCTTCCACGGCCGCCGCATCTGCCACGCCCGCAAGCCCGCCTGCGGCGCCTGCCCCATCGCGCCGCTCTGCCCGGCGTACGGCGAGGGCGAGACGGACCCGGAGAAGGCGAAGAAGCTCCTGAAGTACGAGAAGGGCGGCTTCCCCGGCCAGCGCCTGAAGCCGCCTCAGTCCTACCTGGACGCGGGCGGCCGTCCCGCCCCGCCGCTGGGGGCCGGATGACGGAAGGGCTGACGGCGGCCCGGACCGAACGGGCCGCGCGGGCCGGACGGGACGCCTGTGCGGCACGGGCCGAACGGGATGCCCGGGCGGTCCGCGCGGAACGGGCGGTACGGGTGGAACGGAACGAACGGGCTGCACGGGCCGACGCGGGACGGCCGGCCGGCGCGGGGCGGCACGCCTCATGTCTGCGCGCGACACCCGCGACCCGGAGCACACGTACGACGCGTACGACCATGACGACCGGCAGGGTGCGTGCGACCCGCACGGCATGCGCGACCCGCACGGCATGCACGCCATGCGCGACCCGCACGGCATGCACGCCATGCGCGGCATGGAGACCATGCGCGACCCGCACGGCATGGAGGCCATGCGCGACCCGCACGGCACGTGCGAGCCACAGGACACGGACACGCACGCTCGGGGGACGGCTCGCGGAACGATCTGTCGGTTCCCGGGCGTTGGACAGGGCAGAACGGGGGGTGGTGCGGCGATGACACGCGCGAGCAACACGCAGGGCGGTGCGGTGACGCTCAGCAAAGAGGGCCTGCCCGCCTGGCTGGACCCGGTGGTGCACGCCGTGGAGACGGTCAAGCCGCTCCAGCTCAGCCGCTTCCTGCCCCCGGAGAACGGCGCGGGTCGCCAGTCGGCCGTCCTGATCCTGTTCGGCGAGGGTGAGCGCGGCCCCGAGCTGCTGCTCATGGAGCGCGCCAGCTCCCTGCGTTCCCACGCGGGCCAGCCCTCCTTCCCGGGCGGCGCCCTCGACCCGGAGGACGGCGACCCGCACGGCGACGGGCCGCTGCGGGCCGCCCTGCGCGAGGCCGAGGAGGAGACCGGCCTCGATCCGGCCGGCGTCCAGCTCTTCGGTGTGCTGCCCAAGCTGTACATCCCGGTCAGCGGTTTCGTCGTGACCCCCGTCCTGGGCTGGTGGCGCGAGCCGAGCCCGGTCGGCGTCGTCGATCCGGCGGAGACGGCCCGCGTCTTCACGGTTCCCGTGGCGGATCTCACGAACGCGGAGAACCGCGCCATGACCGTGCACCCCAGCGGTCACCGCGGTCCGGCGTTTCTGGTCGAATCCGCCCTTGTGTGGGGCTTCACGGCCGGTGTGATCGACCGCCTGCTGCACTTCGCGGGCTGGGAGCACCCCTGGGACCGCGAGAAGCAGGTCCCGCTCGACTGGCGGTCATGACAGGGTGTCCACCGTGCTGTGTCTGCCGGGGGCAAGCTCTGCCCCATCGCCGCTTCGCGGCGGGTCGGACCCCCGGCCGACCTGTGGTGACCGCGAATTGATGAGGCGAGGCGCGAAGCGGTGAACGTGCTGGACATCCTGTTGCTGGTCGCGGCCGTCTGGTTCGCGGTCGTCGGCTACCGCCAGGGCTTCGTCGTCGGCATCCTGTCGGTGATCGGTTTCCTGGGGGGCGGCCTCGTCGCCGTCTACCTGCTGCCCGTGATCTGGGACGCGCTGACCGACAACTCCGAGGTGAGCACCACGGCCGCCGTCGTCGCGGTCATCGTTGTGATCGTCTGCGCGTCGATCGGCCAGGCCCTCACCACCCACCTGGGCAACAAGCTGCGCCGCTACATCACCTGGTCCCCGGCCCGCGCGCTGGACGCGACCGGCGGAGCGCTGGTCAACGTCGTGGCGATGCTGCTGGTGGCGTGGCTGATCGGATCCGCCCTGGCCGGCACCACCCTGCCCACGCTGGGCAAGGAGGTCCGCAGCTCCAAGGTGCTGCACGGGGTCTCCGACGCGCTGCCCGACCAGGCCGACACCTGGTTCGCCGACTTCTCCTCCGTCCTCGCGCAGAACGGCTTCCCGCAGGTCTTCAGCCCGTTCTCCAACGAGCCGATCACCGACGTCCAGCCGCCCGACCCGGCCCTGGCGAACAGCGCGGTGGCCAAGCGCGCGCAGCGCTCCATCGTCAAGGTCATGGGCACCGCCGAGAGCTGCGGCAAGGTCCTGGAGGGCACCGGCTTCGTCTTCGGCGAGCGCCGCGTCATGACCAACGCGCACGTTGTGGGCGGCGTCGACGAACCCACCGTCCAGATAGGCGGTGAGGGCCGCAAGTACGACGCCACGGTCGTCCTCTACGACTGGAAGCGCGACATCGCCGTCCTGGACGTGCCCGATCTCGACGCGCCCGTCCTGCAGTTCACCACCAAGGACGCGGTGAGCAGCGACGACGCGATCATCGCCGGGTTCCCCGAGAACGGGTCGTACGACGTCCGTGCCGCGCGGGTGCGGGGGCGCATCACAGCCAACGGGCCGGACATCTACCACCGCACCACCGTGCGCCGCGACGTGTACTCGCTGTTCACGACTGTCCGTCAGGGCAACTCCGGAGGACCGCTGCTCACCACCGACGGCAAGGTGTACGGCGTGGTCTTCGCGAAGTCCCTCGACGACGCCGAGACCGGCTACGCCCTCACCGCGGACGAGATCCAGCAGGACATCACCGAGGGGCGTACCGCGGGCCAGCAGGTGGACAGCGACAGCTGCGCTCTTTGAGGAGCCGCGGGGAGGGCCTCGCACAGGAGCCCCGCGGAGAGAACTCTCCGCGGGACCCTCGGAGATGCTCCGCCGGGTCAGCCTCGAGGATGACGCAGGCGGACCGAGACCCAGCGGGCCCGGCGGCGCAGGATGCGCGGAATACCCACTCGGAGGTCCGAGCCCGGCAGTTGCGGGTCGGCACCTCGTCGGTGGGGGCTCAGGCCACTGCCCGAGCGACGGTTGCGTGCTGCATCACTGTAGTCGTGCGTCCAGCCCATACACCGACGTCTGCCCCTGCCCCAAGGTCGATAACCGCGCTCGGAGCGGCCAATTGGCCTATGCGCCGGGCATTTGGCTGTTCGTCGTACAGATGTTCAGGAGTGGGTGCCGGGCGCGACCGTTCGGTCACCGATCGGGCTCGGGATCCTTCAGCCAATTGACCAGTTCGGTGGAGAAAGCGACCGGATCCTCCTCGTGCGGGAAGTGGCCGAGCCCGTCGAACAGCCGCCAGCGGTACGGCGCTTCGACGTACTCCCCGGAGCCGGCCGCGCTGCGGGTGCGCATCACCGGATCGAGGGACCCGTGCAGATGCAGCGTGGGCACGCGCACGGGCCGCTTCATGCGCCGGTAGAACTGGAAGCCGTCCGGCCGGGCCATCGAGCGCACCAGCCACCGGTACGGCTCGACGGAGCAGTGCGCGGTGGACGGGATGCACATGGCGCGCTGATAGGTCTGCAGCGCCTCGTCCTCCGGCGGGCGCGGCCCGGACCAGTCACGGATCAGGCGGCCCACCAGTTCGCCGTCGTCGGCGGTGAGCTGCCGCTCGGGGATCCACGGCCGCTGGAACCCCCAGATGTGGGAGCTCGCGGTCGTCTGCCGGGCGTCGGCGAGCATCGCCGAGCGCCAGCGCCGGGGATGCGGCATCGAGGCGACGGCGAGCCTGCGGACGAGCTTGGGGCGCATCACGGCCGCCGTCCACGCCAGGTAGCCGCCCAGGTCGTGGCCGACCAGCGCGGCGTCGGGCTCGCCCAGGGAGCGGATCACGCCGGTGATGTCGAGGGCGAGGTTGGCCGGGTCGTAGCCGCGCGGCGTACGGTCGCTGCCGCCCACGCCCCGCAGGTCCATCGCGACGGCCCGGAAGCCCGCGTCGGCCAGCGCGACCAGTTGGTGCCGCCACGTCCACCAGAACTGCGGGAAGCCGTGGACGAGCATGACCAGCGGACCGTCGCCGAGCTCGGCGATGTGGAAGCGGGCGCCGTTCGCGGCGACCTCGCGGTGGGTGACCTTGACGCCGCAGACGGCGTCCGGCCGGACGACCGAAGCGGGCTGGGCCGGAGGAGTGGCGGGGTCCGTCATGACGACGAGCGTGCCACAGCCTCGATGGCCTCCGGGACCCGGTCCTTCGGGAGCTCGGACCGCGGGTGCGGCTTGGCGTTCTGCAGGACGCCCGCCGACTCCTTCATGGACGCGGCGACCTTCTGCGGGCCCTTGCCCTTCTGCGCCTTCTTCGCGAAGACCACGCCGATCAGGACGAGGACGAGCGCGACCAGCACGTTCGCCGCGAAGGAGAGCAGGAAGCAGATCGCGAGGTTCCAGTCGCTCCAGGTCCGAATGCCGTACGCCAGCGCGAAGTTGAGCATCGGCAGGGAGAACAGCAGGACCGCGCCGGCGACCGAGAACGCCCCGCCGCTCGCCGCTCCGCGCTTGACGTCCTGCTTCAGCTGCGCCTTCGCCAGCGCGATCTCGTCGTGCACCAGCGCCGACAATTCGGTCGTCGCCGAGGCGAACAGCTGGCCGATGCTGCGTTCGGCGCCGACCGGGCTGCCGTCGGGTGCGCTCATCGCGTTCTCCCTCTCCTGCTGCTGTGCTGCTTCTGGCTTCTTTTGTACCGTCCCGTCAGATCATGCCGGACGGTTGCCCTCCTCGCCTGCCCCGCCCGTCACTTCGGCAGGCCCGTGGCGCGTGTCGGCCCCTCCCCGGGCTCGCCCCGTGGCTCCTCGACGGCCCCCTCGCGGCCGTTCTCGCGGGCGGCCTCTCGGGCGATCTCCTCGGCCCGGCGGCGGTGCTCGGCGGCCTTGCCGTCGTAGATCTCCGCCATCCGCAGGTGGTAGGCCGGGTCGTGCTCCTCGTACACGTCCGGGATGCCGTCGAGGTCGTCGTCGCGCTCCTCGGCCTCCCACATCCGGCGGTACTCGGCGTTGCGCAGTTTGAGCAGGACCGTCGCGAGGGTCGCCGCGATCAGCGAGCCCAGCAGCACGGCGGCCTTGACCTCGTCGGTCAGCACCGCGTCGCCCTCGAAGGCGAGCTCTCCGATCAGCAGCGACACGGTGAAGCCGATGCCGGCGAGGGACGCGACGGCGAAGACGTCGGCCCAGGCGAGGTCCTCGCTCAGCGAAGCCCGGGTGAAGCGGGCGGTCAGCCAGGTCCCGCCGAAGATGCCGATCGTCTTGCCGACGACCAGGCCGAGGACGACTCCGAGCGTCTCCGGCTTGCCGAACACGTCGCCGATCGCGTTCCCCGAGATCGCCACACCGGCACTGAACAGGGCGAACAGCGGCACCGCGAGGCCTGCGGAGAGGGGCCGGACAAGGTGCTCGATGCGCTCGCCGGGGGAGTGCTCCTCGCCCTCGCGCCTCGTGCAGCGCAGCATCAGGCCCATCGCGACCCCAGCGATCGTGGCGTGCACGCCGCTGTTGTACATCAGCGCCCAGATGACGAGCGCGAGCGGGACGTAGACGTACCAGCCGGTCACGCCCTTGCGCAGCAGCAGCCAGAACACCAGCAGACCGACGGCCGCGCCACCCAGCGCCACGAAGTCGATGGAGCTCGTGAAGAAGACGGCGATGATCAGGATCGCGAACAGGTCGTCGACGACCGCCAGGGTGAGCAGGAAGGCGCGCAGCGCGCTCGGCAGGGACGTGCCGATGACGGCGAGCACTGCCAGGGCGAACGCGATGTCGGTGGCCGTGGGCACCGCCCAACCGTCCAGCGAGCCCCCGCCGCTGAGGTTGGTGAGCGTGTAGACGAGCGCGGGCACGGCCATCCCGGACAGCGCGGCCGCCACGGGGAGCGCGGCGGCCCTGGGGTCCTTGAGATCACCGGCGACGAGTTCCCGCTTGAGTTCGATGCCGGCGACGAAGAAGAAGATCGCGAGCAGTCCGTCGGCCGCCCAGTGCTCGATCGAGAGGTTCAGCCCGAGGGCTTCGGGACCGAGGTGGAAGTGGCTGACGCTCTCGTAGCTGTCGTGCAGCCCGGGGGCGTTCGCCCAGACCAGCGCCGCGAGGGCGGCGACGAGCAGCAGCACACCGCCGACGGTCTCGGTGCGCAGCGCCTCCGCGACGAAGTTCCGCTCGGGCAGGGACAGACGTCCGAAGACCTTGCGGGGGGTGGTGTTGCGGGGCGCGGACACGGTGGGGGCCTCCGGTCGGTGGGCAGCACGGAACACATGCCGACCAGACTTCCCGGCGCACCTTTTTGTTTAGTCTACCTAAGGTACGCGGGGAGGAATCCGGTGATCCCCACGTTAGGTGCGAAAAGGGCACCCGGCGCGGCTGCCGCCGGGTGCCCTGGTCCGACCTGCTCAGTCCTCGCTGGGCGCGGCCGGGAGCTTCGCCTGGATGAGATCCATGACCGTGGAGTCCGTCAGGGTGGTGACGTCCCCGAGCTGACGGTTCTCCGCGACGTCCCGCAGCAGCCGGCGCATGATCTTGCCGGACCGCGTCTTCGGCAGCTCCGCGACCGGCATGATCCGCTTCGGCTTGGCGATCGGGCCGAGCGTGGCGCCGACGTGGTTGCGCAGGTCGGCGACGAGCTGCTCGTCCTCGGCGTTCGCCGTGCCCCGCAGGATGACGAAGGCGACGATGGCCTGCCCGGTCGTCTCGTCCGCCGCGCCGACGACGGCCGCCTCGGCGACGGCCGGGTGGGACACGAGCGCCGACTCGACCTCGGTGGTGGAGATGTTGTGGCCCGACACGAGCATCACGTCGTCCACCCGCCCGAGGAGCCAGATGTCGCCGTCGTCGTCCTTCTTCGCCCCGTCGCCGGCGAAGTACCGGCCCTCGAAACGGGCCCAGTAGGTGTCGAGGAACCGCTGGTCGTCGCCCCAGATCGTGCGCAGCATCGACGGCCACGGCTCGGTGAGGACCAGGTAGCCACCGCCGCCGTCGGGCACCTCGTTCGCCTCGTCGTCGACGACGGTGGCGGAGATGCCGGGCAGCGGGCGCTGCGCCGAACCGGGCTTGGTCTCGGTGACGCCCGGCAGCGGCGAGATCATCATCGCGCCGGTCTCGGTCTGCCACCAGGTGTCGACGATGGGGGTCCGGTCGCCGCCGATGTGCTTGCGGTACCAGATCCAGGCCTCGGGGTTGATCGGCTCACCGACGGAGCCCAGCACCCGCAGGCTGCTGAGATCGAACTTCGCGGGGATGTCGTCGCCCCACTTCATGAACGTCCGGATGGCGGTCGGCGCCGTGTACAGGATCGTCACTCCGTACTTCTGGATGATCTCCCAGAAGCGGCCCTGGTGGGGGGTGTCGGGCGTGCCCTCGTACATGACCTGGGTCGCGCCGTTCGCCAGCGGCCCGTAGACGATGTACGAGTGCCCGGTGACCCAGCCGACGTCCGCCGTGCACCAGTAGACGTCGGTCTCCGGCTTCAGGTCGAAGACCGCGTGGTGCGTGAACGCCGTCTGCGTGAGGTAGCCGCCGGAGGTGTGCAGGATGCCCTTCGGCTTACCCGTGGTGCCGGAGGTGTAGAGGATGAACAATGGGTGCTCGGCCTCGAAGGCCTCGGGCGTGTGCTCGGCCGACTGACGCTCGACGATCTCGTGCCACCACACGTCACGCTCGCCGTTCCAGGCGACGTCCTGGCCCGTGCGCCGGACGACGAGCACGTGCTCGACGTTGCCCGCGCGGTCGGCCGCGTCGTCGACGGCGGGCTTCAGCGCGGACGGCTTGCCGCGCCGGTATCCGCCGTCGGACGTGATGACGACCTTGGCGTCGGCGTCCTGGATACGGGTGGCCAGCGCGTCCGCCGAGAAGCCGCCGAAGACGACGGAGTGCGCGGCGCCGATCCGGGCGCAGGCCAGCATCGCGATGGCGGTCTCGGGGATCATCGGCATGTAGACGGCGACCCGGTCGCCCTTCTGGACGCCCAGCTCCAGCAGGGCGTTGGCGGCCTTCGACACCTCGTCCTTGAGCTCGGCGTAGGTGATGGCGCGGCTGTCGCCCGGCTCGCCCTCGAAGTGGATGGCGACCCGGTCCCCGTGCCCTGCCTCCACGTGCCGGTCGACGCAGTTGTAGGCGACGTTGAGCTCGCCGTCCTTGAACCACTTGGCGAACGGTGGGTTCGACCAGTCCAGCGTCTCGGTCGGCTCCTTGGCCCAGGTCAGGCGACGGGCCTGCTCGGCCCAGAAGCCGAGCCTGTCCGCCTTGGCCTGCTCGTACGCCTCCGCCGTGACGTTGGCGTCGGCCGCCAGATCGGCGGGCGGCGCGAACCTGCGTTCTTCCTTGAGCAGGTTGGCCAAGGATTCGTTGCTCACGACATCTCCCTCTCGAAGGGTGTCCGTGTCCGTTGTGTCCCAGGCCACAGCTCATCAGACCCAGGGGTCCGGTGACAAGGCCCGACCAAAAATTGGTTTAGACCTGTAGGGGCCGTCGCTTCCCGGCCCCGTTCACGGCGGCCGGAGGCCGTCCCCCGGGGCGACCCAGGGGACATCCGTACCCACGGACACGGAGCGGACGGAGTTCAGCCGGTGTAACGCCTTTCACATCCCCGCCCGCTCCGGCGCTTCGTCGAGAGCCGTCGCGCCGGTCAGGCCGACACGTCCGCCTCGCCCACGTGGCCGAACAGCGCGCCGTCGTCCGAGGCCGCCTCGGTGAGCAGGTACGTCTGTGCCTCACCCACGTGGAAGTACAGCCCGTGCAGCTCCAGCGTCCCGCTCCGCAGCGCCCGGGTCACCGACTCGTGGGCCCGCAGATGCTCCAACTGCTGGACCACGTTGGTCAGGCAGAGCTGCTCGACCGCGTCCACCGGCGCCCGCCCGGCCAGCCGGACGTGTGCACGGCCGTCGTCGGCCATCCGCTCCAGACTCGGCACACCGTGCCGCAGCCACCGCTGCAACGGGGTCCGCGTGCCGCCCGGTTCGGCGCCCAGCAGCGCCTGCATGGCACCGCACCCGGAGTGCCCGCAGACCGTGATGGACCGCACCTCCAGCACGTCCACCGCGTACTCGATCGCGGCCGCCACCGAGTCGTCCCCGCTCTCCTCGCCGGGCGGCGGCACGAGGTTGCCGACGTTGCGCACGACGAACAGGTCGCCCGGACCACTGGAGGTGATCATCGACGTGACCAGCCGGGAGTCGGCGCAGGTGAGGAAGAGCTGTGTGGGCCGCTGTCCCTCCCGGGCCAGTCGCGCCAGCTCACCCCGGACCAGCGGCGCGGTGTTGCGCTGGAACGCGCTGATGCCACGCACCAGCTGATGCCCGCCCGGCTCGACGGCCGCACCTGACTGCCCGTCCTGGACCGACTGCCGCCCTTGGCCGGCCCGGGCTCCCCGGTCCGGGTGGTCTTCCTGACCCGGCTGGTTTTCCTGACCCGGTCGGCCTTCCTGGCCCGGTCGGCCTTCCTGGTTCTCCTGGCCTTCCTGGTTCGGCCGGCCAGGCCGGGGCGGTTGGGCCGGCGGCCCCGGCTCTCCCGACGTGGCTGATTCCTTCGTCTCTGTCGTGTCCCTCCTCCGGGCTGCGCCGGGCGTAGCTGTCGTGGTCGCTGCCCCCGGGGCGTCGTCACCGGTCGATCCTGCTTGCTGCATTGCCTGTTGGGCCGGTGCCGGTGCCGGTGCCGGTGCCGGTGCCGGTGTCTGTGCCGGTGTCTGTGTCTGTGTCTGTGCCGACGTCTGTGGCTGCGTCGCCGGTGGTGTCTGTGGTGTCTGTGTGGTTGCCCGGGGGACTTCGCACTGGTGGTTGCGCCAGGGCGTCCAGGGGCGGCAGCGGCAGTCCGCGATCGGAACCTCGCCGGCGCGAACGGGTTCCGGAGCGGGGGCAGTGGTCGGGTCTCCACCAGCGTCGCCGGTGCCGGAGGAGGTGTCGGTACCGGTGCGGGAGCTGCGAGAGCCGCCGGGACCTGCTTCGGCGTCCGCCTCGATGTCGTGTCCGGTGTCGAGCGCCGTGCCGGAGCGGCGGCCGGTCAGCTCGACGGAGCCACCGCGGGCCGTATGCGTCTTCTGCCAGTCCTGCAGGGCTTCGTACGCCGCGTGGTCCATGAAGGAGCCGTCCAGCTCGACGACGACCGGGGTGGCCTGGGGTACGAGGTGCAGGATGCGGCTCAGCCGCGGCACGGCGAGGAACGTCAACTGGCCTCTGACGTGTACGTGATGGACTCCTTCCTTCTCGTGGTGCGTGATCCGGGTGCGGGCGAGGCGGTGCAGGGCGACGGCCACGGCCACGGCGATGCCGAGCGTCACGCCCTCCAGGACGCCGAGGACGACCACCCCGAGGGTGGTGACGGCGTACACCAGCACCTCGCGGTGGCGGGTCACCGTGCGAATGTGGTGCAGGGAGACCATCTGGATGCCGACGGCCATCACCAGGGCGGCGAGTGAGGCGAGCGGGATGAGATCCAGGATCGGGACCATCAGCAACGCGGCGACTACTACGAGAACGCCGTGCAGCATCGTCGAGTTCCGGCTCACGGCACCGGCTTGGACATTTGCCGAACTGCGCACGGCCACCCCCGCGACCGGCAGCCCGCCGAGGGCTCCGGAGACGATGTTGGCCGCGCCCTGGCCCAGCAGCTCCCGGTCCAGATCGGAGCGGCCGACACGGGTGGAGCGGACGCTGAGCAGGTCCGGCCGCGAGGCGATCAGCTTGTCCACGGCGACCGCACCGAGCAGCGACTGCACGCTGCACACGAGGGTGGTGGTGAGGACCGCGGCCAGGAGCCCGAGCACCGGTCCCTCGGGCAGCCCCGCCAGCGCGTGGCTGCTCCAGGACGGCAGGTCCACCTTGGGCAGGGTGAGGCCCGCGAGGGCGGCGGTGGCGGTGGCGCCGGTGACGGCGACGAGTGCGGCGGGCACTCTCTGGGCCAGGCGGCCCATCCGGCCGGGGATGCGCGGCCAGAGCAGCAGCAGCGTCAGGGTCAGCGCGCTCACGGCCACGGCCGCCGGCTGCAGTCCGGCCAACTGGGCGGGCAGGGCGCGGAGATTGTCGAGGACCGAACTCTGCGGGGTGCCGCCGAGGACGATGTGCAGCTGGGCGACGGCGATGGTGACGCCGATGCCGGCGAGCATGCCGTGCACGATGGCGGGACTGACGGCGAGGGCGGTGCGCGCCACGCGCAGACAGCCGAGGCCCAGCTGGGCGAGCCCGGCGAGGACCGTGATGGCGCATGTCGTCCGCCAGCCGTAGCGCTGGATGAGTTCGGCGGTGACCACGGTCAGTCCGGCTGCGGGGCCGCTGACCTGGAGTGGCGCGCCGCCGACCCGTCCGGCGACGATCCCGCCCACGGCGGCGGCCACGAGGCCCGCCTGGAGCGGCGCGCCGGTGGCGAGGGCGATGCCGAGGGACAGGGGCAGGGCGATCAGGAAGACCGCGATCGAGGCCGACACGTCCGCGCCCGCGATGTGGAAGCGGCGGTGCGGGGCCGGTGGGGGGCTGTGCGGCGGGTGGACCTGGTGGGTGTGCGTCGAGTGATCGGTGCGGGTGGGGGCGCAGGCGGACATGGTTCCCGTCTCCTCCGGGGCAGCGCGGTCGCGGAACATGTGGTCCCCCGTTGGGCGGGGGCGGTCGCGGCCGTGGGTCACGGCGTGCAGCGGCGGGATGAAAAATCAACGCTCGGTAAATAGATCGTAATGCAGAGTAAAGGCCAAGCCTGAATTTTTGCGGCAAATGGGGCAGCTAATCACCCCCGAGAGTGAAGTGGCCTTTTTATCGGCTTGTCGTACTAATTCCTTCTCGACTCCATGCGACCTTGACGGCGCTGCCGGCTCGTCCCGGCGCGTCACCAGAGAACGCCCTCGTCGGCGTTGGCCGAGAGAAGGAAGAAGGTGGGCGGAAGATGGCCGCCACCCAGAGGATCGCCGTCGGCGCAGTAGCCGCCGCGGCTGTCGCCGCATCGCTCGCCGGTTGCGCGACGGGAACCGGGGGGTCAGACGGATCGGGGGAGGGGGTGCCGGGCCCGCAGAAGGCCAAACCGGTGCCGGCCCCCAAGAGCGTCGTCCGCCTGATCGGCGACGGCTCGACCGCGTACACCGGGGCACAGCCCCACCTGCCCCGCCCCGAGCGCCTGAAGACGGGCGAGAAGCCGCCGCAGTTCGTGGTCTTCTCCTGGGACGGCGCGGGCGAGGACAGCCAGAAGCTGTTCTCCCACTTCCGCCAGGTGTCCAAGGACAACCACGCGACGATGACGTACTTCCTCAGCGGCGTGTACATGCTGCCGGAGGAGAAGGCCGACCTGTACAAGCCGCCGCAGCACTCGCCGGGCCGCTCCGACATCGGCTTCAACGACGAGCAGGGCATCGCCGACACCGTGAAGCAGCTGCGCCTGGCGTGGCTGGAGGGCAACGAGATCGGCACCCACTTCAACGGCCACTTCTGCGGGAAGAACGGCGGCGTCGGCGAGTGGTCGGTCGAGGAGTGGAAGGAGGAGATCGGCCAGGCCAAGCAGTTCGTGAAGACCTGGAAGACCAACACCGGCCTGAAGGACGCGTCGCCGCTGCCCTTCGACTACGACAAGGAACTCATCGGCGCCCGCACCCCTTGCCTCGAGGGCCAGAAGAACTTCATGAAGGCCGCCCGCGAACTGGGCTTCCGCTACGACACCAGTGGCGTCAACAACCAGGTGTGGCCCGGCAAGAAGCAGGGCCTGTGGGACCTGTCGATGCAGCTCGTGCCGTTCCCCGGCCACTCCTACGAGCAGCTCACCATGGACTACAACTTCATGGTCAACCAGTCCGGCACCTCCAGCCAGGGCGACCCCGACAAGCGCGAGTTCTGGGGTCACCAGATGCGTGACGGCCTGCTCAAGGGCTTCGACCGGGCCTACTACGGCAACCGGGCGCCGCTGATCATCGGCAACCACTTCGAGTCCTGGAACGGCGGCACGTACATGCGCGCCGTCGAGGAGGTCGTCGAGAACGTCTGCAACAAGCCGGACGTGCGCTGCGTGTCCTTCCGCCAGCTCGCCGACTGGCTGGACGCCCAGGACCCGAACGTCCTGGCCAAGCTGCGCACGCTGGAGGTCGGCGAGTCCCCGAAGCCGGGCTGGTCGTCCTTCCTGTCCGGCGGCCCCGCCCCGGCCCCGAAGGGTGTGCCCGGGGCTCCCGCGGTCAGGCAGTAGGCGCTCGGACCGACGGGTGCCGCAGCCGGATGGCGCCCCGACGGCGATCGGTGACCGGACAGGATCGGGGACCCGAGGCGGTCGGGGATCCGACGGCAACCGTCACCGGCAGAACCCGTCGGGCGGCAGCTGGGACCTTGTCCCCCGGGAAAGCCGGTGCGCGGCACCCGTCACACGGAGGCCGTGAGGCTTTCGCCGAGGACGAATCCGGGGTCGACCTGCGCCGCCAGGTCGACCCCGGTGCGTTCATTGCCCCAGGACTCGGCGTTCTTCAGATGGAAGTGCACCATCTGCCGTGTGTAGCGCTCCCAGTCGCGCCTGGCGTACGCCGAGTCGACGGTCGTCCGGAGCAGGCGAAGCGCGGTGCGGTTGGTGTCCTCCAGGAACGAGAACCGGGGCGGCCGGCCCTTCTCCATGGCGCGCACCCAGTCCGAGTGGCCGACCGTCACGAGCAGATCGTCCCCGACCTCGGCGTGCAGGAATTCGACGTCGTCCTGGCCCTGCACCTTGTTGCCGACGACCTTCAGCTCGACGCCGAAGTCGCGGGCGTACTCCTTGTACTGGCGATAGACGGAGACCCCCTTCCGGGTCGGCTCGGCGACGAGGAACGTGACGTCGAAGCGGGTGAACATGCCGGAGGCGAAGGAGTCCGAGCCCGCGGTCATGTCGACCACGACGTACTCGTCAGGGCCGTCCACCAGGTGGTTCAGGCACAGCTCCACCGCTCCCGTCTTCGAGTGGTAACAGGAGACCCCGAGGTCGGCGTCCGTGAAGGGTCCCGTGACCATCAAACGGACGGCGCCGCCGTCGAGTTCCACCGGCCGGGCGCAGGCGTCGTACACCGGATTGTCCTCGCACACCCGCAGCAACCGGGAGCCCCCGCCGGGCGGCGTGGTCTTGATCATCGTCTCGGCGGAGCCGACGCGGGGGTTGGTGCCGCGCAGGTATTCCTTGATCAGCGGCAGTCGGTCGCCCATGGCGGGCAGTCCGGCGGCCTCCGCCTCGTCGAGGCCGAGGGCGGGCCCCAGATGTTGGTTGATGTCCGCGTCGACCGCGATCACGGGCGCGCCGTCGGCGACGAGGTGGCGGATGAACAGGGAGGACAGGGTGGTCTTGCCGCTGCCGCCCTTCCCGACGAAAGCAATTTTCATGTTCACCAAGGGTAGTGGCGCGATAGCCGTGGGTGGCAGGCGTGCGTGAAGAAGACCACTCCTTCGTGGGGTGCGCGCGCTGGTTGCGTAGGGTCGTACTCATGAGTACGACAGGCGCGTCCGCCGATCCGCTCGCGGCCCTGGGTTCCCTGCCCGGTGTGGCCGAGTCCGTCGAGACCATGCGCAAGGCCGTGGACCGGGTCTACGGCCACCGCGTCATGCGCCGCCGCAGCAACGAGATCACCTCCGAGGCCGCATTGCGCGGAGCCCGTGGCTCGGCGGCCCTGTCCGGCGCGGACTGGGCGCTGGAAGAGGTGCGCCGCCGCACCGACTTCGGCGCCGACGACGAGGCCCGCGTCATGGGTGCAGCGCTGCGGCTGTCCGCCGAGGCGGGCCAGCTGCTGTCCATCTGGCGCCAGTCGCCGCTGCGGGTGCTGGCACGGCTCCATCTGGTGGCCGCGGCGACCAGCGATGACGAGGTCGGACGTCCGCGCCAGGCGGGCGAGTCGGTCGACGAGCCGCTGATCGAGCTGCCGCTGCCGGACGCCGCCGAGGTGGCCGGCCGCCTCGAGGGGCTGTCCGAGCTGATCATCGCGGGAGGCTCCGCGCCCGCCCTGGTGACCGCCTCCGTCGTCCATGGCGAGCTGCTCGCCCTGCGCCCGTTCACCTCCCATAACGGCCTGGTCGCCCGGGCCGCCGAGCGCATCGTCCTGATCGGCAGCGGCCTCGACCCCAAGTCGGTCTGCCCGGCCGAGGTGGGGCACGCCGAACTGGGACGGGCGGCCTATCTGGCGGCCCTGGACGGCTATGTCTCCGGGACCCCCGACGGCATGGCGGCCTGGATCGCGCACTGCGGCAGGGCGGTCGAACTGGGCGCCCGCGAGTCGACGGCGGTGTGCGAGGCGCTTCAGCGCGGGGCGGCGTGAGCCGCACGCGCGCGTGAAGCCCGGGTAGGGAAAAGGCCCCCTTTCGGGGGCCCTGCAAAGGGTTGCGGCGGTACGAGTTCTCGTACCGCCGCTGGCATGCTCACCCGGTTACCAAGCGTCCTCGATATATTGCCCATCAGGCCGGGAACTTTGCCCGTGACCTGGTGCGGCTGGCCCGTAATCGACGGGTCGACGTCGCGTGGGTGCCCAGTGGTCATGCGCGGTCCGTGGGGCCAAATGCGTTATTAAGGTGATCCTCTCGGATGTCCTTGGTCTCGCGGGCCGATACGTCCTTTGTACTCCTGGACCCCGACAAGCGGAAGTGGTGGCATCAGTTCTTTGCTTTTGCTCCCAAACGGGTTCCAAACGGTCACCCCTGAGGGGCGGTCGTTACGCGCGGGTCCCCGTTCAGACGGCTGCCGCCCGGCGTCGGTTCGCGTACCAGACCAGGCCCGCGGTGGCCGCGGCCGCTCCTATCGCCGCGGCCGCGACGAGCGCGGGGCGGGGCGGTACGGAGAACGAGGGAATCCGCTGCTTGAGGCGCACCGGCCGGTGGAAGTCGAGAATCGGCCACCCGCGGGCGACGGCCTCGCGCCGCAGGGCGCGGTCCGGGTTCACGGCGTGTGGGTGACCCACCTCCTGCAGCATCGGAAGGTCGGTCGCCGAGTCGCTGTAGGCGTAGCAGCGCGAGAGGTCGTACCCCTCCGACTCGGCCAGTTCCTTGATCGCCTCCGCCTTGGTCGGGCCGTAGGCGTAGTACTCCACCTCGCCGGTGAAGCAGCCGTCCTCGCCCACGACCATGCGGGTGGCGACCACGCGGTCCGCGCCGAGCAGTTCGCCGATCGGTTCCACCACCTCGGCGCCCGACGTGGACACGATCACGACGTCACGGCCCGCCGTGTGGTGCTCCTCGATCAGGGAGGCCGCCTCGTCGTAGATCAGGGGGTCGATGAGGTCGTGAAGGGTCTCGGCCACGATCTCCTTCACCTGTTGGACGTTCCAGCCGCGCACGAGGGCGGACAGGTACTCGCGGGTCCGTTCCATCTGGTCGTGGTCCATACCGCCCACGAGGAAGACGAACTGGGCGTATGCGGTCCGCAGGGCGGCCCTGCGGTTGATCAGACCGCCTTGGTAGAAGGACTTGCTGAAGGTGAGCGTGCTCGACTTCGCAATGACCGTCTTGTCCAGGTCAAAGAAGGCCGCTGTGCGGGGCAAGGAGTGGTTTTCCACAACCATGAGCATAGGGGCAGCCCATTCGGCGTAAGGTGGGCGCGTGGGTTTGCCTGAGAAGGCTCTCGGGTACACCATGGAAGTCACGGATCGTTCGCGACCGTGCTAACGCGGTCCGACTCCTCCCCCCCCGAGTCGGCCGTGAAGGCGACCCCCGCTCTCCCCCCCGGCGGGGGTCGTCGCATGTCCGGGCGGGTTTTCAGGTTCTGCACGCGGCCGTTGCGCCGCATCGAGGCGGCCTCGGCCGCCTCTTTCGTCTGCCCGCTCCTGGTCACCGTGCGTAGTCGTCGGACTCCTCTGCGGAAGTCGCACAGCAGATGGTGCGGGGCTCACCGGTATGGGTGACGGCGATATTCACAACCACTCGCTTGTCCACAGTTTTCCACCAAGATCCACATGATTTCCGGGCTAGCCGCACGGTGATTCCAACGCGTCCGCTCCGGGCCGGCTTCACACGGCCGGTTCCGTTTGCCGGGGGCGTTCGGCCGGATTCTGTCGGCCGTTCATATGGAGACCGGCTGCCGGTTCTTCACACGTTCGGGAATCGCGGGACCGCAGCGACTGCGCGCCCCGCAGTGAAGGGGGATGGAAATCGTGACCGGAGCCGTCACACACGACCCGCCGCCCACGACCGGAGGCGGACCGGGCAAGCCACTGATCGTCACGGAGGACGCGGAACTCCTCGACGATCTGCTGCGCCTGTGCGCCGCCGCGGGCGCCACACCGGAGGTGCACCACTCGGTGCCGGACCGCCGGGGGAGTTGGGAGTCGGCGCCGCTCGTCCTGGTCGGCGACGACGCGGCACGCCGGGTCCGCGGGGCCGCCCGCAGGCGCGGAGTCGTCCTCGTCGGGCGCGACCAGGACGACTCCGGGGTGTGGCAACGCGCCGTGGAGATCGGCGCCGACCACGTCCTGATGCTGCCGGACGGCGAACAGTGGCTGGTCGACCGCATCGCCGACGTCGCCGAGGGCGTCGGACGGCCCGCGCTCACCGTCGGCGTCATCGGCGGCCGCGGCGGCGCCGGAGCGTCCACGCTCGCGTGCGCCCTCGCCGTCACCTCCGCGCGAGAAGGGCTGCGCACCCTGCTGGTCGACGCCGATCCGCTCGGCGGCGGACTCGACGTCCTCCTCGGCGGCGAGAGCGCGGAGGGCCTGCGCTGGCCCGCGTTCGCCGCCTCGCGCGGGAGGGTCGGCGGCGGCGCTCTGGAGGAATCGCTGCCCAGGCTGCACTCGCTGCGGGTGCTCAGCTGGGACCGCGGCGACTGCGTGGCCATCGCGCCCCAGGCCGTACGCGCGGTGCTGGCGGCGGCCCGGCGCCGGGGCGGCACGGTCGTCGTCGACCTCCCGCGCCGGATCGACGACGGCGTCGCCGAGATCCTCGCCCAGCTCGACCTCGGGCTCCTCGTGGTCCCCGCCGAACTGCGCGCCGTCGCGGCCGGCAAGCGCGTGGCCTCCGCCGTCGGCATGGTGCTGCGCGACCTGCGGGTGGCGGTCCGCGGCCCCTACGCCCCCGGACTCGACGACAGCGAGGTCGCCCGACTGCTCGGCCTGCCGTTGGCCGGCGAGGTGCCCGTCGAGCCGGGGCTCCTCCGCCCGGACGGCGGCAAGGCGCCCCCCGGGGCGACCGCGCGCGGGCCGCTCGCCCGCTTCTGCAAGGAGTTCTGGGAGCGCGCGCTCACCGAGGCGGGTGGCTCATGAGCACGCCGGCCGCCCTCGAACGGGCGAAAGGATCCGGGACACTCCTCGACGGCGTACGGCAGTGGCTCGCCGACAGCGGGGCCGAACCGACACCCGCGCGCGTGGCGCAGGCACTCCGCGAGCAGGGGCGGGTCCTGGGGGACGCGGAGGTCCTCGGCGCGGCCGAGCAACTGCGGTCCGAACTGATCGGCAGCGGGCCGCTGGAGCCATTGCTCACCGACCCGAGAGTGACCGACGTCCTGGTGTCCGCGCCCGACCGGGTCTGGGTCGACCGCGGCGGCGGCCTGGAGCTGACCGGCGTCTCCTTCCCCGACGCGGCCGCCGTACGGCGCCTCGCGCAGCGTCTGGCCGCCGTGGCCGGACGGCGCCTGGACGACGCGCGGCCCTGGGCAGACGCCCGGCTGCCCGACGGGACCCGCCTGCACGCGGTGCTGCCCCCGGTCGCCGTCGGATGCACCTGCCTGTCGCTGCGCGTCGTACGGCCCCGGGCGTTCACGCTCGGCGAGCTGGTGGCCGCGGGCACCGTGCCGCCGGGCGGGGACAGGGTGCTGCGGGACCTGATGCGGGCGCGGCTGTCCTTCCTGGTCAGCGGCGGCACCGGCAGCGGCAAGACGACCCTGCTGAGCGCGCTGCTCGGCCTGGTCGGGCCGGGGGAGCGGATCGTGCTCGCCGAGGACTCGGCGGAACTGCGACCGGATCACCCGCACGTCGTCCGCCTGGAGACCAGACCCGCCAACCAGGAAGGAGCAGGGCTGGTCACGCTGGAGGACCTGGTACGGCAGGCCCTGCGGATGCGGCCCGACCGGATGGTCGTGGGAGAGGTGCGCGGGCCGGAGGTGGTCCATCTGCTGGCCGCGCTCAACACGGGCCACGAGGGCGGCTGCGGGACCGTCCACGCCAATGCCGCGGCGGACGTCCCCGCCCGGCTCGAGGCCCTCGGCACGGCGGCCGGGCTCGATCGGACCGCGCTGCACAGCCAGTTGGCGGCGGCCCTGTCGGTGGTGCTGCATCTCGTGCGCGATCCCGCCGGGCGGCGGCGGATCGCCGAGGTGCACGTGCTGGAGCGGGACCCGTCCGGGCTGGTGCGGACCGTGCCGGCGCTGCGGTGGCGGGCGGACGCCTTCGCCCGTGAGCGGGGATGGGAGCGGCTCCAAGAGCTCCTGCGGGGCGAGGGGAACGAAGGGACGGGCGGGCGTGATGAGTGAGATGCCGATGGCCGCGGCCGCGGCCGTGGCCTGTGCCGGAGCGGCGGCCTGGCTGCTGGGCGGACACCACCCGGGGGCCAGGCGGGCGCAGTTGCTCCTGGCCGGCGGCGGCGCGGCGGGCAGCGGGCCCCCGTCCTGGCGGCAGCTCACCGGCGAACTCCGCAGGCTCCGTGGACGCTGGCGACCCGAGTGGTGGGCGCCGGTCGCCGGCCTCGTCCTGGCGGTGCTGGGGGGTTCGGTGCTGCCGGTCGTCGCGGGGGCGGCCGGGGTGCCCCTGCTGCGCCGGGCGCGGCGCGCCGCCGAGATCCGGCGCGCGGGGGAGCGCCGGGGGGACGCGGTCATCGCGCTGTGCGCGGCGCTGGCCGGGGAGGTGCTCGCCGGGCGGCAGCCGGGGGAGGCGTTGCGGCGGGCCGCCCAGGACTCCGGGGGCCTGGGCGCGGCGCAGCCCGCGGTGCTGGCGGCGGCACGGTTCGGCGGGGACGTGCCCACGGCGCTCGCGGCCGCCGCCCGGCAACCGGGTGCCGACGGCCTGCTCGGACTCGCCGCGTGCTGGCGCGTGGCGGTGGACCAGGGCGCCGGTCTCGCCGCCGGACTCGACCGGCTGGAAGCCGCATTGCGTGCGGAACGCGATCAACGTGCGGATCTGCGGGCCCAGTTGTCCGGACCGCGCACCACGGTGGTGATGCTCGCCGGTCTGCCGGTCCTGGGCCTTCTGCTGGGCGCCGCGCTCGGGGCGGACCCGCTGCATGTCCTGCTGCACACCGGAGCCGGGCTGGGCTGCCTGCTCGTCGGCGGAGTGCTGGAGGGCGTGGGGACGTGGTGGGCCCTGCGGATCGTCCGCCACGCGGCGGCGACGTGAGGACGACGAGAGGGAGGCGGGCGATGTGGACGGAGCAGCCATGAGTGCGGAAGTTGTCCACAGGCTGGGGGCGGCCGTGGGGATCGTGACGGCCTTCTGGGGGCTGACGCGGTGGTGGGAGACCGCGTCACGCCGACGCTGGGCACGGCGGCGCGTGACCGAGCTGCTCGTATCGGATCGGGCGGCGACCGTCCGAGGGGCCGGGCTGTGGAAGACGGTACGGCGGTGGCTTCCCGACGTCCTGGTGGTCGGTGCCGGATGGATCCTGGTCGGTGGTGTCGCCGGTCTCGTCCTGGGGCTGATCGGTGCGGCGGGACTGGGTCGTTGGCGCCGTCGGCAACAGGCGGCGGTGGGCGCGGACGCGATGAACGAGGTGGAGAGCCGGCTCGCCGCGCGCCAACTCCCGCTCGCGGCAGACCTGCTGGCCGCATGCATCGCCGCCGGAGCCGGTCCCGTGATCGCGGCGCAGGCCGTGGGGGAGGCGCTGGGTGGTCCCGTGGGGGAGGGGCTGGCGCGTGGCGCGGCCGAGGTGCGGTTGGGCGGTGAACCGGCCATCGCCTGGCGGAGGTTGGCGTCGATACCGGGTGCCGCGGGCCTGGCCAGGTTGCTGGAGCGGGCCGACGTCTCGGGACTGCCCGCCGCCGGACCGGTCGCCCGGCTCGCCGCCGACACCCGAGCCGACTGGACGCGCGCCGCGACGACCCGGGCCCGGCGGGCGGCCGTCATGGTCACCGTGCCGGTGGGGCTGTGCTTCCTGCCCGCCTTCATCGCGGTGGGTGTGCTGCCCATCGTCATCGGGCTCGCGGGCGGGGTGCTGGGAGGAGGTGGTCGATGAGGGCGCGGACGACGTGAACACCGAGGGTGACGGCTCGGGTGCACAGGCGGCGAAGAGCCTGCCGTCGGCCATAGACCATCGGGCGGCTGACCGGCTGACCGGCTGACCGGCTGAGCGGCTGAGCGGCGAGTGGTCGAAGGACCCCTGAGAAGCAGGACCGAACCGGCGCCAGAAGCAGAACCAGACCAGAAACAGAACCAGACCAGAAACAGAACCAGAACCAGAACAGAGATCAACGCAACGGAACCTCACGGGGGTTGAGATGTACAAAGCGGTGTGGGCGAGGCTGAGCGCCCTGGTGTGCAGGATGCGTGCGGCGCGCGATGACGCGGGGATGGTGACGTCCGAGTACGCGATGGGGATCGTGGCGGCCGTGGGATTCGCGGTGCTCCTCTACCAGGTGGTGACGAGCGAGGTGGTCGCGGCTCAGCTCCAGGCCATCGTGAAGCGGGCACTCAGTGCGGGGGCGTGAGCGCGGACGGGGACGCCCACGGGGCCGTGGACGGCAGCCTCGGCGCGCGAGCCGGTGGGTGTGCGCCGGGGACCGGGGGTTCGTGACGGCGGAGTCGGCCGTGGTGCTGCCGGTGCTGGTGGTGTTCGCGACGGCGCTGGTGTGGGGGCTGTTGGTGATGGCGGCCCAGATCCGGTGTGTGGACGCGGCGAGGACCGGCGCCCGCGCGGCGGCCCGGCAGGATCCGGCCGACGCGGTCCTGGAGGTGACCCGCGCGACGGCGCCGCGCGGAGCGGAGGTGACGGTCAGCAGGGAGGGCGACCAGGTCCGTGTCGTGGTCGTGGCCCGGCCGCCGGCGCTGCGTGGCCTCCCTTTCGAGGTACGGGAGGAGGCCGTCGCGGCGGCGGAGGAGGGCGTAGGGGCGACGGAGCCGACCGCGGGGACGACCGAGGACACCGCGAGGGCGACCGAGAAGGCCTCGGAGACGAAGGAGAAGACCGCAGGGGACGCCACAGGGGCGGCTGAGACGGCCGTGGGAGGGGCGGAGAAGGCTCAGGGCGTGCCGGGTGGTGCCCGCGCCTCAGAGGCCCCCCGAGGCGCGCCGGACCACACCGACGCGGCAGATGACCGCCAAGGCATGCAAGGCGTCCCCCGCGGGGCCCCGGACCACCCGCGTGCACCAGATGGCCCAGACCCACGAGGCGCGCTGGACGCCCCTCCAAGGGCGGCGGCGGACGCCGGGCACGGGCAGTCGTCGGGAGACCTGCCGTGAGCGGCATGGCACGTGCAGGCGGGGCGGCCGTGTGGGCCCGGGTCCGCGGAGGACGTGACGGGGAGACGGACCGGGGCTCCGCCACCGTCTGGAGTGTGGGGGCGATCGCCGTGCTGTGCGTGGTGTTCGGGATCTTGCTCGCGCTCGGACAGGCGGTGGCGGCCCGGCATCGCGCCGCGGGCGCCGCCGACCTCGCGGCGCTCGCGGCCGCCGATCACGCCGTGGACGGCCCCGCGCGTGCCTGCGACCGGGCCGAGCGGGTGGCCGGGGCGCAGGGAGCGCGACTGGTGCGGTGCGTGGTCGTCGGTGAGGTCTCGGACGTGACGGCGGCGTCGGGACGGGGGCTGTTCGCGACCGAGGTCAGGGCGCGGGCGGGGCCTGCCGACGTGGTGCCGCTCCCGCAGATGCCCCTGCGGTCGCACCCGTCCCCGCCTCCGGACCCCGCTCCGGGTCGGTCGGCGGCTCCGCCTCCTCCTGGGGCTTCTCACCTTGAGCCGTCTCCTCCGGTGCCGGCTCCTCCTGAGGCGCCCCCACCCGAGTCACCCCTTCCCGGGCTGGCGCCTCCGGAGGTGTTCCCTGCCGATCCGTGGCCTCCCGAGCCGTCTCCTCGGGAGCCTCCCGCAGGAGTTCCGTGAGCAGTCGTACGGCTCCTCGCTTGTGCAGTGGGTCGTTGCCGTTGCCGCACTTGGGGGACTGGATGCAGGACGGGCAGCCGGCGTCGCACTCGCAGGAGGCGATGGCCTGGCGGGTGGCCGTCAGCCAGGCGCGGGCCGTGTGGAAGGCCCGCTCCGCGAAGCCCGCGCCGCCGGGATGGCCGTCGTAGACGAAGACCGTCGGCAGCAGGGTGTCGGGGTGGAGGGGGACCGAGACGCCGCCGATGTCCCAGCGGTCGCAGGTCGCGAAGAGGGGCAGCATGCCGATCGAGGCGTGTTCGGCGGCGTGCAGGGCCCCGCCGAGGATCTCGGGGTTGATCCGGGCCGCGTCCAGCTGGTCCTCGGTCACCGTCCACCACACGGCACGTGTGCGCAGCGTACGAGGAGGGAGGTCGAGCTTCGACTCGCCCATGACCTCACCCGTGATGACACGTCGACGCAGGAAGGAGACGACCTGGTTGGTGACCTCGACGGAGCCGTAGCACAACCGGCCCTGGCCCCAGGGGATCTCGACGTCCGTCTCCAGGACGGAGATCGACGTCGTGTCGCGGGCCACCGTCGAGTACGGGGGGTTGGCCTCCTCGACGAGGGCGACGGAGTCCTCCAGGTCCAGCGACCGCACGAGATACGTGCGGCCCTGGTGGAGGTGGACGGCGCCCTCGTGGACGGCGGTGTGGGAGGAGCCCGCGTCGACCGTGCCGAGCAGCCGGCCGGTGCCGGCCTCGACGACCTGGACGGGCCGGCCGCCCTCGCCCCGGATGTCCGCGAGGTCGGCGGCGCGTTCCCGGCGGGTCCAGTGCCACGCCCTGGTCCGGCGGCGCAGCAGCTTCGCGGCCTCCAGTTGCAGCATCAGCCCCTCGGCCTCGGGGCCGAACAGGGCCAGATCCTCGTCGGTCAGCGGGAGTTCCGCGGCCGCCGCGCACAGGTGCGGGGCCAGGACGTAGGGGTTGTCGGGGTCGAGGACGGTCGACTCCACCGGGCGGTCGAACAGCGCTTCCGGGTGATGGACCAGGAAGGTGTCCAGCGGGTCGTCCCGGGCGACGAGCACCGCCAGCGCGCCCTGTCCGGCCCGCCCCGCACGGCCGGCCTGCTGCCACAGGGACGCGCGGGTGCCCGGGTAGCCGGCGATCAGGACGGCGTCGAGTCCGGAGACGTCGATGCCGAGCTCCAGGGCGGTGGTCGCGGCGAGGCCGAGGAGCTCGCCCGAGTGCAGGGCCTGTTCCAGGGCGCGCCGTTCCTCGGGGAGGTAGCCGCCGCGGTAGGCCGCGACACGCCGGGCCAGTGAGCGGTCGACCTCGGCGAGGCGTTCCTGGGCGATCACCGCGATCAGCTCGGCGCCCCGCCGGGAGCGGACGAAGGCGACGGTGCGCACGCCCTGGACGGCGAGGTCGGTGAGCAGATCGGCGGTCTCGGCGGTGGCGGTACGCCGGACGGGTGCGCCTTTCTCGCCGACCATCTCGGTGAGCGGAGGCTCCCACAGGGCGAACACCAGTTCACCGCGGGGCGAGGCGTCGTCGGCGACCTCGACCACCGGGAGGCCGGTGAGGCGGCCGGCGGCGACGGCGGGTTCGGCGGCCGTGGCGGAGGCCAGCAGGAAGACGGGCGAGGCGCCGTAGCGGGCGCACAGGCGACGCAGCCGGCGCAGCACATGGGCGACGTGGGAGCCGAACACGCCGCGGTAGGTGTGGCACTCGTCGATGACGACGTACTTCAGGGACTTCAGGAAGGAGGACCAGCGGGGGTGGGACGGGAGGATCCCGCGGTGCAGCATGTCCGGGTTGGTGAGGACGTAGTTGGCGTACTGGCGGATCCACTCCCGCTCCTCGAACGGGGTGTCGCCGTCGTACACGGCCGGCCGGACAGCGTTGCCCAGCGGTTGTGAAAGTTCCTTCACGGAGCGGCACTGGTCCGCTGCCAGGGCTTTGGTGGGGGCCAGGTAGAGGGTGGTGGCCCCGCGGCCGTTCGGAGCCTCGGAGCCGTCCAGGAGGGCCGAGAGGACCGGGACGAGGTACGCCAGGGACTTGCCGGACGCGGTGCCCGTGGCGACGACCACCGACTCGCCGTCCAGGGCGTGCTCGGCGACCCGGGCCTGGTGGGCCCACGGGTCCTCGATGCCGCAGGCCTGCACGGCCGCGATGACCTCGGAGCGAATCCGGTCCGGCCAGACGGCATGGCGGCCCGCACGCGGGGGCAAGTGCTCCGTATGAGTGATGCGCGATGCCCGGCTCGGTCCCGGGGCGAGCCGGTCCAGAACCGCGCCCGGGGGCAGGCGGGGCACGGCCTCGGACGAGGATCGATCGGATCGGTGATTCTTGGCCATCGGCACCGAGTGTGTCACTGGCGTGACGGACAATGGAGCCAAGGCGTCGTGCACGCCTGCCGGTAAGTGATTGAATGCCATGGCGGCTGGCGTACCGTCCCGGGGACTCCTGCCCAGGTGTTCCGAGGGGCGACCGCTCGATAGCAAGGTGCTGGAGGATCCGTGGACCTGTCTCTGTCGACCCGTACCGTCGGCGATCGTACGGTCGTCGAGGTCGGTGGCGAAATCGACGTATATACCGCGCCCAAGTTGCGCGAGCAGCTGGTCGAGCTGGTGAACGACGGGAATTTCCACCTCGTCGTCGACATGGAGGGCGTGGACTTCCTCGACTCCACCGGGCTCGGCGTGCTGGTCGGCGGACTGAAGCGGGTGCGCGCCCATGAGGGCTCGCTCCGTCTGGTCTGCAACCAGGAGCGTATTTTGAAGATCTTCCGCATTACCGGTCTGACCAAGGTGTTCCCGATCCACACCTCGGTCGACGAAGCGGTCGCTGCCACCGACTGACCATGTCGTCCCGGGCCCGCGCGGCCCGGCACGGCTGGTTGAACAAAGAGGGGGTCCGGGCTTGGTCGCCCGGCCCCCCGACAGCACGCCCGTAGTTCCGAGGGGGACGCATGGCCACCGTTGAACTCCGCTTCAGCGCGCTGCCCGAGCATGTCAGGACCGCCCGGCTGGTGGCGGCGGCGGTGGCGCGCAGGGCCGGAGTGGACGAGGCCGTCCTAGACGAGGTCAGGCTCGCCGTCGGCGAGGCCTGCACCCGTGCTGTCGGACTGCATCAGGCCGGCGGCATCACCGCGCCGGTGAAGGTGTCGCTGATCGAGGAGGAGAAACAGTTCTCCATCGAGGTCGGCGACGAGGCGCCGCGCTCGGCCCCCGGTGACCGGGCGCCCGGCTCCGGCGCGGGCGTCGACGTGGAGGCCGAGGAGGACGAGATGGGCCTGGCGGTCATCAGCGGTCTCGTCGACGACGTCGAGGTCTCCGCGGGCCGGCACGGCGGACTGATCCGCATGACCTGGCCGACCACGCCGGCGACCGCGACGCTGTCCTGACCGAACCTCGCGATTCGTTCACCCGAAGGGCCCTACCTCGTAGGGCCCTTCGGCATGTGCGGACCTCCGCGACCGCGCTTACAGTGGTTCCGTGAAATGAATCTTGAAATCTCGGTGCGGCGAATCTCGGCACAGTGAATCTTGACATGAATTTCGTGAATCAATTCACGAAGCCGAATGCCCTGAAGGCATTACCGAGCGAGATCGTGCGGGTTTTGCCTGCGAAGGCGAATTCCGCTTGCCGCACACTGTTTTGATCAGGTTCCGGTACCTACAATCCGTCCACATCTTGAGCTCAGCCCAAGCGTCAAGGAGGACGAATGGCGGGGCTTCCTACCCCTCATCGGTTGGACCACTCCACAACCTTCGCAGCCGCAGTGCTGACCGACGGCAACCGCCTGCTCGTGGTGGTCATCGCGGTCGTGGCACTGGCCGCGCTCGTGGTTGCGGGCGTACTGGTGCGCCAGGTGCTCGCGGCGGGCGAGGGCACCGAGAGCATGAAGAAGATCGCGGCAGCGGTCCAGGAAGGCGCCAACGCGTATCTGTCCCGACAGTTGCGCACACTCGGTGTATTCGCCGTCGTCGTGTTCTTCCTGCTCTTGCTGCTGCCCGCGGACGACTGGAATCAGCGCGCCGGACGATCGATCTTCTTCTTGATCGGTGCCGGGTTCTCCGCAGCCACCGGATATATCGGCATGTGGCTGGCCGTGCGCAGTAATGTGCGCGTCGCCGCGGCCGCGCGGGAGGCGACTCCGGCGGCGGGCGAACCGGAAAAGGATCTCACCGCCGTCTCGCACAAAGCAATGAAGATCGCATTCCGCACGGGCGGCGTCGTCGGCATGTTCACGGTGGGGCTGGGTCTGCTCGGCGCCGCCTGCGTGGTGCTGGTGTACGCGGCCGACGCGCCGAAGGTGCTGGAGGGATTCGGACTCGGCGCGGCCCTCATCGCCATGTTCATGAGGGTCGGCGGCGGCATCTTCACCAAGGCCGCCGACGTCGGCGCCGACCTGGTCGGCAAGGTCGAGCAGGGCATTCCGGAGGACGATCCGCGCAATGCCGCGACCATCGCCGACAACGTGGGCGACAACGTCGGCGACTGCGCGGGCATGGCGGCCGACCTGTTCGAGTCGTACGCCGTGACCCTGGTCGCCGCGCTGATCCTCGGCAAGGCGGCCTTCGGCGACGCCGGGCTCGCCTTCCCGCTGCTCGTTCCCGCCATCGGCGTGGTCACGGCCATGATCGGCATCTTCGCGGTCGCGCCGCGGCGTACCGATCGCAGTGGCATGACCGCGATCAACCGGGGCTTCTTCATCTCCGCGGCGATCTCGCTCGCGCTGGTCGCGGTGGCCGTCTTCCTCTATCTCCCCGGCAAGTACGCCGACCTCGACGGCGTCACCGACGCGGCGATCCAGGGCAAGAACGGCGACCCGCGGGTCCTCGCCCTCGTCGCGGTGGCGATCGGCATCGTCCTGGCGGCGGTCATCCAGCAGTTGACGGGCTACTTCACCGAGACGAGCCGCCGGCCCGTGCGCGACATCGGCAAGTCGTCGCTCACCGGCCCCGCGACCGTCGTCCTGGCCGGCATCTCCGTGGGCCTCGAATCGGCCGTCTACACCGCCTTGTTGATCGGCCTGGGCGTGTACGGGGCGTTCCTGCTCGGCGGTACGTCGATCATGCTGGCGCTGTTCGCGGTGGCGCTGGCCGGCACCGGCCTGCTCACCACGGTCGGCGTGATCGTCGCCATGGACACCTTCGGGCCGGTCTCCGACAACGCGCAGGGCATCGCCGAGATGTCCGGGGACGTCCAGGGCGCGGGCGCGCAGGTGCTCACCAACCTCGACGCCGTCGGCAACACGACCAAGGCCATCACCAAGGGCATCGCCATCGCCACCGCCGTCCTGGCGGCGTCGGCGCTCTTCGGGTCGTACCGGGACGCCATCACGACCGGTGCGCAGGACGTCGGGGAGAAACTCTCCGGCGCGGGCGCGCCGATGAGCCTGATGATGGACATCTCGCAGCCCAACAACCTCGTCGGCCTCATCGCGGGCGCGGCGGTCGTCTTCCTCTTCTCGGGGCTGGCGATCAACGCGGTGTCGCGGTCGGCGGGTTCCGTGGTGTTCGAGGTGCGGCGGCAGTTCCGCGAGCACCCCGGGATCATGGACTACAGCGAGGAACCCGAGTACGGCAAGGTCGTCGACATCTGCACCCGGGACGCCCTGCGCGAGCTGGCCACTCCCGGACTGCTCGCCGTGCTGGCGCCCATCTTCATCGGGTTCACCCTCGGAGTCGGCGCCCTCGGCGCGTTCCTCGCGGGCGCGATCGGCTCCGGCACGCTCATGGCCGTCTTCCTCGCCAACTCCGGCGGCGCGTGGGACAACGCCAAGAAACTCGTCGAGGACGGTCACCACGGCGGCAAGGGCAGCGAGGCCCATGCGGCCACGGTCATCGGGGACACGGTCGGCGACCCCTTCAAGGACACCGCGGGTCCCGCCATCAACCCGCTGCTGAAGGTCATGAACCTCGTGGCGCTGCTCATCGCACCCGCCGTGATCAAGTTCAGCTACGGAGAGGACAAGAGCATCGGCGTGCGGATCCTGATCGCGGTCCTGGCGCTCGCGGTCATCGTCGTCGCGGTGTACGTCTCCAAGCGGCGCGGGATCGCCGTGGGTGACGAGAACAACGCCGATTCGTCGTCCAAGTCCGCCGATCCGGCGGTCATTTCGTAGGCCGTTCACCGGTGCCCAGCTCAAAGGGCGGGCGGGTGACGCGCGTTGTCGCGTCACCCGCCCGTTGTGTGAGGTGTGTGCCCGAGCCGTGAGCCTTCTCTCTCCTGGTGCAAATGGCTGTAATAACCTACATAGCGGACATTCGTTCTGGGGTTCTCGCACCGATGCCGTGTATGTTCCGGGGCCGAGAGCCATGGAAGGGACCAACCCGGTGAACAAGAAGCTCGCGGCCATGGTGTCCGGCGGTGCGGTACTGGTACTGGCGCTGTCCGGATGCAGCAGTGACGACGACGGCAACAAGGAGCTCGACGCCTGGGCCAAGCAGGTCTGCGACGCGCTGCCTGCCCAGGACGCGAAGGTCGACGCGGCCAACGCCGCCATCAAGCAGGCCGCCACGGACAACAACGCCCCGGCGAACGTCCAGAAGACCGACTCCCAGGCCTTCCAGGACATGTCCGACGCCTACGGAGCGCTCGCCCTGGCCGTCAAGAAGGCCGGGACGCCGCCGGGTGTCGAGGGCGGCGAGAAGAAGCAGAAGGACGCCGTCTCGGCGCTCACCACTCTCTCCACCTCCTACGCGGGCCTGAAGAAGCAGGTCGACGCGCTGGACACGAAGGACCAGGCGAAGTTCGCCGACGGCCTCCAGGACATCGCCACCGACCTCGGCGAGCTCAGCAAGAGCGGCAACACCGCGCTGAAGAACCTCGAGCAGGGTGACGTCAAGAACGCCATGGCCAACCAGGCCAGCTGCAAGAAGGTCGCCTCCTCCGCCTCGGCCCGTGCGACGACCAGCTGAGCCGGCGCGTCCGGGGGCGATCCGGCGGAACGCGCGCCGGGTGCTGAGGGGAACGCGCGCCGACGGGTGACGGGAGACAATGGGGGGCGTGAGTAACGCCACCCTCTCCCCCCTGCCCTCCGCCGACCGCCCCGACGTGGCCGCCCGGCTGCGCGAGGCGCTGCTCGCGGCCTCCTTCACCGCGGACGGTCTCCTCGAACTGCTCGGCGCGCCCGCCTACGCCGCCCTGGCCCGCAGCGAGACCGTGCCCGCGCTGCGCGCGACCCGCGGGGACACGCCGCTGGAGACCCTCGTCCGCCTCTTCCTGCTCCAGCAGCCCGTGTCGCACGCGCGCGTGGAGGAGTTCCTGCCCGTACACGCGTGCGTGGAGAGCGGCTGGCTGGTCCCCACGGGTGAGGACGAGGTCGCCGCGACCGTGGACGTACGGCCGTACGGCGGGCCGGCCGACGAGGACTGGTTCATCGTGTCCGACCTCGGGTGCGCGGTCGGCGGCGCGGGCGGCAGCGGGAACGAGGGCGGCCAGGCCGACACGGCCGTGGTGCTCGGCGTCGGCGGCGCGTCGACGACCCTCGCCGGCATCACCGTGCGCACGCCGGTCTCCGCCGCCCTCGATCTCGGCACCGGCTCCGGCATCCAGGCGCTGCACGCCGCCCAGCACGCCACGCGCGTGACGGCGACCGACCTCAACCCGCGGGCGCTGCACATCACCGCGCTCACGCTCGCGCTGTCCGGCGCTCCGGCGGCGGACCTGCGCGAGGGCTCGCTGTTCGAACCGATCCGGGACGACGAGACGTACGACCTGATCGTGTCGAACCCGCCGTTCGTGATCTCGCCGGGCGCCCGGCTGACCTACCGGGACGGCGGGATGGGCGGGGACGATCTGTGCCGCTCGCTCGTTCAAGGAGCGGGGGAACGGCTGAGCGAGGGCGGGTTCGCGCAGTTCCTCGCCAACTGGCAGCACGTGGAAGGGGAGAACTGGCAGGACCGGCTCAGGTCCTGGGTGCCGCGCGGGTGCGACGCGTGGATCGTGCAGCGCGAGGTGCAGGACGTCACGCAGTACGCGGAGCTCTGGCTGAGGGACGCCGGTGATCACCGGGGCGACCAGGCCCGGTATCAGGCGCACTACGACTCCTGGCTGGACGAGTTCGAAGCGCGCAAGGTGAAGGCCGTCGGCTTCGGCTGGATCACCCTGCGCAGGACGACGGCCGCGGAGCCCGTGATCACCGTGGAGGAGTGGCCGCACGCGGTGGAACAGCCGCTGGGCGACGCGGTCCTGGCGCACTTCGCACGGCTGGACTACCTGCGGGCCCACGACGACGCGGCGCTGCTGGCCGGGCGCTTCCGGCTGGTGACCGAGGTCGTCCAGGAGCAGGTCGGGCTGCCCGGCGCCGAGGACCCGGAGCACGTCGTGCTGCGCCAGCACCGTGGGATGCGCCGGGCCACCAAGGTCGACACGGTCGGCGCGGGCTTCGCCGGCGTGTGCGACGGCTCGCTGAGCGCCGGTCGCATTCTCGACGCCATCGCCCAACTGGTCGGCGAGGATCCGGTGTTGCTGCGGGACCGCACTCCGGCCCAGATCCGCCTTCTGGTGGAGCAGGGTTTCCTCGAACCGGCCGAGTGACCCGACCTGATCCGGACGACCCCGAACCGTCGGAGCGGGCTCCCGGACACCGTCCGAAAATTCACCCCCGGGAGGGCGCGGCGACGACGCCTTCCGGACTGACCCCGGGACGTTTCGAGGGCCTTGCCCCCGGGACGTTCCGGGACTTCACCCGGAAATGTTCCGGAGCTTCGCCCGGCCACGCGCCGCACCGGCCACGCGGGTCACGCGGGTCCGCTCGGGCCGGATCTTCGCCGCTCTCCCTGTCCTCTTCGCTCTCGGCACGGATTCGCCAAGATCGTATGCAGTGTGAGCCGATCGACAGCGATGAGCACGGCGACCACGGCGACCACGGCGACCAGGGCGACCACGGCGACCAGGGTGATCGCCGCGATGACCGCGACCACCGCGAAGACGGCCGGAAAGGCCCGCACCCCGGCCCGGTGTGCCCCATCGCACTCCGGGCTCGCTCAGCGCCGTGCCCCGAGGGGCGCCCGCAGGTCGCGTCCCGGCACGTCCAGCGCGTCCCGGCGGGTCTCGACGGACCCCTCCGGCGGCTCGCCGGGATCTCCGACCCCGCCCGTGGGCCTGGCGTTCACCTCGGGTTCGCCGGGGCGCCGCCCGCGCGTGACAGCCTCCCGGGGCCGGGGCAGGCGCGGGCCGAGGAAAAGGGGCGGGGACGACAATGGAGAGCGGGCCGACGATCTTCACGGGAACGGTGTTCGCCCTGTTCGGGGGCGCACTGCTGATGTGGACGGCGATCCGGGTGCGACACCGTGAGCCCGTGGCCGAAGATGTGAGCCCCGTCGCATCGGCGGCCCTGGCGACCCTGGCCTCCGTCGGAGCGCTGGCGGTCGGGGTGTGGTGCTTCACCCGGCTCTGAAGCCGGCGCCGTGACCACCGGGGGGACCACCCACGGAGCCGACTCCGGGGCCGCCTTCGCGGATCTCGCAGGACCCCCGTTCGAACCGCGTGGACGCGGTCCCGCCGGTAAAGGGGAAGACGGGTTCCGGTCGTAGGGAAAAGGGCCGGTCGGCACTCCGGGCGGCAGGAATGGCGGTAGTCGGGTTACCGTTCGAGTGGCCGTTGCGGGCTTTTCCCGTTTGACACGGGGGCGGGATGTACCGTCACACTCCGCAGCGTCACCATGACCCGACCCCGGGAGCAAGGCCTGGGTGAGGCCCCCAGCGTCGACCGGAGAGAAGAGCGAAGTTGTCCCCGACCAGCGAGACCGCGAAGGGCGGCCGCCGACTCGTGATCGTCGAGTCGCCTGCCAAGGCGAAGACGATCAAGGGTTACCTCGGCCCCGGCTACATCGTCGAGGCCAGCGTCGGGCACATCCGTGACCTTCCCAACGGCGCCGCGGAGGTGCCGGACCAGTACACGGGCGAGGTCCGCCGTCTCGGGGTGGACGTCGAACACGACTTCCAGCCGATCTATGTGGTCAACGCCGACAAGCGGGCGCAGGTCAAGAAGCTCAAGGACCTCCTCAAGGAATCCGACGAGCTCTTCCTCGCCACGGATGAGGACCGCGAGGGCGAGGCGATCGCCTGGCACCTCCAGGAGGTCCTCAAGCCGAAGATCCCGGTCAAGCGGATGGTCTTCCACGAGATCACCAAGGACGCGATCCGGGCCGCCGTCGCCAACCCGCGCCAGCTCAACCAGAAGCTCGTCGACGCCCAGGAGACCCGCCGCATCCTCGACCGCCTCTACGGCTACGAGGTCTCGCCGGTCCTGTGGAAGAAGGTCATGCCGCGCCTGTCGGCCGGCCGTGTCCAGTCCGTCGCCACCCGTCTCGTGGTGGAGCGGGAACGCGAGCGCATCGCGTTCCGTTCCGCCGAGTACTGGGACCTGACGGGCACCTTCTCGACCGGCCGCGCCGGGGATCCGTCGGACCCGTCGTCGCTGGTCGCCCGCCTTCAGAGCGTCGACGGCAGGCGGGTCGCGCAGGGCCGCGACTTCGACTCCCTGGGACAGCTCAAGAGCGCGAACATCCTCCACCTCGACGAGGCGAACGCCCGCGCCCTGGCCGCCGCCCTGGAGAACACGCGGTTCGCCGTCCGCTCCGTCGAGTCGAAGCCGTACCGCCGCTCGCCGTACGCCCCGTTCCGTACGACGACGCTTCAGCAGGAGGCCAGCCGCAAGCTCGGTTTCGGCGCGAAGGCCACCATGCAGGTCGCGCAGAAGCTGTACGAGAACGGCTACATCACGTACATGCGTACGGACTCCACGACGCTGAGCGAGACGGCCATCACCGCCGCCCGCGCCCAGGTCACGCAGCTGTACGGCGCCGACTACCTGCCGCCGCAGCCGCGCACGTACGCCGGCAAGGTCAAGAACGCGCAGGAGGCGCACGAGGCGATCCGCCCCTCGGGTGATCGTTTCCGCACGCCCGCCGAGACGGGTCTGACCGGCGACCAGTTCAAGCTCTACGAGCTGATCTGGAAGCGGACGGTCGCCTCGCAGATGAAGGACGCGACCGGCAACAGCGTCACGGTGAAGATCGGCGGCGCCGCGGCCGACGGCCGGGACGTCGAATTCAGCGCCTCCGGCAAGACGATCACGTTCCACGGCTTCCTGAAGGCGTACGTCGAAGGCGCCGACGACCCGAACGCCGAGCTGGACGACCGCGAGCGCCGGCTGCCGCAGGTCGGCGAGGGCGACCCGCTGACCGCCGAGGAGATCACGGTCGACGGGCACGCCACCAAGCCCCCGGCCCGCTACACCGAGGCCAGCCTGGTCAAGGAGCTCGAAGAGCGCGAGATCGGCCGCCCGTCGACGTACGCGTCGATCATCGGCACGATCCTCGACCGCGGCTACGTCTTCAAGAAGGGCACGGCACTCGTGCCGTCCTTCCTGTCCTTCGCCGTGGTCAACCTCCTGGAGAAGCACTTCGGCCGGCTGGTCGACTACGACTTCACCGCCCGGATGGAGGACGACCTCGACCGCATCGCCCGCGGTGAGGCGCAGGCCGTGCCGTGGCTGAAGCGCTTCTACTTCGGCGAAGGCGCGGGCCACGGCGGCGCGGCCGACGCCGGCAACGGCGACGGGGACCACCTCGGCGGCCTCAAGGAGCTGGTGACCGACCTGGGCGCGATCGACGCGCGCGAGGTGTCGTCGTTCCCCGTGGGCAACGACATCGTGCTGCGGGTCGGGCGCTACGGCCCCTACATCGAGCGCGGAGAGAAGGACGCCGAGGGCCACCAGCGGGCGGACGTGCCCGAGGACCTGGCCCCGGACGAGCTGTCCGTCGAGCTCGCGGAGGAGCTGCTCGCCAAGCCGAGCGGCGACTTCGAGCTCGGTGCCGACCCGGAGAGCGGCCACCAGATCATCGCCAGGGACGGCCGCTACGGCCCGTACGTCACCGAGGTGCTCCCCGAGGGCACCCCGAAGACCGGCAAGAACGCCGTGAAGCCGCGTACGGCCTCGCTGTTCAAGTCGATGTCGCTGGACACGGTGACGCTGGCGGACGCCCTCAAGCTGATGTCGTTGCCGCGTGTCGTCGGCGTCGACGCGGAGGGCGTGGAGATCACCGCGCAGAACGGCCGCTACGGCCCCTACCTGAAGAAGGGCACGGACTCGCGGTCGCTCCAGACCGAGGACCAGCTCTTCACGATCACCCTCGAAGAGGCGCTGGAGATCTACTCCCAGCCCAAGCAGCGTGGCCGTGCCGCCGCCAAGCCGCCGCTGAAGGAGCTGGGCGCGGACCCGGTCAGCGGCCAGCCGGTCGTCGTCAAGGACGGACGCTTCGGGCCGTACGTCACCGACGGGGAGACCAACGCGACCCTGCGCTCCGGTGACAGCGTCGAGGAGATCACCCCGGAGCGCGGCTTCGAGCTGCTCGCCGAGAAGCGCGCCAAGGCGCCGGCCAAGAAGACGGCCAAGAAGGCGCCCGCGAAGAAGGCGACGGCGAAGAAGGCGGCCCCGGCGAAGAAGACGGCCGCCAAGAAGACCGCCACGAAGACGACGACGGCCAAGAAGACGACGGCCAAGAAGACGACGGCGAAGACGGCGGCCGCGAAGAAGGCGGCGGCCTCACCGGCTTCGTCGGAGGACTGACCGCACGGCCGGTCGCCCGGCTGGTCGGTCGGCCGGCCGTCCGGCTCGGCGACCGAGGGATCGGGTGCCCGTCGGGACGACCGGCGGGCCGCCCGATCACCGCGGAGTTCGGTCGCCGTTCCTCAACGGCGGTCCGTCAAACCCACGCCCCGGCATCACTTTGGTGTCGGGGCGGTCGCGCGCGTGGACGGGGGCGACAGGGTGTCAGTCGCGGCCGATAGGCTGAATGCATGACGCGAGCCGAGCAGCCAACGGCCCACCACCCGGCACCGGACGACGCCTTGGTGGCGGACTCCCGCGAGCGCGCTGTGCGCGCCCTGTTGCGCGAGCCGCAGCTCAAGCGGCTCTGGAGCGCACAGCTGGTGAGCGGGGTGGGAGACGCCCTCGCACTCCTGGTGTTCGTCCTCCTCGTCCTCCAGGCGGCCATCGTGGAGGGCGCCTTCGGGGGCGGCTACCGCGGCGTGGCCTTCGCGGTGGCGACGGTCTTCGCGGTGCGCATTCTGGCCACCCTCCTCTTCGGCGCGGTCCTCCTGGGCCCGCTGACCTCTCTGACGTCGCCGGACGGCCCGCTCGACCGCCGCTGGACCATGGTCGGCGCGGACGGTGTGCGCGCGGCGCTGCTGATCGTCGCCCCGCTGTGGATCGACTGGACGCCGGACGACGCGCTGGCCCTGCTGCTCGTCACGGTCTTCGTGACCGGGGTGGCCGAGCGGTTCTGGACGGTCGCCCGCGAGAGCGCGTCCCCGGCCCTGCTGCCCGCCCCGCCGCTGGAGGGCGCGACCGTACGGCCGCTGCCCGACCACATGGACGCCCTGCGCCGTCTGTCGCTGCGCACGGGTTTCGTGACGATTCCGCTGGGTGCGGCCACCCTGGTCGTCGCGGCGTTGTTCAACAATCTTCTGGGCGCCGGTATCGACTGGTTCGGACAGCACCAGGCCGCCCTCGCCTCGTACGTCGCCGGCGGTCTCTTCGCCGGTTCGCTGTCCATCGTGACTTTCCTGGAGCTGCCCGCGCTGCGCACCCCGCGCGCGCGGTCGCCGCTCGAGGGGCTGCGCCGCCCCAGGACAGCCACCGGCGTCGACGCGGGCCGCACCGGCGCGATCCCGCTGCTGGTGCTCGCCTGCGCCGCGGTCGCCGGGGCGGTCGCGGCCGCCGTCGCCGTGGCCGTGCTGCACGCCAAGGACCTGGGCGGCGGCCCGGTCATGTACGGGCTGTTCGTGCTCGCGCTGACCGGCGGCGTCGTCGTCGGGATCCGTACGGCGCCGAAGGTCCTCGCGTCGCTGTCGCGGCGCCGGCTGCTCGCGCTGGCCATCGCCTTCACCGGCGTGGCGCTGCTGGCCGCCGGGCTGGTCCCCGACGTCACCAGCGTGCTGCTGATCCTTGGCTTCGCCGGCGTCGGCGCGGGCGTCGCCGCCAACACCGGGCACGCCCTGCTCGACCAGGAGACCGAGGAACACCGCCGGACGCGGACGACGGAGCACCTGCACGCCGTCGTGCGGGTCGTGGTGGCGCTGGGCGTGGTGATCGCCCCGCTGGTGGCGGCGCTCATCGGGCCGCACCGGCTGGAGAACGGCAAGTTCGTGTTCACGCACGGCGGGGCGGCGTTCACGCTCATGCTGGTCGGCGCGCTCCTGCTGCCGGTGGCCGCCCTCGTGCTGGCCAAGGTCGACGACCGTTCCGGCGTACCCCTGCGGCAGGACCTGCGGGACGCGCTGCTCGGCGGCGACGACCCGGCTCCGGTACCGGCCGGGACCGGGTTCTTCATCGCCCTGGAGGGCGGTGACGGCGCCGGCAAGTCCACGCAGGCCGAGGCGCTCGCCGAGTGGATCAGGGCCAAGGGCCACGAGGTCGTCCTCACGCGCGAGCCGGGCGCCACGCCCGTGGGCAAGCGGCTGCGTTCGATCCTGCTGGACGTCTCCAGCGCCGGGCTCTCGCACCGCGCGGAGGCGCTGCTGTACGCGGCGGACCGCGCGGAGCACGTCGACACGGTCGTCCGGCCCGCCCTGGAACGGGGCGCGGTGGTCATCACCGACCGGTACATCGACTCGTCCGTGGCCTACCAGGGCGCGGGCCGCGACCTGTCCCCGACCGAGATCGCGCGGATCTCGCGCTGGGCGACGAACGGCCTGGTCCCGCATCTGACGGTCCTGCTGGACGTGTCGCCCGAGGCCGCCCGCGAGCGGTTCACGGAGGCGCCGGACCGACTGGAGTCGGAGCCGGCCGAGTTCCACACGCGCGTGCGCTCCGGCTTCCTCACGCTGGCCGCCGCCGACCCGGGTCGCTACCTGGTGGTCGACGCGGCCCAGGAGCCCGAGGCGGTCACGACCGTCGTCCGGCACCGGCTCGACCAGTTGCTGCCCCTGTCCGAGGCCGAGATCAGGGCCCAGGAGGAGGCGCGCAGGAAGGCCGAGGAGGAGGCCCGGCGCAAGGCCGAGGAGGAGGCCGCGCGCAAGGCCGAGGAGGAGCGCCTGGAGCGTGAGCGCCAGGAGCAGCTCGCCAAGCTGCGCGCCGAGGAGGAGGAGCGCAAGCGGCGCGAGCTGGAGGAGGCGCAGCGCCGCGAGGCCGAACGGCAGGCCGAGGAGGCGCGGCTGCGCGCCGAGGAAGCACGCAGGCGTGCCGAGGAGGAGCGGGTCAGGCTCCTCGCCGAGGAGAAGGCCCGCGCCGAGGAGGAGGAGCGCCGCAAGGCGGAGGAGGAGCGCCGCCGCCGGCAGGCCGAGGAGGAGGCGCGGCTGCGCGCCGAGGCCGAGGCCCGGCGCCTGGAGAAGCAGCGCAAGGCCGAGGAGGCGCTGCTGCGGGCCGAGCAGGCCCGGCGCGCCGCCGAGCAGGCGGCGGCCGCGGCCCAGGTCGGACCGAAGCCGACGCGCCCCGCGGCTCCGGCTGCTCCGGCGGTCCCGCCGGAGGCCGTGACCGTGCCGACGCCCGTGGTGACGCCGACGAACGCGTCGGGCGGGCCGGTGGACGAGACGGCGGTGCTGCCGCCGATCCGCATGGACAAGGAGCCCGAGCAGCCCGCCCGGCCGTCCGGGAACGCGTCCCGAGCCGGTAGGTCTTCGGGCGCCGCGGCCGGGACCGACGCCGAGGTGACGGCCGAGCTGCCCCAGCCCTCGATCCCGCCGGGGGCCGCCGACGAGACCGCGGTACTGCCTCCGGTGCGCGGCGACGGCTCCGCCGACGAGACGGCCGTGCTGCCTCCGGTACGCGACGAGAACCCCGCCGACGAGACGGCCGTGCTGCCTCCCGTGCGCGACCGGGACCCCTCGGACCGGGTGCCGCCCGGGTACTTCCGCGACGAACGCGACGAACGCGACGAACGTGACGGGGCCGACGACCGCACGCGCGAGCTGCCGCAGGTCGACGAGGAGGGCGCGCCCCGCCAGCGACCCCGGCCGGACTGGGCCGAGGAGACCCCGCTCGACGATCTGCCGACGCTGGCGGACGAACTGCTGGGCCCGCGCCGGGACGACGAGAACGGGAACGACGAGGGCCGCGGGCGGGGCCGACGCCGCTGAGCGTGCCGGCGCCGCCGGGCGTCCCGCCGCCGGTCGTCGGCGCGGGACGCCGGCCTCACCCGTGGCTCGATTGTCAGTGGCTCCCCGCACAATGGAAGCCGCAACGCGAAACGTGACGAAAGGGCGGCGTGACGCATGACCGTGTGGGACGACCTCGTCGGGCAGGAGAAGGTGAGCGAGCAGCTCGCCGCTGCCGCTCGGGACGCCGACGCGCTCGTCACCGCGGCAGGCTCCGCCGTAGCGCCGCCCGAGGCGTCGAGCATGACCCACGCCTGGCTGATCACCGGCCCGCCCGGCGCCGGTCGCGCCCAGGTGGCACGGGCCTTCGCCGCCGCGCTCCAGTGCGTGAGCCCCGACCGGGCGCTCGGCGGTGTCCCGGGCTGCGGGTTCTGCGACGGCTGCCACACGGCGCTCATCGGCACCCACGCCGACGTCAACACCGTCGCCGCGGTCGGTTCGCAGATCCTCGCCGAGGACATGCGCGACACGGTCCGCAAGTCGTACACCTCGCCCGCGACGGGACGCTGGCAGATCATCCTCGTCGAGGACGCCGAGCGGCTGAACGAGAAGTCCGCCAACGCCGTCCTGAAGGCTGTCGAGGAGCCCGCCCCGCGGACGGTATGGCTGCTCTGCGCACCCTCCCTGGAGGACGTGCTGCCCACCATCCGCTCCCGCTGCCGGCACCTGAACCTGCGCACGCCCTCCGTGGAGGCCGTCGCCGACATGCTCATCCGGCGCGAGGGCGTCGAGCCGGCGGTCGCCGCGGCCGCCGCCCGGGCCACGCAGGGACACGTCGACCGGGCCCGCCGACTGGCGACCGACCCCGCCGCCCGCGAGCGGCGCGCGGCCGTGCTGAAGCTGCCCCTGCGCGTCGACGACGTCGGCGGCTGCCTCCGTGCCGCCCAGGAGCTGGTCGACGCCGCGTCGGAGGACGCCAAGCAGCTCGCGGAGGAGAGGGACGGCAAGGAGACCGAGGAGCTGAAGGCGGCGATGGGCGCGGCCCAGGGCGGCCGGATGCCCCGCGGCACGGCGGGCGTGATGAAGGACCTGGAGGACAAGCAGAAGCGCCGCAGGACGCGTACGCAGCGCGACAGCCTCGACCTCGCGCTCACCGACCTGACAGCCTTCTACCGCGACGTCCTCGCCCTCCAGCTCGGCTCCCGCGTCGCGATCGCCAACCTGGACGCCGAGGACGCCCTCGAACGGCTGGCTCGGAACAGCAGCCCGGAATCCACCCTCCGCCGTATCGAGGCCATCGCCGGGTGCAGAGACGCCCTCGACCGCAATGTGGCCCCGCTGCTGGCGGTCGAGGCGATGACCCTTTCCCTGAGAGCGGGCTGACACCGACGACGGAGGGCGGGTCGGCCGGACCTGACGGCGAGCGGGCCGCGGCCGACCGAGGCGCGGCGCGGGCACCGGCTCGGGGCACCCGATCTCGGGTTGACGGCGTCACTCGTCCGTGTCCCATCGTGTACGTTAGGCGTTCGCGCTGTTGCGCACAGTTACGCTCGCTGGATGTACATCAGGCGCTCTCTCCGCAGGTCCCGTGCCGGCGTCACCCTCCTCTCGCTCGCCGCGCTGCTCGTCTCCGGCTGTTCCGCCGCCGAGTCGACGAGCTCCGCCGGTTCCACGGCGGTGGCGGCGCTCGTCGCGCTGCCGCGGGCCACGCCGTCGGCGCTCGCGCCGTACTACGGGCAGAAGCTGAGCTGGCGCGGCTGCGGTGTGCCCGGCTTCGAGTGCGCCACTTTGAAGGCGCCGCTCGACTACGCCGATCCGGGCGCGGGCGACGTCCGGCTCGCGGTCGCCCGCAAGAAGGCGACGGGCCCGGGCAAGCGGCTGGGCTCGCTGCTGGTGAACCCGGGCGGGCCGGGCGGCTCGGCGGTCGGCTACCTCCAGCAGTACGCCGGCATCGGCTACCCCGCCGGGGTCCGCGCCCGCTACGACATGGTCGCCGTGGACCCGCGGGGAGTGGCCCGCAGCGAGCCCGTGGAGTGCCTCGACGGCCGGGCGATGGACACATACACCCAGACGGACACCACCCCCGACGACCGGCGGGAGACCGACGAACTCGTCGACGCCTACAAGGGGTTCGCGGAGGGCTGCGGCGCGCACTCGGCACGGCTGCTGCGGCACGTCTCCACCGTGGAGGCGGCCCGTGACATGGACATCCTGCGTGCCGTCCTCGGGGACAAGAAGCTGACGTACGTGGGGGCGTCGTACGGGACGTTCCTCGGCGCGACCTACGCGGGGCTCTTCCCGAACCGGGTGGGCCGGCTCGTCCTGGACGGCGCGATGGACCCCTCGCTGCCCGCGCGCCGGCTGAACCTGGACCAGACGGCGGGCTTCGAGACGGCGTTCCAGTCGTTCGCGAAGGACTGCGTCACGCGGCCCGACTGCCCGCTCGGCGGCAAGGGCACGGCTCCCACCAAGGTCGGCGAGAACCTCAAGGCCTTCTTCCGCACACTCGACGCGCGCCCGATCCCCACCGGAGACCGGGACGGCCGCAAGCTCGGCGAGTCCCTCGCCACCACCGGCGTGATCGCGGCCATGTACGACGAGAGCACCTGGGAACAGCTGCGCGAGGCCCTGACCTCGGCGATCAAGGACAAGGACGGCGCGGGCCTGCTCGCCCTCTCCGACAGCTACTACGAGCGGGACGCCGACGGCCGCTACGCCAATCTCATGGCCGCCAACGCGGCGGTGAACTGCCTCGACCTCCCCACGGCCTTCTCCACTCCCGGCCAGGTCGAGAAGGCGCTCCCGTCCTTTAGGAAGGCGTCTCCGGTCTTCGGCGAGGGCCTGGCCTGGGCCTCCCTGAACTGCGCCTACTGGCCGGTGCGGCCCACGGGCGAGCCGCACCGCATCGAGGCGAAGGGCGCCGCCCCGATCGTCGTCGTCGGAACCACCCGCGACCCGGCGACCCCGTACCGCTGGGCCCGCTCCCTCGCCCGCCAGCTCACCTCGGCCCGTCTCCTCACCTACGAGGGCGACGGCCACACCGCCTACGGCCGCGGCAGCGCCTGCATCGACGCCGCGATCGACACCTATCTGCTCCACGGAACCCCTCCGGCGGACGGCAAGCGCTGCAAGTAGCCACGGCCGCGGGCCCCGGCGGGACCGCTCCCGGGGCCTGTTCGGAGCACCCCTGGAAACTGTGTAGACTTACCGACGTTGCTGATCGCACCATGGTGCGGACAGCGCGCCGCCTTAGCTCAGATGGCCAGAGCAACGCACTCGTAATGCGTAGGTCTCGGGTTCGAATCCCGAAGGCGGCTCTGTGGAAGCCTCAGGACTCACTCGCCGTGACCTGGGGCTTTTGCTTTTGGTGCGTAGGGCGTGGGCGCTGAGCGCGTGCGGTCGCCGGGGGAGGCGTGGCAGGGTCGCCGCGCCCGTGGTGATCGTCGGCCGGGCGGTGATCAGCGCCGCCGTGGTGATCAGCAAGGTGATGATCCTGTCGTTGGCCGCTTCCGTGCGCCCAGGGCGGCAATCGGCAGCCGGCAGCCGGCAGGCAGTCATTCTGTAGGCAGTCAGCGGGGCAGGGGGGCGCTCCCGTGCGGCCGCCCAAATCGTTTGCTGACGGCGAGTGCCGTCCGATAGGAAGTGCGCATGCTGAGGGGCGACAAGGTCGGGCTCAGGGCCCGGCACGAGGACGACATCCCGATCCTGCGGGCCGAGCTCTACGACGACGTGGTCAACTCCGCGCGGTCCGAAGGCCGGCCATGGCGGCCGATCACCCCCGGCTCGAACGACTCGCGGCTCGTGGTGGACGACAAGGAGCAAGGGCACGTCCCGTTCTCGGTGGTGGAGCTGGACGGCGGCACGCTGGTCGGCACCGCGGTGCTGTGGAACATCGACACCCACAACCGGTCCGCGCACATCGGCCTGGGACTGCTGCCGTCCTCGCGCGGCAAGGGCTACGGAACCGATGTGGTCGCGGTGCTGTGCCACTACGGCTTCGTCGTGCGCGGCTTGCAGCGGCTGCAGATCGAGACGCTGTCGGACAATGCCGCGATGCTGCGCTCCGCCGAGCGCAACGGCTTCGTCCGCGAGGGCGTGCTGCGTTCCTCGGCCTGGGTGATGGGGGAGTTCCTCGACGAGGTGCTGCTCGGTCTCCTCGTCCAGGAATGGAAGCCGGACGCACAGGGCCGGGGTCTGCCCGGCGGATCACGGTCGGAGTCGTAGGCGGATCACCGCGACGCCGGCCGCCCCCTGGCGGACGCCCCCCCCGCTCGTCGCGCGAGGCGTCGGGCCCGGCATCGGGCGTAGGGCCTCGGCCCACGGACCGGCAGCCTGGTTCGGGAACTCGGTCCGGGAGCTTGGTCCGGGAACTCTGTCGGGGAGCTCGGTCCGGGAACTCTGTCGGGGAGCCCGGATGTGTGCGTGAGGGTGCGGGACGGGCCGGATCTAGCCCAGCACCCGTACCGGCGCCCCCGCCAGATACGCCCGGACCCCCTCCACCGCCTGCCCGTAGTACCGCTCATAGTTCGCGCGGGACACGTATCCCAGGTGGGGAGTCGCCAGCAGGCGGGGAGCCGTTCGCATCGGGTGGTCGGCGGGGAGCGGCTCGACGTCGAAGACGTCCACGCCGGCGCCCGCGATACGACCCTCGCGCAGCGCCGCGAGCAGCGCGTCCTGGTCGACGATCGCCGCCCGCGAGGTGTTCACCAGGTAGGTCGTCGGCTTGAGAAGGGCCAGCTCGGCGGGGCCGAGCAGCCCCCGGGTGCGGTCGCCGAGGGCGAGGTGGATCGACACGAAGTCGCTCTCGGCGAGAAGCTCCTCCTTCGAGGCGGCCCACCGCACGCCCACCTCAGCCGCCCGCCCGGCCGTCAGATGGTGGCTCCACGCGCTCACCTCCATGCCGAACGCGAGGCCCACCCGGGCGACCGACGCGCCGATCTTGCCCAGGCCCAGCAGCCCGAGCCGCCGCCCGTGCAGGTCCGCGCCCACCGTGGACTGCCACGGCCCGCCCTCGCGCAGCGCGGTGCTCTCCTGCACCAGCCCGCGCGCGAGACCCAGCAGCAGCGCCCAGGTCAGTTCCACCGGCGGAGTCGAGGAGCTCTCCGTGCCGCACACCGTGACGCCGTTCGCCTTCGCCGCCGCGTAGTCGATCACCGAGTTGCGCATGCCGGAGGCGATCAGCAGACGCAGCCGGGGGAGACGGTCCAGCAGCGACGCCGGGAAGGGGACGCGCTCGCGCAGGGTGACCACACAGTCGAAGTCGGCGAGCGCCGCGGCGAGTTCCTCCTCGTCGCCGAAGTGCTCGGTGAAGGGGACGGCCTCCACCTCCTCGCCCGCTTCAGGTGCCGACCAGTCGGCGAGAGTCGTCGCGACGTTCTGGAAGTCGTCGAGTACGGCACAGCGGAAGGGCACGGCTTTTCCTCCAGGTGAGGTGATTCCGACCGGGGGCGGTCCGGGTCCGAGGCTACGGTGGGACCGTGAGCGACTCGGCCGCGACCGGCGGCTGCTCCGGCACCCCCCTCGCCAAGAAGCTCGGCGTCAGGCCCGGGCACCGCGTGCGGCTGCGACACGCCCCGCCCGGCTGGGACGTGCCCGGACTCCCCGACGACGTCCATCTCGCCCCGGGCGGGCCCCGCGACGCCGACATCACCGTCGCCTTCTACCGCGAGCACGCCGACCTCGCCGCCGAGACCCCGGTTCTCGTCCGTGACCTCGCCGACGACGCCATGCTCTGGGTCGCCTGGCCCGGCAAGGCGGCCGGACATGTCAGCGACATCACCGAGAACGCCCTCCGCGACCTCTTCCTCCCCCTCGGCGTCGTGGACGTGAAGGTCGCCGCGCTGGGCGAGGACTGGTCGGGGCTCAAGTTCGTCCGACGCAGGGAAAACCGACGCGGCTGAACCGACGCGTCAGGCGCCGACGTATTGAGAGCCGGGTCGGCGGAGCCGGGGCCCCATCGGGTCGGACACTGGGACAGGTACGCCGGCACAGGCGGACAGGTGGAACCGGCTCACGCGGAAGCGTGTTCAGGCAGAACCGGCATCAAAGGGAAGCAAAATGAGGCGGCGTCGGAGCAACGTCCGCACCTGAGGCAACATCTAGGTGAACGACGGGCCCGCGCGTGGACGGGACGGCGCGGTCACGTCGAGGGCCGGACGGAGTGAGGGACGTGGTGGACGTGGGTGACATCGGGGACGCGGCGGAGCCGAGGATCGCCGTGGCCGTGGTGACCATGGGCAACCGGCCCGCCGAGGTCGACGCGCTGCTGGAGTCGGTGGCCAAGCAGGACCTGGCGCCCGCCCGCATCGTGATCGTCGGCAACGGCTGCGAGCTGCCCGACTTCGCCCAACGCCTGTTCCTGCCGGGCGAGGTCACCGCGATCGACGTCGACGAGAACCTCGGCTGCCCCGGCGGCCGCAACGTCGCCCTCGCCCGGCTGAGGGAGTACGGCGACGTGGACATCGTGGTCGAGCTGGACGACGACGGGCTGCTCGTCGACGTCGACGTGCTGAGCCGCGTCCGCGACCTGTACGCCGCCGACCCGCGCCTCGGCATCGTCGGCTTCCGGATCGCCGACGAACACGGGGAGACACAGCGCCGGCACGTGCCGCGCGTCGGCGCCTCGGACCCGATGCAGGGCGGGTACGTCACCGGCTTCCTCGGCGGCGGTCACGCCCTGAGCATGGCCATGCTCGCGGAGACCGGCGACTGGCCCGCCGAGTTCTTCTTCGCGCACGAGGAGACCGACCTCGCCTGGCGGGCCACCGACGCCGGCTGGAAGATCCTCTACGCGCCCGAGCTGCTCCTCCAGCACCCCAAGACCTCACCCGCCCGGCACGCCATATACCACCGTGTCACGGCCCGGAACCGGGTCTGGCTGGTCCGCCGCAACCTTCCGCTGCCCCTCATCCCCGTCCACCTGGGGGTCTGGATCGCCGTCACCCTGCTGCGGACCCGCTCGCTCGGCGGTCTCAAGGCGTGGTTCGGCGGGTTCGCGGAGGGCCTGCGCAAGCCGGCCGGACACCGGCGACCGATGAAGTGGCGGACGGTGTGGCGCCTGACCCGGCTGGGAAGGCCGCCGGTCATCTGAGCACCCGTCGGCCCAGCACCGGACCGGTAAGGAAACGCGCTTCAACGGCTCGGCCCCCACCGGCTCGGCCCCCACCGGCCCACCGGCTCGGACCTCAACGCCATGGGGCCCGACGGCTCGGATCGCCGTGGACCGGGCTGCGATGGACCGGGCTGCGATGGACCGTGCTGCGATGGACCGTGCTGCAAAAGGATCTTCGGCCAACGGACTTGATCGGACCGGCGCGCATGCAAGCGGGGCGCAGGGCCCGGCCGGTCACCTCCGCCGACCGAGACCCCGCGCACCCCCGGATCCGGCCGCGGCGGCGGCACTCCCCCGAGTTGCGCGTCGACACGCGCGCACCGTCGGGCCGATTCCGATGATGTGATCACATCAGATCGCGCCAACGAATCGCTAACATGTCGCCAACCGTTTCCCGCGTCTCCGCTGGTCACTTGATGTTCTCGCAGGGCGGCGGACGGCAGGCGGCAGGCGGCGCGCAGCGGACGGGCGGCTGGCCGTGGGCAGCGAACGGCGGGCCGTGGGCGGCGGGTAGTCGGGTACGGCTCCAGCCCGAGCGACTCGGCAGAGAGATCCGCTCAGGGGACTCGGCAGCGGGACCCGCCCGAGCCCCTGGGCACGGCGACCTGACGCGGCAACTCGGCAAGGCGGCCCGGCGGAGCGGCCCGGCCCGGGCGACTCGGCGATACGACTCTGCAAGGTGACTCAGCTACGGGCGCTCGGTACGGACCGGGCGCGGAAGGTGACGGACGGCGTGATGCGGCGGTACGGGCTGCGGTTCGGGCTGCTGGGCCCACCGGTCCTGTACACGGCCGACGCGTCGGATGCCGAGTGCGAGGCGGGCGTCCCTCCCTACGACACCGTCCGGAGCCCGAAGGTGCGAGCGCTGCTGGCATCCCTGCTCCTCGACGCGGGCCGGATCGTCCCCGTCGAGTCGCTCAAGGAGGCGCTGTGGGGCGGCGCGCCGCCGGCGTCCGCGCAGGCGTCGCTGCACAATCACGTGACCCGGCTGCGTCGGCTGCTCGACGACCCCGAACGACTGCGCGCGGTGCCGCCCGGCTACCGGCTCCGGGTCGAGTACGGCGAACTCGACGTCCATGTGTTCGAGCGGCACGTCGCCGCGGCACGCGGGGCCCATGCCGCCCGTGACTGGGAACGCGTCACGCGCGAGTGCGCGGCGGCACTCGCGCTGTGGCGAGGCGCCCCGCTGAGCGGACTCCAGGCGGACCTGGGGGGATACGCCTTCGTACGACGCCTGCGGGAGGCCCGGCTGCTCCTGCTGGAGTGGTGCTACGACGCCGAACTCGCCCTCGGCGGAGTCCGGTTCGACCGGCTCGTCCCGGAGTTGACGGCTCTGGCCGCCGAACATCCGCTGCGCGAGGCGTACCACCGTCAGCTGATGCTCGCCCTGCACCGCACCGGCCGTCAGGCCGAGGCCCTCGCCGTCCATCGTGACCTGCGGGCCCGCCTCGTCGAGGAACTCGGCATCGAACCGGGCCCGTCGATACGCGATGCCCACGTGGAGGTTCTGGCCCCGACGGCCGTCGACCACCGGCCGTCGACACCGAAGCCACAGCCTGCTCCCGTCCCTGTCCTCGCTCCCGCTCCTGTTCCGATCTTGGTTCCGACTGATCCTGATCCTGATCCTGCGGCTGCGGCTGCGGCTGCGCATGCACCTGTCCCTGCGGCTGAGGTTCGGACCTCACCGCCCTCCCTGGCGGCCGAGCCCATGGTCGAGCCGGAGTCCCTGGTCGAGCCCGAGCCCGACATCGAGCCTGCGCCCGCCCCCCGGCCCGAGCCCGAGCCCGAGCCCGAGCCCGAGCCCGACATCGAGCCTGCGCCCGCCCCCCGGCCCGAGCCCGAGCCCGAGCCTGCGCCCGCCCCCGAGCCCGAGCCTGCGCCCGCCGCCGAGCCCGAGCCCGAGCCCGAGCCCGACATCGAGCCTGCGCCCGCCCCCCGGCCCGAGCCCGAGCCTGCGCCCGCCCCCCAGCCCGAGCCCGAGCCCGAGCCCGAGCCCGAGCCCGAGCCCGAGCCCGAGCCTGCGCCCGCCCCGGAGCCCGAGCCTGCGCCCGAGTCCGAGCCCGAACCCGAGGCCGAGGTGGTGCTCAAGCCCGATCCGAAGGATGCCTTCGCGCCCGAGCCGGAGGACGAGCTTGCGCCCGCATCCGGGCTCGCGCCCCATCTCGATCGCCCGCGCACCCCACCGGCGCAACTTCCCCCGCCGCCGGCCCACTTCACCGGCCGCGTCGAGGCCCTGGGCCTTCTCCACCGCACCCTTGCGGGCGGCAGCCGGATCGCCGTGCTCAGCGGTATGGCCGGAGTGGGCAAGAGCGCGCTCGCGCTGCATGTCGCCCACGCTTTGAAGGAACGTTTCTCCAGTGGGCAGCTGTACCTCCACCTGCATGGCGCCACCCCCGGCATGGCGCCCCTCACCGCGTCCCAGGCGCTCGCCGTCCTGCTGCGCGACCTCGGTACCGAACCCCGGCACATCCCCGAACACCCGGACGCGGCTTCCGCGTTGCTGAGGACCCTGCTCGCGCCGACGCACACGCTCGTCGTACTGGACGACGCCGCGACCGCCTCCCAGGTCCGCCCGCTGTTGCCGGCCGGCCCCGGCTGCGCGGTGATCGTCACCAGCCGTTCGCCGCTGACCACGCTCGACGGCGCCCACCGCTTGCCGCTCGGGCCGCTGTCGGGCGAGGACAGCGCGGCCCTGCTGCGCGCGGCGTCCGGGCCGGGCGAGGGGCGCGCGGGGCTGGACGCCGCCCATCCCCTCATCGGCCTCACCGGTCGCCTCCCGCTCGCCCTGCGCGTCGTCGCCGCCCGACTCGCCGCGCGCAGCGCCCTCACCCCGGACGGCCTGGCCGGGCAACTGGCCGACACCGAGAACAGGTTGCCCCACCTCGAGTACGACGATCTCAGCGTCCGCCGCTCCCTCGCCGTGGCCCATGACGCGCTCGCCGCCTCCGGGCGCGAGGCCGACCGGGACGCGGCGCTCGCCCTGCGCCGCATCGGCGCGCTGGACCTGCCCACGTACGGCGTCCCCCTCCTGGCCCGTCTCACCGGCACCGACGAACCCCGTGCCGAGGCAGCCCTGAACAGACTCGTCGACGTGGCACTCCTGGAGGAGCACGCGTACGGCCACTACACCCCACACGACCTGGTACGGGACTTCGCCCGCGAGCTCGCGAGGGCCGACGACGCGAGGGCCGACGACGCGAGGGGCGACGACGCGAGGGGCCGATGACGCGAAAGCCGGCGGCGAGGCATCCGGCGGGGCGGAGGCCGAGCGCGCGAAAATCCGACGCTGCGAAGGTCAGTGAGGCGAACCCGCGCTGGCGGGCTCCCCGACTCCTCAGCCCGAATCGCTCAGCCACCCCCCGGCCGAGCCCGGTCACTTCGCGTCGGCATAGCACTCCACCACCGCCGTGCTGAACGGAAACCGCACCGGGGTCTCCCCGAACGTCAGCCGTCCGGCCAGGGCGGACGCCTCACGGATCGCGGCGACGACCGTCTCGGCCTCCTCCTGCGGACAGTGCACGATCACCTCGTCGTGCTGGAAGAAGACCAGCTCGGCCGCCATCCCCGCACAGGCCTGCCGAAGGGCCGCGAGCAGTAGCAGCGCCCAGTCGGCGGCGCTGCCCTGGACGACGAAGTTGCGGGCGAACCGGCCACGCGCGCGTGCGTCGGTCGAGGCGTACCCCGGCACCCACTGGCGGTCCGCGCCGGTTTCCTCGTCTCCGCCGGAACCACCAAGACCACCGCGACCGCCCGAACCACCGCGACCGCCAGGGCTGCCGGGACCGGCGGCGGAGTCGACGGGGATGCCGGCCTCCTCCGTGCCCTCGTCCCCGGACCCGCTGGCCGGAGGACAGGTCCGGCCCAGCCAGGTCCGCACGAGCCGGCCCTCCTCGCCCGCCCGCGCCGCCTCGTCGACGTATGCCACCGCGCGCGGGAAGCGGCGGCGGAGCGCGGCCAGGTTCTTCAGACCGTCCCCGGAGGTCTGGCCGTAGACCGCGCCGAGGACGGCGAGTTTCGCCTGGGCGCGGTCGCCGGAGAACGCCCGGTCGGAGACGGACTGGTAGAGGTCGGTCTCCCGGCCGGCGACCTCCATCAGCCCGGGGTCGCGGGAGATCGCCGCCAGCACGCGCGGTTCCATCTGGTCGGCGTCGGCTACCACGAGCCGCCAGCCCGGGTCGGCGACCACGGCCCGCCGGATGACCTTGGGGATCTGGAGGGCGCCCCCGCCGTTGGTCACCCAGCGTCCCGTGACCGTGCCGTGTGCGAGGAACTCCGGCCGGAACCGCCCGTCCCGGACCCAGTCCTGGAGCCAGGACCACCCGTGGGCCACCCAGATGCGGTACAGCTTCTTGTACTCGATCAGCGGCTTCACGGCCGGATGGTCGAGCGACTCGATCTCCCAGCGCCGGGTCGACTTGATCCGGACACCGGCCTGCGCGAAGGCCTTGACGACGTCGGCGGGCAGGTCGGGGCGGACCCGGCGCCCGAAGGCGGCCGACACCTCGTCGGCCAGCTCGGCCAGCCGCCGGGGCTCGCCCCCGCCCGCGTACCGCTCGCCCAGCAGGTCGTGCAGGACCGCGCGGTGCACCTCCGCGCTCCACGGCAGCCCGGCCCGGTTCATCTCGGCGGCCACCAGCATCCCGGCCGACTCGGCCGCCGTCAGCAGCCGCATCCGCGCCGGGTGTTCGGCCCGCTCGTGACGCCGCTGCTGCTCGGCGTAGACGGTGAGGAGGTCATCGAGGGGCAGCCGGACGGCGGTCTCCTGCGCCTCGAACAGCGAGGACTGCGCGCCGGGCGCGGCGGAGCGCTGCGGCGGGTCCGGCGGTACGGGGCCGCCGCGCAGCCGGGCCAGCGCGGCGGCTGCCGAGCGGGGCTCCCCGGAGCGCCCCTCGTGACCCAGGAGAAGGGTCTCGGCGTCCTCGACGTCGTAGCACCGCTCCACTCGCACCCCCGTGGCGAGCAGACGCGGATACACCTCGGCCGTGGAACGCCAGACCCACCGGCTGACCTCGGGCCGCTCGCGCACGGCCCGCGCCAGGTCCGGCTCCCGCAGCACCGGACCGATGGGCAGCCCGCCTGGACCGAGGGGGGCGAGTTCCACGCCACCGTCCTCGGCCGGAGCGAGTGCCCACCGGTCGGCCATGCTGCGAGTGTGGCAGGGGGGTCTGACAACGCCTCCGTCGGCCGCTCAGGCCCCTGCCCCCTCCACCTGCTACTCCGCGTCCTGCCCCTGCCCCTGCCCCTGCTCAGGCTCAGGCTTCACCGAGAGCGTGGCGAGGACCTTCGCGACGTACCGTTCCGTGCCGGTCTTGTCGATGCCGAGGCCGCTGAGGACGCCTTCACCGTTCTCGAACTCCAGCAGCGCCAGCAGGATGTGCTCGGTGCCGATGTAGTTGTGGCCGAGGCGGAGCGCCTCGCGGAAGGTGAGCTCCAGGACCTTCTTGGCGTCCGGGCCGTAGGGAACCAGCTCGGGCGCCTCCTCCACGGCGGGCGGGAGCGCGGCGGTCGCGGCCTCGCGGACCGCGTCCAGGGAGACGCCCTGGTCGGTGATCGCCTTCGCCGCGAGGCCCTCCGGCTCGGCGAGCAGACCGAGGACGAGGTGTGCGGGCAGCCCCTCGGCGTTTCCGGCCGCCTTGGACGCGTTGTGCGCGGCCATGACCGTGTTCCGCGCGCGGGGGGTGTAGCGGGTGAAGCCCTGGCTGGCGTCGAGGTCGGTCGATTCCTTCGGCACGAAACGCTTCTGGGCGGCCTGCCGGGTGACGCCCATGCTGCGGCCGATGTCGGTCCAGGAGGCGCCCGAGCGGCGGGCCTGGTCGACGAAGTGACCGATGAGGTGGTCCGCCACGTCGCCGAGGTGGTCGGCGGCGATGACGGCGTCCTGGAGCTGGTCGAGCGGCTCGTTGTGGACCTTCTTGATGGCGTCGATGAGGTCGTCGAGACGGACGGACGAGGTGGTGCCGGGTCGTGGAGACGTCATGTGTCAACCGTAGGTTGACAGTAGGGGAGTGTCAACCCGAGGTTGTCACTCCCGTGGGCTCCGTCGCCCCACTCCGTGACACGATCGACCGGTGAGCAGCACCGACCACAACAGCCCGAGCGACGACGCGTTCCGCCACTCCGAAGGCGACGCGTCCGGCGGACCCCGGGGCGGCGCGTCCGGGAGGACCAGCGGCGACACGCCCGGCGGCTCGTCCGCCAACGCGTCCGGCGGTCCCGCCGGCACCGTCGAACGCGCCTTCCGGGCCGCGCTCTACGACACCGCCGACGCCGGCCTCGACACCGGCGCCTCGCTCCTCGCCGCCGACCGCGCGGCGGACGCCGAACTGGTCCGGCGGGGCGTGGAGTTCGTGGCGGCGGCCTGGCGGCGGGGCTGGCAGCCCGCCGATCTCGTACGGTTCGTTCGGCGCGAGCTGGACGACGTCCACGTAGCCCTGGTGGCGGAGCTGATCCGGACGCACGCGCGCGACGACCGGGCGCGCGGGCGGCGCTGGGCGGCCCAGCTGGCGGAGCTGTCCGCCGACACAGCGCCCCGGCCCGCCACCGACCGCTTCTCGTACGCCACCACGGTCCTGGAGCTCTACCGCCTGCTGCTGCGCCTGCCCGCCCTGGAGCCCCTCCAGGAGTCCGAACCGCACCGGCAGTCCCGCCCCGGATCGCACTCCCGCATGCTCACCCGCATCCGCGCGCTGCTCGCGAAGGCCGAGGCGACCGGGTTCGCGCAGGAGGCGGAGGCGCTCACGGCGAAGGCGCAGGAACTGATGGCCCGGCACAGCGTCGACGAGGCGCTGCTCGACGCCCAGGCCCCGGCCCCGGACGCGCCGGGCGCCTGCCGGATCGGCGTCGAGCCGCCGTACGAGCAGGCGAAGGCGGTGCTGCTGGGCGCGGTCGCCGACGCGAACCACTGCCGGGCGGTGTGGAACGAGACCTTCGCGTTCTCCACGGTCGTCGGCTTCGAGGCCGATCTGGAGGCGGTGGAGCTGCTCTACACGTCGCTCCTGGTGCAGGCGCAGTCCGCCATGGCGAAGGCGGAGGCGGCCCAGCGGGCCGGCGGCCGCAAGCGGACCAAGACCTTCCGGCAGTCCTTCCTCGCCGCCTACGCCCACCGCATCGGCGCCCGCCTGGGCGAGGTCACCGCCGCCGCCGAGACCCAGGTGACCGACGAACTGCTGCCGGTGCTCGCCTCCCGCGCGGTCGCGGTCACCGCCGCGACGGACCGGATGTTCCCGGAGACGGTCTCCACCCGTCTGCGCGGAGTCACCGACGAGGCGGGCTGGACGGAGGGCGCCGAAGCGGCGGACCGGGCCAGGATGCGTTCCCGGCCCCGCCTGCCCTGACACCGCGCGTTGCCGTGGGATCCCGCCTGCCCTGACACCGCGCGCTGCCGTGGGATACCGGCTGCCGTGACCTCCCACGCCGCCGTTACCTCCTACGCCGCCGTGGGATCCCGGCTGCCGTGGGATCCCGGCTGCCGTGACACTCCCGGTTGGCGGCCGCGCGATCCCTCGTGGAGGTCCGGTACCCGATACCCGGCAGGGGTCCCAGTACCCGGTCCCGGTCGGCGCCGGACCCCCGGCGCCCGGTGGATCAGTCGCCCGCCTGCTGGAAGGCGCTCACCGTCGCGTCCGGCGTCTTCCCGCTCTTGAGGGCGACATCGCCGTACGACCAGGGGAAGCTCTGGTCGGCCGAGCCGCCCGGCAGGCCGTACTTCACCGTCTTGACGGCGAGGCTCTTGTCGCCGCCGTCCTCACCGCGCACGTAGGTGATCGTGAAGGTGGCGGTGCCCTGCGCCGGAATGGTCAGCGTCTGGGCCTCGGCGGCTTCGTCCTTCGGCACGGTCGCCGAAGCGCCGTCGGCGGTGAGTTCGACGGTGGGGAAGCCGTCCAGCGTGCACTCCGCGCCCTTGTTGGTGAGCGTGACGGTGACGTTGCCGCTGTCACCGGCGGCGGGAGCGGCGTTGACGGGGCCGACCTCCTGGCCGAGGTCGCAGGCGCTGCCGGTGGTACCGGTCGATTCGGCGGCCTTGCTCTCGTCGGTGCCGGAGCCGCTGTCGTCCCCGCCGCCGCAGGCGGTGAGGAGCAGGGCCGCGGCGAGAGCGGTGACGGTGAGGGGAACGGCGCGCATGAGTGATCCCTAGGGTTTCGTGACGGTGCTCGAAGGATCATCACGCACGCGCACGTGTGCGTGTCGCGCGCCCCCCACACTCGTGACCACTTCGCTGCCGGGCTGTCCGGACCGGCCGGGCTGTCCGGAGCGTGCAGGCTGTCCTGACCGTCCGGGCCGCTCGCCACCACCCCGAAGCCTTCCGAGGGCCGACCATCCGAGTGCCTGTCAGGGCCCCTGGATCCCAGGGCAGTCGGCCCATGGCGGCCCGAACCACCGAGGCCGCTCCCTACTGAGGCCGCTCCCTGCCGAAGCCCCTCCCTGCCGAAGCACCTCCCACCGGAGCTGAGCCCCCGAAGCCGAACCCCCCGAGCCGGCCCCCCGAAGCCGAACCCCCCGAGCCGGCCCCCCGAAGCCGGTCTACCCGAGCCCCGGTGTGGGCAGCCCCGACGGCCACTGGCCGCTCTCCGCCTTGGTGAAGGTCTCCTTGCCGACCGCACCCGACCAGGTGACCTTCAGGGACTTCGCGTCGGCGGAGTCGACCATGCCGGTCGTCCGGTCGCTCGTCCCGCTGGTGCACTTGAGGTGGATCATCTGCATGCCCGCCTCCTCGCCGGCGGTGCCGCTGCACACGGTCCCGCCGGTCACGAAGAGGGCGGCCTGCTTCCCGGTGATGATCAGGGCGACGGCCTTGCCGTCCGTCGTGGCGAGCCAACTGCCCTCCAGTTCGCCGGAGGCGGAGACGGAGGCCGAGGCGGACGAGGAGCCCGTCCCGCCGTTCGTGCCCCCGGTCGCCGCCGTCGGCGTCGCCGAGGAGCCGTCGTCGGAACCGCCGTCGTCGCTGCACCCCGTCAGCACGAGCACGCCCGCCAACGTGGCGGCCAAGACGACGGCCGTGGCCCGCACCTGCCGACGGGACGCGCCCCGCGAGAAGATCGCCGAAGTCACTGCAAGCTCCCAAGCTGTAGCCGGCCGACCGGGTCGACCGCACGGACCGTGAGGCTGTGCGGACCGTGAGGTCTCACGGTCCGGTAGGGGACCGCAGCAAGCTACCAGCAAGGCCCGGAAGGACGCCGGGGGTCGCCTGTGACCTACCAGGACGACTTCCGCACGCCGGGCAGATGCCCCGCGTGCGCCTGCTCCCGCAGCCTCACCCGGGACAGCCCGAACGTCCGGAAGCAGCCGCGCGGGCGCCCGTCCACCTGGTCCCGGTTGCGTACCCGGGTCGCGCTCGCGTCCCGTGGCTGTGCGCGCAACTCCCGCTGCGCCGACTCCCGTTCGGCGTCCGTCGACGCCGGCCGCCGGATGATCTCCTTCAGCTCGGCCCGCCGCGCCGCGTACCGCGCGACGGTCTCCTGCCGCTTGCCGTTCTTCGCGATCTTGCTCTTCTTGGCCATCAGATCCGCACTCCCCGCGCGCGGATGCGCGCCACGGCCGCCTCGACGCCGATCGCGTCGACGGTCTTGATGCCCTTCGTGCTCAGCCGCAGCCGTACATGGCGGTTCTCGCCGGGCAGCCAGTAGCGCCTGGACTGGATGTTCGGGTCGAAGCGGCGCGAAGTGCGCCGGTGGGAGTGGGAGATGCGGTTGCCGAAGCCCGGCCGGGCGCCGGTCAGCATGCAGTGAGCGGACACGGGTGATGTACCTCTCCTCGGTCGATGGCGGGGGCCATGGTGCTAATGGAATTCATTTTCAGTAAGGTACCAGCATGGCACGCAACGAACTCCGCCCGGTCATCAAGCTCCGGTCCACGGCGGGCACGGGCTTCACCTATGTGACCCGCAAGAACCGCCGCAACGATCCGGACCGCATGACCCTGCGCAAGTACGACCCCGTCGTCGGCCGCCACGTCGACTTCCGAGAGGAGCGCTGAACCACCGCCATGCGCAAGGGAATCCACCCGGCCTACGGTCCCGTCGTCTTCCGTGACCGTGCCGCGAACCACGCCTTCCTCACCCGCTCGACGCTGGCCGCCACGGCAGGCGGGAAGACCGTCGAGTGGGAGGACGGCAACACCTACCCCGTCGTCGACGTCGAGATCTCCTACGTCAGCCACCCCTTCTACACCGGCACCGCCCGCGTCCTGGACACGGCCGGCCGGGTCGAGCGCTTCGAGCGCCGCTTCGGGAAGCGGGGCGGGGCGTGAGTCTGTCGGTCGTGATCGTCGGCGGACTGCACGCCGACGCCCGCCGGACGGCGGTCGCCCGTCTGCTCGCCGACGTCCCGGGCAGCGTCGTCCTCCACCACGACCTCGCGACGGCCGCTGCGGGCACGGTCGTGCGGACCGTCGGCGACGCCACCGGCGTCCTCTCCGCCGGCGAGGCGCCCCTGGTCAACGACTGCGCCTGCTGCGCCCTGCGCGAGGATCTCGTCCCTGAGCTGCGCCGCCTCGCCGACGACGGCACCACGCGGCTCGCGGTCGTCGAGCTGTGGGACTCCGTCGAGCCCAAGGCGATGGCCGAGGTGGTCGTGGCCGGCGGGCTCACGGTCACCGGCGTCGTCACCGCCGTCGATCCGGCGCTGCTGCTGCCCTTCCTCGGCAACGGCGACGACCTCGCCGAGCGCGGTCTCGCCGCGGCCGCCACCGACCGGCGCACGGTCGCCGACACCTTCGCGCGCCAGCTGGAGTACGCGCCGGTGCTGGCCGTCGTCGACTCCGAGGAGGCCGGCGACGAGGACCGCGAGCTGCTGGCGCAGCTGCACCCGACGGCCCGCCGGGTGCGGATCGGGCCGGCCGGCCCGCCGGACGCGCGGTCGGCTCTCGTCCGGGCGGCACTGGCCGGATTCGACGTCGAGTCGGCCGCGGCCGACCAGCACCCGGCCTGCGCGCTGCTGCCCGCCGAGGCCGACGCCCATGGCGTGAGCACCTTCGTCTGGCACCGGCGCCGCCCGTTCCACCCGGAGCGGCTGTACGCGGCGCTGGAGGACCTGACCTGCGCGGCGGCCCGCAGCCGGGGCCGGTTCTGGCTCGCCGACAGGCCCGACGTCCTGCTCCACTGGGACGCGGCGGGCGGGGCGCTGTGCGTGGAGTCGACGGGGCCGTGGCTGGCGTCGCTGCCCGACGCGGCCTGGGACATGGTCCCCCCGGTGCGCCGGGCCGCCGCGGCGCTGGACTGGCACCCCGAGCACGGCGACCGCTGCCAGCACCTGGTCTTCACGTCCCCCGGTCTGGACCGGGACGGCCTGGCACGTCTGCTGGAGTCCTGCCTGCTCACCGACGCCGAGTACGCCGCCGGACGGGCCGCCTGGAAGCGGCTGCCGTCCGCCTTCGACACCCTTCTGGAGGTCTGACCCATGCCCCGCAAGACCGAGCACCGGCCCGCGAAGTCCCGCCCCAACCCGCTCGACCAGGCCGGGATCACGTACGTCGACTACAAGGACACCGACCTCCTGCGGAAGTTCCTCTCCGACCGAGGCAAGATCCGCAGCCGTCGCGTCACCCGCGTCTCCGCCCAGCAGCAACGCCAGGTGTCCCGGGCGATCAAGAACGCCCGGGAAATGGCCCTGCTCCCTCCCACCGTCACCCGCTGACCCACCACCCCTGACCCACCACCCCTGACCCCACACTCCCGACCCCGACCACTCCCCGACCCATCGACCGCTTGGCCGCAACCCACCGCCCGACCCTGCCTCGCCCGTCAGCGTCATTCCGTCACCCGCCCGCCACCCCGCCCGCCACCCCGTTCGGTGCCGCGCAGCCCGACCGCTCCCGCAGCTGTCCGGTACGCGTCCTCCCCGTCCACGCGCACCCCGCCCGGGTGGTGCGCCGTCCGTAGTCCGGGGCCCGCCCTCTCCGTATCGCTGGTGCCTCACCCGTACGAGCGGATTCACCCGTGCCGTCTACACGGCCTGGCCGAACGAAGCGACCGTCGCTCCGACAGCGGGCCGAGGGGGCGCTACGGCGTCGGGCCGTCACCGGCACGCCCCCCGGCCGACTCCGGCGTCCTGCGCGGGGGTGGCGGCGCGTCGGCGTCGGTCGTCGTCGGCCGGGGCGAGCCGGTTACGGCCGGGGGCGGGGGAGCGGTCGCGCCGTCGTCGGAGCGACAGGTGTCGGGGGGTGTCGGCGGCGGGCGGGCCGCCGGACGTGTGCCCGGCGGACCCGCCGTGCACTGCTCCGTGTCACCGACGCACCCCGGGTGCGGCCGCTTCCTCACGGACCGCATACCGTGCCGAGCGGATGACGGGCATCCGCCGGAACCGCTCCTTTCGGGACGGCCCCACCACCACACGCCGGCCCCCGTCGGCCGATCCGTTCCCGCGTCGGCGGAACAGGACGGCCGTGCCACGCGTCTGTTCCTAGTGCACGAGTGGTTCGATCCGGACGACTTTCCCGTGAAGCCGACGGCGACCGCCGACCCGGACATGCCGGGCCGCACCTCGGGTAAAGCGGGCGTCAAAGCTGTAACCAGGCAGGCACCCCGCGTGCACGTGCATCTGCTCATGCGACTGCACGTGAACGGGGTTATGATCCGGGACAGTTGACCACGGCACCAATGGCCACACGAGCCAGTGCACCACCAGGGAGCGACCTGTGGACCACCACGTTGACGGGGGGCACGACGTGTACAACGGCATGACGGCCACACAGCTGTACGGGGTTGCCTGGCAGAAGAGCCGGCACAGCAACTCGCAGGGTTCCTGCGTCGAATTCGCGAGGCTGCCGGGCGGTGACGTGGCCGTGCGCAACTCGCGCTTCCCCGACGGCCCCGCGCTCGTCTACACCCGCGCGGAGATCGAGGCCATGCTGCTCGGCATCAAGGACGGCGAGTTCGACCACCTGATCGCGAGCTGACGTCCCGCGACGTCCTCACCCGCTTCGCCGGTTCCGCCCGGCCGCTCATCGGCTCCGCCTCGGCCTCTCCTCCGCACGCCCCGGAATTTCGGATTTTTCGCGTGAAAACGGAGGGCAACGCGCGTAGAACCGCGGCGTCAGAACGCGCCGCGGTTCCTCATTCGGCAGGCGTGTGCAGCCGGAAGAGCGCCCAGACGACCTTGCCGCCCAGACTGCCGGAGAGCGGGTGCCAGCCCCAGCCGTCGGCGAAGGAGTCGACGAGGAACAGGCCGCGGCCCGACTCCGCCGAGAAGTCGTCGCCCTCCCGGGGCAGCGGACTCTCCCGGCTGGGGTCGCGCACCGCGCACACGAGCCGCTCGGTCCAGCGCATCAGATGCAGCCGCACGGCCGGGTGCTGCCGGTCCGCCGCGAGCGGGACGTCGTCCGGGGACAGACCGTGTCGGAGAGCGTTGGTCACCAACTCCGAGACGACCAGACAGACATCGTCGAAACGGTCGCCGACGTCCCACTGGCCGAGGGTCCTCTTGGTGAACTGCCGGGCCTCGCGCACCGCTTCGAAGCGGGCGGGCAGGGCACACGAGGCGGCGTTGGACACGGCCGCGGGATCAAGCGGCGGAAGGCCCTGCCGTAACGGCTCGAGCATGGTCGATCCATTCGTCCCCATGCGAGGCACTCCCGGGATTCGCGGTCGTTGCGATGCAGCGGTGGCGCGAGACCATGGTTTCGGATGCGCACTGCGGATGCAAGGGCAGATGCACGTGCACGTGACCGAAATGGACCCGCCCGTACCGCTTCTTGGCCATTTTTTCCGCCAACTTCTCGCCCATCGAGGCCACTTCCCTTGCTTTCCCCTCACTGTTCCCTCGCATCGCGCTGTACGTATCCTTTGTCTTCTTTCCATCTCTGTAATCGGACGAGTACTGCTCGAAGTGTTTTAGTGGCAGACTGCGGCCCCTAAGACGGTTGGGGAGGCTGGCGAACGTGAGCGCGGGAGAGCCCGGATCGGTGGTGCGGCGGATGCTGCTCGGTTCGCAACTACGGCGACTGCGTGAGGCACGCGGCATCACACGCGAGGCGGCGGGATACTCGATCAGGGCCTCGGAGTCGAAGATCAGCCGGATGGAACTGGGCCGGGTGAGCTTCAAGACCCGGGACGTGGAGGACCTGCTGACGCTGTACGGCATCTCGGACGACACCGAGCGCCAGGCGCTCGTCGGACTCGCCCGCGAGGCCAACGTGGCGGGCTGGTGGCACAGTTACTCGGACGTCCTGCCCAACTGGTTCCCCACCTACGTGGGCCTGGAAGGCGCGGCCGCGCTGATCCGGGCGTACGAGGTCCAGTTCGTGCACGGCCTGCTCCAGACCGAGGCGTACGCCCATGCGGTCGTCAGCCGGGGCATGAAGGGCGCGAGCGCCGCCGACATCGACCGGCGCGTGGCGCTGCGTCTGGAGCGGCAGAAGTATCTCGTCGCCGAGAGCGCGCCCGACTTCCACATCGTCCTCGACGAGGCGGCGCTGCGCCGGCCGTACGGCGACCGCGGAGTGATGCGCGGACAGCTCCAGCATCTGATCGAGATCTCCGAACGCCCCAACGTGCGGCTCCAGGTGATGCCGTTCAGCTTCGGCGGACACTCCGGCGAGTCCGGCGCCTTCACCATCCTGAGCTTCCCGGAGTCCGATCTGCAGGACGTCGTCTATCTGGAGCAGCTCACCAGCGCCCTGTATCTCGACAAGCGCGAGGACGTCGCGCAGTACGAGCAGGCCCTGAAGGAGCTCCAGCAGGACAGCCCCGGACCGGACGAGAGCCGGGACATCCTGCGCGGACTGATCCAGCTGTCCTAGGGATTCCCCTGGAGCACCTGGAGAACGACCCCAACTCCCTTGAAACCCCCGTACGATGACGTGTGATCAGATCGTGATGCCGATCGATCGAAGCCGATCGCAGCAGGGGATTGAGGGATCACATGTCGTCCTACTTCACTGACCTGGCCCAGCAGTACATCGACGGTGAGTGGCGCCCGGGGACCGGGTCCTGGGACATCATCGACTTCAACCCCTACGACGGCGAGAAGCTGGCCTCGATCACCATAGCCACGGTCGAAGAGGTCGACGACGCCTACCGCGCCGCCGCCCGCGTCCAGAAGCAGTGGGCGGCGACCAACGCCTACGCGCGCCGTGCGGTCTTCGAGAAGGTGCTGCGGCTGGTCGAGGAGCGCGAGGCGGAGATCAGCGAGATCCTCGTCGCCGAGGCCGGCGGCACCTTCGGCAAGGCCGCCTTCGAGCTCCACCTCGCCAAGGAGTTCCTGCGCGAGTCGATCCACCTGGCGCTGCGTCCGGAGGGCCGCATCCTGCCCTCGCCGATCGACGGCAAGGAGAACCGGGTCTACCGGGAGCCGGTCGGCGTCGTCGGTGTGATCAGTCCGTTCAACGTGCCCTTCCTGCTGTCGCTGAAGTCCGTCGCCCCCGCGCTGGCCCTCGGCAACGGTGTGGTGCTCAAGCCGCACCAGAACACTCCGATCGCCGGCGGCACCGTGATCGCCAAGCTCTTCGAGGACGCCGGTCTGCCGCCGGGTCTGCTGAACGTCGTCGTGACCGACATCGCCGAGATCGGCGACGCCTTCCTGGAGCACCCGATCCCGCGGGTCATCTCCTTCACCGGTTCCGACAAGGTCGGCCGCCATGTCGCCACGGTGGCCGCCTCGCACTTCAAGCGGTCCATCATCGAACTCGGCGGCAACAGCGCCTTCGTCGTGCTCGACGACGCCGACGTCGACTACGCGGTCGACGCGGCCGTCTTCAGCCGCTTCGTCCACCAGGGGCAGGTCTGCATGGCCGCCAACCGCATCCTGGTCGACCGCTCGCTCGCGGACGAGTTCACCGAGAAGTTCGTCGCCAAGGTCAAGACCCTCAAGGCCGGTGACCCGCGCGACCCGCAGACCGCCATCGGCCCGGTGATCAACTCCCAGCAGGCGGAAGCCGTCACCGGCGCCGTCGAGCAGGCGATCTCCGAGGGCGCCACCGCCCTGCTGCACGGCGCGACCACGGACAACCTCGTCGAGCCCTCCGTGCTGGCCGGCCTGCCCGCCGACTCCGCCCTGCTCCAGCAGGAGGTCTTCGGGCCGGTCGTCTTCATCAACACCTTCGACGGTGAGGAGGAGGCGGTCCGCATCGCCAACGACACGCCGTACGGCCTCAGCGGCGCCGTGCACACCGCGGACATCGAGCGGGGCGTCGCCTTCGCCAAGCAGATCGTCACCGGCATGTTCCACGTCAACGACGCCACCGTCCACGACGAGCCGATCGTCCCCTTCGGCGGCGAGAAGAACTCCGGCGTGGGCCGTCTCAACGGCGAGACGACCCTGGAGGCCTTCACCACCACGAAGTGGATCTCGGTCCAGCACGGCCGCAGCGGATTCCCGTTCTGAGCCGCCCGGCCCTCTGAGGGCCCGCGCCTCGGCGGTACGGCGGACCCGGGCCCGGGCACCTGGCGGGCGCGGGTCCGCCACGCCATAACCTGGGCGCATGTCAGCGATCCGTCTTCTCGTGCTGGGCGCCGTGCGTCAGCACGGGCGGGCCCACGGCTACCAGGTGCGCGGCGACCTGGAGTACTGGGGCGCCCACGAGTGGTCCAACGCCAAGCCGGGCTCGATCTACCACGCCCTGAAGCAGATGGCGAAGCAGGGGCTGCTGCGCGAGCACGAGACGGCCCCGTCCACCGCGGGCGGCCCCCCGCGCACCGAGTACGAGATCACCGACGCCGGCACCGCCGAGTACTTCAGGCTGCTGCGCGAGGCGCTGACCTCCTACGACCAGAAGACGGACGTGAAGTCGGCGGCCATCGGCTTCGTGGTCGACCTCCCGCGCGCGGAGGCCGTGGCGCTCCTGGAGGAGCGCATCCGCGGCATCGAGGAGTGGCGCTCCGCCGTCACCGAGCACTACGTCCCCGAGGACGGGCCGGAGCAGCTGGGCCACATCGGCGAGATCATGAATCTCTGGCTCCACACGGCGGACGCCGAGGCCGCGTGGACGCGGGGCCTGATCGCACGGATCGAGGGCGGCGCGTACACCTTCGCGGGGGAGGGTGCGCCGTTCGTCGGCGTCCTCGCGGAGGGCGAGGAGAACCCGTACGCCACGGGGGAACGGCATCCGGGGGATGCCCGCTAATCAAGTTTGACGAGTCCGATCCGGGGCGTTACTTTGACGTGGTAGTCAAGTTTGACTACCGGAGGAGTTGGGGGACTTTCATGGCCGACACGGCGATCACCGTCGACGGCGTGCGCAAGAGGTACGGCGACACACAGGCGCTGGACGGGCTCGACCTCACCGTGGCCGGCGGCACCGTGCACGGGGTGCTCGGGCCGAACGGCGCGGGCAAGACGACCCTGGTCAGGATCCTGTCCACGCTGCTGCGGCCGGACGCCGGACGCGTCGAGGTGGCCGGCCACGACGTCGTGCGCGAGGCCAGGGAGGTCCGTACGCGCATCGGCCTGCTCGGCCAGCACGCCGCCCTCGACGAGGAGCTGGGCGGCCGCCAGAACCTGGAGATGTTCGGCCGCCTCCACCACCTGGGCGCCCGCCACGCGCGCGTGCGTGCCGACGAACTCCTGGAACGCTTCGAGCTCACCGGCACCGGCCGCAAGCCGGTCCGCGCCTACAGCGGGGGGATGCGCCGCCGTCTGGATCTGGCCGCCTCCCTCATCGGCAACCGGCACGGCACCGACCCCGAGGTGCTCTTCCTGGACGAGCCGACCACCGGCCTCGACCCGCGCGGGCGCGCCGAGGTGTGGTCCGCGGTCCGCTCGCTGGTCGGCGGCGGGACGACGGTCGTGCTCACCACCCAGTACCTGGAGGAGGCCGACCAGCTCGCCGACCGGATCTCGGTCGTCGACCGGGGCCGCGTGATCGCCGACGGCACGGCGGACGAGCTGAAGGCGCGAACGGGAGGCGACCGCATCGACGTCGTCCTGCGCGACGCGGGCCTGCTGGGGGCCGCCCTCGCGCTGCTGCCCCTGTCCACGCGGGACGTCACCGTCGACCCCGACCGCCGTCTGCTCAGCGCTCCGGTCACCGACCGCATGGCCGCCCTGTCCGCCGTCGTCCGCGCCCTGGAGGAGGCCGGCGTCGAGGCGGAGGACGTGGCGCTGCGCCGCCCCACGCTGGACGAGGTGTTCCTGCACCTGACCGGGCAGGACGACCGTACGAAGGAGACCGTGTGAGTACGTACGCGCTGACCGATTCCTGGACCATGACCCGGCGGGAACTCGCCCACTGGGCACGGCAGCCGGGGCGGCTGGTCGTCGGGCTGGTCTTCCCGGTGATGCTGCTGCTGATGTTCGGCTACCTGGTCGGCGGCGGCCGCGGGGTGAACGGCGACTACCTCGACTACCTGATGCCCGGCATGCTGGCGCTCACCATGGCCTTCGGCCTGGAGGGCACGATGCTCGCCGTCACCCAGGATCTCGACAAGGGCGTCATCGACCGGTTCCGCGCCATGCCGATGGCCGACGGCGCGGTCCTGGTGGGCCGTTCGGCGGCCGACATGCTCCAGTCGGCCGTGGGACTCGCCGTGCTGATCCTCGTCGGCCTCGCGCTCGGCTGGCGTCCTCAGGGCGGGCCGGGCGCCTTCCTGGCCGCGGTGGGTCTGCTCCTCCTGTTCCGCTTCGCGATGCTGTGGATCGGCATCCACCTCGCACTGGTGGCGGGGAAGCCCGAGATGGTGCAGGCCGTGCAGATCCTGGTCTGGCCGATCGGCTTCCTGTCCAACGCCCTCGCCGCCCCGGCCTCCATGCCCGGCTGGCTGGGCACCGCCGTCGAGTGGAACCCGATGTCCCGCACGGCGACCGCGGTACGCGACCTGTTCGGCGGCCCGGGCGCCGACCCCGCCCACATCTGGGCGGCCACCGCCTGGCCCCTGGCCCTGCTGGCGGTCTTCTTCCCCCTGGCGGTCCGGAAGTTCGCCCGCATGAGCCACTGAAGGGCGGGACGGCCGATCGGGGGAACGGCCGTCCGAGCCGTCGGCCGTCCGGGGCAACGGCCGTCCGAGCCGTCGGCCGTCCGGGGCGTCGGCCGACCGGGAGAGGGGCCGGGCGGCCGAGGGGGGCGGCCGGCGGAGGGTCCGGCCGACGGGCGGGGAGGGGGACGGTCAGTGGTGGAACCCCGTCGCCGCGCTCCTGTCCCGGGTCAGCGGTCCCGACTGTCTGCGCAGGTCCGGCAGCAGTCGGGACAGGTCCTCCACGAACATGTCGGCGAGGTCCTCAGAGAAGCCGTTCCTGCACACGACCCGCAGCACGGACAGGTCCTCCCGGTTCGGCGGGAACGTGTACGCGGGCACCAGCCAGCCGCTCTCGCGCAGCCGCCGCGAGACGTCGAAGACGTCGTACGCGTCCACGCCCGGGGCCGTCGTGAAGGCGAACACCGGAAGCTCGTCGCCCCGGGTGAGGAGCCGGAAGTCGCCGAGCGCCTCCACCCGGTCGGCGATGCCCCGGGCCACGTCCCGCGTGGTCTGCTGCACCGCCCGGTATCCCGCGCGGCCCAGCCGCAGCAGCGTGTAGTACTGCGCGACGACCTGGGCCCCCGGCCGGGAGAAGTTGAGGGCGAAGGTCGGCATGTCGCCGCCCAGGTAGTTCACCCGGAAGACCAGCTCCTCCGGCAGTGCCTCCTTGTCACGCCACAGCGCCCAGCCGACGCCCGGGTACACCAGCCCGTACTTGTGCCCCGAGGTGTTGATCGACGCCACGCGCGGGAGACGGAAGTCCCACACCAGGTCCTCGTCGAGGAAGGGGGCGATCATCGCGCCGGACGCGCCGTCGACGTGCACCGGGATGTCGAGGCCGGTGCGTTCCTGGAGGGAGTCCAGGGCCGCGCACAGGTCGGCGATCGGCTCGTAGGACCCGTCGAAGGTGGAGCCGAGGATGCCGACGACGCCGATGGTGTTCTCGTCGCACAGCTCGGCCGCGGCCCGCGGGTCCAGGTGGAAGCGGTCCCCTTCCATGGGGAGCAGACGGGCGTCCACCTCCCAGAAGTTGCAGAACTTCTCCCAGCAGACCTGGACGTTGACGCCCATCACGAGATTCGGCCGGGCGCCCGGGTAGCGGTCGCCGGCGCGCCGCGACCACCGGCGTTTCATCGCCATCCCGGCGAGCATGCACGCCTCGCTCGACCCGGTCGTCGAACAGCCCACGGCCGCCGACGGGTCGGGCGCGTTCCACAGGTCGGCGAGCATCGCCACGCAGCGCCGCTCCAGCTCGGCGGTGCGCGGGTACTCGTCCTTGTCGATCATGTTCTTGTCCCGGCACTCCGCCATCAGGACGCCGGCCTGCGGCTCCATCCAGGTGGTGACGAAAGTGGCCAGGTTGAGACGTGAGTTGCCGTCGAGCATCAGCTCGTCGTGCACCAGCTGGTACGCCGCCGACGGTGGCGTCGGGCCGTCCGGCAGCCGGTGCTTGGGCGGCGCCTCGGTCATGCCGCCGACCGGATTCGCCTCGCCGTAGAAGGGGTTCACGGACAGCGGGCGCTCACCGGGTTCGTCGGTGCCTTTGTGCAACGGCATGAGGTGCCTCCTGAAGGGTCGAACGGGTGTCAGCGGACCGGAGTTCCGTCCGCGCGCAACTGCATCTGCGGCCGCCCCGTCACCAGCAGCCAGGCCGGCAGCGAGGCGACGCAGAGCAGGGCGATGATCGAGGGCGAGGCGACCAGGACGGCGGCGACGAAGAGACTCACCCAGCCCTGCCGGGTGATGGCCAGGAGCACGCCCAGCACCCCGGCCGCCACCCCCACCGACGGATGGACGCCCGGCACGAGCGCGTGGGCGGTGAGACCGAGGGCGGAGCCGACGAACACGGCCGGGAAGATCCGCCCGCCCCGGAAACCGCAGGACGCGGCGACGAGCAGCGCGGCCAGCTTCACCACCGTCATCGTGGCGAACTGCCCGGCCGTCCAGCCGTCGGGATCGGCCGCGAGCTCCCCGACCTCGTCCAGCCCCTTGAAGAGCGTCAGATGGCCGCCCAGGGCCCCCAGCAGGCCCAGGACGACCCCACCGGCCGGCAGCATGAGCATGGGGTGCCGCAACCGCCGGAACGCGCTGTGGACGTACGGGAAGGCGTAGACGGCGCACATGGCGAGCAGCGCGCCCACCGCGGCGATCACGACGGCCGCCAGCAGATCGCCCCAGCCGGGCTTCCCGAGCACCGGCAGATCCAGGTCGAAGGTGGGATGGGCCACCAGAGTGGTCGTCATCGCGCCCGCCGAGGCGGCGACCAGCGGTGCGAAGACGTTGTCCCACAGCGGCCCCTCGGTGTGCCGCCCCGCCAGCGCCTCGGAGATCAGCAGCGCCGCCGCCACCGGCGTGCCGAACAGCGCGCCGATGGTCGCCGCCTCCGCGAGCATCACCCACACCGCGCCCGGCGCGCCCGGCCGGATCCGGCGGCCCAGCCAGACGGCGAGCCCCACGTTCACGGCGATGATCGGGTTCTCCGGGCCCAGGCTCGGCCCGCCCGCCAGCATCAGCGCGGTCGCGACCAGCAGCCCGGGGAGGACCCCCGGCGGCAGCACGCGCGCGTCCAGCCCCATCGTGGCCGGGTCGGGACCGGCGTGGCCCGGCGCCTTCCACACCACCAGGCCCACCGCCACCCCGGTCGCGGTCAGCACGACGAGCATCCACAGCACCGAGTAACGGCCGACGCCCAGCGCGTCCGGCAGGTTCTCCCACAGCACGTGCTCCAGCTGCTCGGCCACCCCCTCCACCAGCAGGAGCAGCAGGCTCGCCAGCACGCCGACGGCGAGAGCGGGCAGGATCGACGGCAGCAGGGCGCGTGCCGGGGTCGCCGGAGCGACGGGAACCTGCTGCGGGGTGTCCTGGGCCACGGGCTCACGATAAGCGGGCATAACGGACACGACACCCGGGGGGAGGCCACGAGGGAGCCGGCCTTGCACCTGACGTGACGTGAGGACGCACCGTGGAGCGCGTACCGAGAAGGGAGCGGACGGAAGTGAGCTACTCCGTAGGACAGGTCGCCGGATTCGCCGGTGTCACGGTGCGCACGCTGCACCACTACGACGACATCGGCCTGCTCGTCCCCGGCGGGCGCAGCCACGCGGGCCACCGGCGCTACGACGACGCCGACCTCGACCGGCTCCAGCGGATCCTGTTCTACCGCGAGCTCGGCTTCCCGCTCGAGGACGTCGCGGCCCTGCTCGACGATCCGGCGGCCGACCCGCGCGCGCACCTGCGCCGGCAGCACGAACTGCTGACCGCCCGGATCGAGCAGCTGCAGAAGATGGCCGCGGCCGTGGAACACGCGATGGAGGCACGCAAGATGGGCATCAACCTCACGCCCGAGGAACGGTTCGAGGTCTTCGGCGACAAGGACCCGGAGCGCTACGCCGAAGAGGCGGAGCGGCGCTGGGGCGGCACCGAGGCCTACGCGGAGTCGCAGCGCCGAGCCGCCCGCTACACCAAGGACGACTGGAAGCGCATCCAGGACGAGGTCTCCGACTGGGGCGCGCGCTACGACGGCCTCATGTCCGCGGGCGAGCCGCCGACCGGCGACGCGGCGACGGACATGGCCGAGGAACACCGGCAGCACATCAGCAGGTGGTTCTACGACTGCTCGTACGAGACGCACCGCTGTCTGGGGGAGATGTACGTCTCCGACGAGCGCTTCAAGGCCTTCTACGACGCGATGCGCCCGGGCCTGGCCGAGCACCTCAGGGAGGCGATCGCGGCGAACGCGGCCCGGCGTTCGGCGTAGGCGGTCCGAGGCGGCGTGAGGCCTCCCGCGCCGGCGTGAGGCCGTGCGAGGCGGCGCGGGAGTGACGGTGCGGCAGGTCCGGGGCCGGCCGGGTCCGGTTCCGGGCTCGCGGGGGCCCGGAACCGGGTGCCGGAGCGCCGGGGGAGGTCCGCGGGGTCCTGGGAGGCCGGGGTGGCCCGGGGGGCCCGGGTGCCCGGGTGGCTCGGGGGCGGTTACTCCCGGACCAGCACCACCGCGGTTCCGTACGCGCACACCTCGGTGCCCACCTCCGCCGCCTCCGTCACGTCGAAGCGGAACATCAGCACGCCGTTGGCTCCACGCGCGCGTGCCTGCTCGACGAGGCGCTCCATGGCCTGGTTACGGGTCTCCACGAGGGTCTTCGTCAGGCCCTTGAGCTCCCCGCCGATCATCGACTTGAGGCCCGCCCCGATCTGGCTGCCGAGATGCCGTGAGCGCACGGTCAGTCCGAAGACCTCGCCGATGACCCGCTCGACCCGGAACCCGGGTACGTCGTTCGTGGTGACGACCAGTACGTCCGGCTCGGGACCCTGCCCACCGCCGTAGTCTTCGATGCCCATGGCTCACAGCTTCGTCCCAGCGGGCCCACAGTGCATCCCGGAGGCATCCGTGGAACCTGGGGCGTACACATTGCGTTGATAGCTTTGTGCGGCTGCACCATGGACGCCGTACCTTCCCCCACCCATCAGGAGCCCGGAACCGTGACGACGATCGCCCTCGGACCGAGCTGGCTGGACCCCAACTACCTGCTCGACAACTTCGGTCTCTGGGGTCTGCTGCTCATCGTCTTCGCGGAGTCCGGCTTGCTGATCGGGTTCTTCCTGCCCGGTGACTCCCTGCTGTTCACCGCCGGCCTGCTGATCACGTCGAGCCAGCTCGACTTCCCGCTGTGGGGCGCGGTCGCGCTGATCTGCGTCGCCGCGATCCTGGGCGACCAGGCGGGTTACATGTTCGGCAAGAAGGTCGGGCCCTCGCTCTTCAACCGCCCGGACTCGCGGCTCTTCAAGCAGGAGAACGTCACCAAGGCGCACGAGTTCTTCGAGAAGTACGGCCCGAAGTCCCTGGTCCTGGCGCGCTTCGTGCCCATCGTGCGCACCTTCACGCCGATCATCGCCGGCGTCAGCGGCATGCGGTACCGCTCGTTCCTGGTCTTCAACGTCATCGGCGGCGTCCTGTGGGGCGCGGGCGTCACCCTGCTCGGCTCCTGGCTGGGCGGCATCGACTTCGTCAAGAAGAACATCGAAGCGATCCTCATCCTGATCGTCCTGGTCTCCGTCGTCCCGATCGCCATCGAGTTCCTGCGGGCCCGCTCGAAGGCCAAGAAGGACCCGCAGCAGTCCGCGTCGCAGACTCCCGGGCAGCAGCACCAGCCCGACCAGCAGCAGCCCCCGGTCATGGACGACGCCACGACCCAGCTCCGCCGGATCGACCAGCACGACCAGCAGTACCCGTACGGCAACCAGGGGCAGGACCAGGGCCGGCACCAGGCCCGGAGCCAGGGGCAGGGCCAGGGACAGCACCAGGGCCAGGGGGGACAGCACGAGTACTACGGTCAGCAGCAGTACCCCCAGCAGCAGCCGTACCCGCAACAGCAGCAGTACCAGGACTGGCAGCAGCCCCAGCAGCCCCAGCAGCCGCAGCAGCAGCCCCAGCAGCAGCCGTACGGCGCCGGACAGAACAACCAGTACCCCTACGACAACCAGGGCTACTAGGGCTGCCGGGGCTGTCAGGGCCGCCGGAGCCACGGCGGCCCTGGGGCTGCCGGAGGCTCAGAAACCCCGCGTCCGCTTGGCGGCCCGCCTCTTCTCGGCCGAGCCGATCCGCAGGAACAGCCGCGAGATCTCGGAACCGAGGTTCACGCCGATCGCGATGGCCATCGCCAGCGCCGCGGCCTTGGTGATCGACACCAGCCCCGCGTCCACCTCGTTCTGCGCGATGGCCAGCAGCCCGAAGTAGGTCGCCGAACCCGGCAGCAGGGGTCCGATCGCGGCGGTCGTGTACGGCAGGGCGGACGCGAACCGGTAGCGCGACAGCAACTGCCCGAAGAGCCCCACCACACCCGCCGCGACGGCCGTGGAGGCGACCGGCGAGATCTCCCCGGCGTAGTGCATGGCGCCGTACACCGACCACGCCACACCGCCGTTCAGGGTGACGGCCAGCACGGTGGACCGTTCCTGCTGGAGCAGCACCGCGAACGTCAACGACAGCAGCATCGACGCGGCGATCTGCCACAGCGGCCGCTTGGTGATGCCCAGGGCCGCGTCGGGATTGAGATGCGCGCCGAGCTGCACACCGACGTAGAGCATCACCAGCACGCCCGCCACGATGCCCACGAAGAAGTACATGACCTCCAGCAGGCGCGCGGCGGCGGTGATGTAGAAGCCGGTCAGGCCGTCCTGGACGCCCGCCACCAGCGCCCGCCCCGGCAGCAGCGCGAACAGCCCACCGGTGATGACGGCGGACGCCTTCACCTCGACGTTCGCCAGTGTCAGCGCGATGCCTATCGCGGCCGGCGGCATCGCCGCGACCAGGAACTGGTAGAACTCGGGCAGCCCGCGCCCGGCGCACAGCCACGCCAGCCGGTCACCCAGCATCGCGCCGAGCGCCGCCGCCACGAACACGACCAGATCGCCGCCGACCAGCACCGAGGCCGCTCCCGCGAGCAGCCCGCTCGCCGAGGTCAGCACCCAGGTCGGGTACGGATGCCGGTTGCGGCGCATCTCCGCGAGCCGCCGGTAGGCCTCTTCCAGCGAGAGATGGCTCTCCGGGTCGCTCAGGTCGTCCACGAGCCGGAAGACGGCCGCCAGGCGCGTGTAGTCGGTGCCCCGGCGGCGGACCGTCCGGGACGCCGTCACCGGGTCCTCCACCAGGGACGGCTGGTACGAGATCGACAGCAGCGTGAAGGTGACGTTCGGCTCGCAGCGGTCGAGCCCGTAGGAGCGGCAGACCGCGAACATCGCGGCCTCCACGTCCTCGGCGCCCTCGCCGCCCGCGAGCAGCAGCTCGCCGATGCGCAGCGTCAGGTCGAGCACGCGCGGGACGGCAGGACCGCCCTCCTCCGCCTTCGGCCCCGGCTCGGGAGCGGGCCGGTCGGCCACCGGCATCCGCAGCATCGTGCGCATCCGGTCCTGCCAGGGCAGGTCCTTGATCAGACTCACCACCGGCACGCCCTCGGCCGGTGTGAAGGCCACCGGGGCCTGCCGGGCGCTGTAGGTGCTCGGCAGGCTGAAAGCCGATCCCTCGCCCTCCGCGGTGGCGGGCGGGCCCACGTCCAGTCCGTTCGGGACGGCGAACTCGGAGGTGGTCTCCGGTTCACCGCCGGATCTGGGGACGGCCAGCCCCGCCGGGATCGCGAACTCGGACGTGATCTCGGGGTCGAAACCACCCCTCGCCTCGTCCGACTGCGGTTTGCGGTCCTCCGCCTCCGACACTCAGCAACGCTCCCTGAACGACACCTTCCGTAGGCCTCAGTATGCGCACAGACGCGCGGAAGGGCCGCACGCGTACGCGTGCGGCCCTTCCGACGGCATCAGGCGACAGAGGCCTCAGTGGCCGCCCTGGTCCTTGAAGCGCTTGTAGGACCGCTCGATCTCGGCCTCGGCCTCGGTGCGGCCCACCCAGTCGGCGCCCTCGACGGACTTGCCGGGCTCCAGGTCCTTGTAGACCTCGAAGAAGTGCTGGATCTCCAGGCGGTCGAACTCCGACACGTGGTGGATGTCCCGCAGGTGCTCCACGCGCGGGTCGGTCGACGGGACGCACAGCAGCTTGTCGTCGCCGCCGGCCTCGTCCGTCATCCGGAACATGCCGATCGCGCGGCAGCGGATCAGACAGCCCGGGAAGGTCGGCTCGTCCAGGATGACCAGCGCGTCCAGCGGGTCACCGTCCTCGCCGAGAGTGTTCTCGACGAATCCGTAGTCGGTCGGGTAGGCGGTCGAGGTGAAGAGTCGACGGTCCAGGCGGATCCGACCGGTCTCGTGGTCCACCTCGTACTTGTTCCGCGAACCCTTCGGGATCTCGATCGTGACGTCGAACTCCACCGGTGGCTCCTCCATGATCAGCACATACTTCTGGTGGTTAAGTGTCCCTCACGCCGCTGTGTGATCGCGAAAGGGGCTGGTGTTCATGCCAGAGCTGAGGCCTTGGCGGGCCGCGAGACCGCACGTGGTGCGGGTCACGGACGCCGTACGACCGCGTCTGGCACGGGCCGCAGGGATCGTACGGCCTCGTCTCGCACGCGTGACCGCGGCCGCGAAGCCGCAGCTCACACGGCTCACACTGGCAGCGAAGCCGCAGCTCGGGCGGATCACCAAGGCCCGTCAGGACAACAGGTCGTGGCAGTACACCGCGGGTGCGGCGACCGCCGGGCTGGCGCTGGCCGCCTGTGTGGTGACCGCCGCCGGCCCCTGGGACTCCACAGGTCAGCGTACGGCGGAGCGGGACCGGGCCGCCGCCCTGGAACAGGCGGGTGGCACAGATCACGGCCGTACGGACGATTCGTCCGGTGCCTCCGACACGGTGGCCGGAGCGCCGCGGCCCGCGCCGAGCGCCGCCTCGGTCCTCACGGGCCTCGGCGGCGCCTCCAGCACGGTGAAATCCGCCTCGGACGGTCTTCCGACGGGTACGGGCCTCGCGGGCGTCCTGGGCCCCCTCCTGGGCGATCCGGCCCTCGGCGCCCGGCGGACCGCCGTGGTCGTCGACGTGGCCACCGGCAAGCGGCTGTACGGCTCCGGAGCCGACGAGGCCCTGACCCCGGCGTCCACCACGAAGATCGCCACCGCCGTCGCCGCGCTCTCCGCGATGGGCGGCGAGCACCGCCTCACCACCCGCGCCGCGCTGGAACCCGACACCCGCGAGGTCGTCCTCGTCGGCGGCGGCGACCCCACCCTCACGGCCCGCGCGGACGCCGGGGGCTGGGCCGACCTGCGCACCCTCGCCGGTTCCACGGCGGCCGCCCTGAAGAAGCGCGGCCTCACCCAGGTGACGCTCTCGTACGACACGACGCTGTTCGCCGGCACCCAGGTTCACCCCATCGGGGTCAACCCCAACCTCGCCGCCGTCACCGCCCTGTCCGCCGACGAGGGCCGCACCGACGACTCCACCAGCGGCCCGACCACCCGCGTGAGCGACCCGGCGGCCGACGCCACCCGCAAGTTCGCCGCTTTCCTGAAGGCCGCCGGCATCAAGACCTCGGCCCCCGGACCATCGAAGGCCACCACGCGCGCGACGACCCTCGCCACCGTCTCCTCGCCCCCGCTGTCCGTCCTGGTCGAGCGGATGCTGACCAACAGCGACAACGACATCGCCGAGGCCCTCGCCCGCCAGACCGCCGTCGCGACCGGCGTCCGCGCCGACTTCGCCGGCGGCGGCAAGGCCGTCCGCGCCCAACTGAAGAAGCTCGGCCTGCCGTTGGCCGGCGTCCGGATCAAGGACGGCAGCGGCCTCGACCGCGAGGACCGGCTCACGGCGAACCTCCTGACCGCCCTGCTGGTCAAGGCGGGTGACGCCACCCGCCCCGAACTGCGCCCCGTCCTCACCGGCCTCCCCGTCGCCGGCTTCACCGGCACCCTCACCAGCCGCTACACGGAGGGCGCGGCCGGCGTGGTCCGCGCCAAGACCGGCACCCTGACCGGCGTCAACACCCTCGCGGGCACGGTCGTCGACCAGGACGGCCGCCTCCTCGCGTTCGCCCTCCTGGCCGCGGGCACGACCGACCCGGCGGCGGCCCAGGCGGCGTTGGATCGGGCGGCGACGGCGCTGGCGGGCTGCGGCTGCCGCTGAGCGGCGCGGCCCGGCGCCCCCGGGCCGTCCCCGGTCCCGACCCTGACATCTCCCTGACCGGTCTCCCGTGGCCTGCCCCCGACGGCGGCGCTCACGTACGGTTGACGCATGACGAGCAACGGTGGCGCTGCTTCTTCGGGGATGGTCGACTGGAATCTGGCGGTGGCGACCGCGACCCGGCTCGTGCGGCCGGGCCCCGAGGTCACCCGCGACGAGGCGCGAGCCGTCGTCGCGGAACTGCGCCGACACGCCAAAGCCTCGGAGGCGCACGTCCGGGGCTTCACTCGTATGGGCACCGACGACATCCACGACACGCCGGTCCTCGTCGTCGACCGCCCGGGCTGGGTGGCGGCGAACGTGGCGGGCTTCCGCGAGATCCTCAAACCCCTCCTCGACAAGATGCAGGAACGGCGCGGCGACAAGCCCGGCGGCGCGGTCCTCGGCGCCGTCGGCGGCAAGGTCACCGGCGTCGAACTGGGCATGCTCCTGTCCTTCCTGTCCTCCCGGGTCCTCGGCCAGTACGAGACCTTCGCCCCCGCCACGCGCGAGCTCCCGGCGGGGGCCAACGGCGGCGGCCGGCTGCTGCTCGTCGCGCCGAACATCGTCCACGTGGAACGCGAACTCGACGTGGAGCCCCACGACTTCCGGCTGTGGGTGTGCCTCCACGAGGAGACGCACCGCACCCAGTTCTCGGCCGTGCCCTGGCTGCGGGACCATCTCGAGGGCGAGATCCAGTCGTTCTTGGGCGAGACCGACGTCGACCCCATGACGTTCCTGGAGCGGATCAGGGAAGCGGCCCAGTCCCTCTCCGGCGGCCGGCCCGAGGGCGAGGAGGACGACGGCGGCCGTTCCCTGGTCGAGCTGGTGCAGACGCCCGCCCAGCGCGAGATCCTCGCCCGCCTCACCGCCGTGATGTCGCTCCTGGAGGGACACGCCGACTTCGTCATGGACGGCGTGGGCCCGGAGGTCGTGTCGTCCGTCGCCGAGATCCGCGAGAAGTTCCAGCAGCGCCGCGCCAAGGGAGCCTCCCGACTGGACGTCGCCCTGCGGAAGTTGCTGGGCCTGGACGCCAAGCTCAAGCAGTACCGGGACGGTGAGCGCTTCGTGCGGGCCGTCGTCGACCAGGTCGGCATGGACGGCTTCAACCGCGTATGGACCTCCCCGAACACACTTCCGACCAAGGCCGAGATCGCCAAGCCGGCGGACTGGGTCACGCGCGTGCACCGCAAGGCCGACTCGTGAACGGCCGGAACGGCGGTGAACGAATCCGGCCGACGGCAGGAGAACGCCCCTTCAATCACCCGTCCGAGGGACCGTGAGCCCTGGGCAGGCGTGCAATGCTCGGGGAACGGCCGGGTTCTGTCACCATCTACACACTCTGCGTGACCGAACCTCGGGTTCACCCCCGAAAACTTCATGAAGGGAACCGGACAGTGGGTCCCCATCCTGCGGTCGCGGCGATACGCCTGGCGGTCCGCCGCGTACTCCACGACATCCTCAACGACCACCCCACCCCCGACACGCACTCCGACGAACGACCGGCGCCGCCGCTCGTGCTCGTGGCGTGCTCCGGCGGCGCCGACTCCATGGCGCTCGCCTCCGCCCTCGCCTTCGAGGCGCCCCGGCTCGGCCTCCGGGCCGGCGGTGTCACCGTCGACCACGGGCTCCAGCCCGGCTCCGACCTGCGCGCCGAGGAAGTCGTCCTGCGGCTGCGCGAACTCGGCCTCGATCCCGTCGAGGCCACGGCCGTGACCGTCGGCCGCGAAGGCGGGCCCGAGGCCGCGGCCCGCGACGCGCGCTACGCCGCCCTCGACGCCGCCGCCGTCCGCCACGGCGCCGCCGCGATCCTGCTCGGGCACACGCGCGACGACCAGGCCGAAACCGTCCTGCTCGGCCTCGCCCGCGGCTCCGGCATCCGCTCCCTGTCCGGAATGGCCGCGGTCTCGGGGGCCGACGGCCGCTACCGACGCCCCTTCCTCCAGGTCGACCGGCAGACCGCCCGCAAGGCCTGCATGGTCCAGTCCCTGCCCGTCTGGGACGACCCGCACAACGCCGACCCGGCCTATACCCGCTCCCGGCTGCGCCACGAGGGGCTGCCCGCCCTGGAGAAGGCTCTCGGCAAGGGAGTCGTCGAAGCCCTCGCCCGGACGGCCCAGCTCTCCCGTGACGACGCCGACGCCCTCGACGCCTGGGCGGGCCAGGCCGAGTCCTCCGTACGGGACGCCGCCGGTCTGCTGGAGTGCGCGAAGCTCTACGCCCTGCCGCCCGCCGTACGCCGCCGGATCCTGCGCCGCGCCGCCATCGAGGCGGGCGCTCCGGCCGGTTCCCTCTTCGCCCGGCACATCGAGGAGGTCGACCGGCTGATCACCGGTTGGCGTGGCCAGGGGGTCATCAATCTCCCCGGCAAAGTCGTCGCTCAGCGCCAGGGTGGCAGACTGGTGATTCGGCAAGGCTGAATCCGGGCCCTCCGGCAGGACCGCTCACGCGGTCGTGGGCGGTCCTGGTGGCCGGTGGGACAACCGAAAGTGATGCGGGTGGACGCGAAAGACATGGGCACCGACCTCAAAGAGGTGCTCATCACCAAGGAAGAGATCGACGCGAAGCTGGTCGAACTGGCTGCGAAGATCGATGCGGAGTACGCGGGCAAGGACCTGCTCATCGTCGGTGTCCTCAAGGGCGCCGTGATGGTCATGGCCGACCTCGCCCGATCCCTGTCCACCCCCATCACCATGGACTGGATGGCCGTGTCGTCCTACGGGGCGGGCACCCAGTCCTCCGGTGTCGTGCGGATCCTCAAGGACCTGGACACCGACATCAAGGGCCGTCACGTCCTGATCGTCGAGGACATCATCGACTCCGGTCTGACGCTGTCCTGGCTGATCTCCAACCTCGGCTCGCGCGAGCCCGCCACCCTCAGGGTGTGCACGCTGCTGCGCAAGCCCGAGGCCGCCAAGGTCGCCATCGACGTCGAGTGGGTCGGCTTCGACATTCCCAACGAGTTCGTCGTCGGATACGGCCTCGACTACGCCGAGAAGTACCGCAACCTCCCGTTCGTCGGTACGCTCGCGCCCCACGTCTACGGCGGCTGAGACCCGAAGGGCCCAAGCCCCGTACGAAGATCGGGAACCCCGGCGGGCTTTTCGCCGTTGGAGCAAGCAGACGGGTGCGCCAGCCGTCCCGTGCGGCTCCGCGCGACAAAGCTGGGGTACCGTCAGAAGAACTGTCTTATCAAACTCACTATGGCAGGAGGGACGGGGCGACACCGCTCCGTATGGATGGACGTGAAGCGATACTTCCGTGGGCCGGTCATGTGGATCGTGCTGGCCGTCCTTGCCGTGGTCGTGTTGATGCAGGTCGTCGGCTCGTCCGGCGGCTACAAGACGGTGGACACCGGCCAGGTCATTGCAGCGATCAACGACAACAAGGTCGAGTCGGCCAAGCTCACCACCGGTGACGAGCAGACCATCAAGGTCACGCTCAAGGACGGCGAAAAGGTCAAGGACAGCTCGAAGATCCAGGCGAGCTATATCGGCGACCAAGGCGTGACCATTGCCAACACGCTGCAGACCAAGTACCAGGACAAGCAGATCCCGGACGGATACACAGTCTCGCCGACGAAGCAGAACGCCTTCGTCGGGATCCTGCTGTCCCTGCTCCCCTTCGTCCTCATCGTGGTCGTCTTCCTGTTCCTGATGAACCAGATGCAGGGCGGCGGCTCCCGAGTCATGAACTTCGGGAAGTCCAAGGCCAAGCTCATCACCAAGGACACGCCGAAGACGACTTTCGCCGACGTCGCGGGCTCGGACGAGGCCGTCGAGGAACTCCACGAGATCAAGGAGTTCCTCCAGGAACCGGCGAAGTTCCAGGCCGTCGGCGCCAAGATCCCCAAGGGCGTACTCCTGTACGGCCCGCCCGGTACCGGCAAGACGCTCCTCGCGCGCGCCGTCGCCGGCGAGGCGGGGGTCCCCTTCTACTCGATCTCCGGTTCCGACTTCGTCGAGATGTTCGTCGGTGTCGGTGCCTCCCGGGTCCGTGACCTCTTCGAGCAGGCCAAGGCGAACGCCCCGGCGATCGTCTTCGTCGACGAGATCGACGCGGTCGGCCGCCATCGCGGCGCCGGCCTCGGCGGCGGTCACGACGAGCGCGAGCAGACGCTGAACCAGCTGCTCGTCGAGATGGACGGCTTCGACGTGAAGGGCGGCGTGATCCTCATCGCCGCCACGAACCGCCCCGACATCCTCGACCCCGCGCTGCTGCGCCCCGGCCGCTTCGACCGCCAGATCGCGGTCGACCGCCCGGACATGCAGGGCCGTCTGGAGATCCTCAAGGTCCACCAGAAGGGCAAGCCGGTCGCGCCGGACGTCGACCTGTCGGCCGTCGCCCGCCGTACCCCGGGCTTCACCGGCGCGGACCTGTCGAACGTGCTGAACGAAGCTGCGCTCCTCACGGCGCGCAGCGACAAGAAGCTCATCGACAACCACTCGCTGGACGAGGCCATCGACCGCGTCGTGGCGGGCCCGCAGAAGCGGACCCGGATCATGTCGGACAAGGAAAAGAAGATCACCGCGTACCACGAGGGCGGCCACGCCCTGGTCGCGGCGGCCTCCCCGAACTCCGACCCGGTCCACAAGATCACGATCCTGTCGCGCGGACGGGCCCTCGGTTACACGATGGTCCTGCCGGACGAGGACAAGTACTCGACCACGCGCAACGAGATGCTCGACCAGCTGGCCTACATGCTGGGTGGGCGCGCCGCCGAGGAACTGGTCTTCCACGACCCGACCACCGGCGCCGCGAACGACATCGAGAAGGCCACCGCCACGGCCCGCGCGATGGTCACCCAGTACGGCATGACCGAGCGACTGGGCGCGATCAAGTTCGGCGGCGACAACACCGAGCCGTTCCTCGGCCGTGAGATGGCTCACCAGCGCGACTACTCGGAAGAGGTCGCCGCGCTGGTGGACGAGGAAGTCAAGAAGCTCATCGAGACCGCGCACAACGAGGCCTGGGAGATCCTGGTCGAGAACCGCGACGTGCTCGACAACCTGGTGCTTCAGCTGCTCGAGAAGGAGACGCTGAACAAGGAGCAGATCGCCGAGATCTTCTCCGCCATCGTCAAGCGCCCGGCCCGGCCCGCCTGGACCGGCTCCTCGCGGCGCACGCCGTCCACCCGTCCGCCGGTGCTCTCCCCCCGGGAGCTCGCACTGACGAACGGCGCCAACGGCGCGACGCCGGCGATCTCCACGGCGAAGTCCACCGCGGTGGATCCCACCCCGGTGACCGAGCCGGCCCCGGAGGACCGCCCCGAGAGCTGATCCGGCTCCCGGAGCCCCGCCCGGCCCGGAATGGATGCCGCGCCCCCCAGGTTCTAGCCTGGGGGGCGCGGCATTTTTCGTCCGATGTCTTCCATGCCGCGACGAGGCGCGTGACCCACACGCGTGACCCGCACAGGAACGAGGCACCACATGACCGACCCCGTCACGCTGGACGGCGAGGGCTCCATCGGTGAGTTCGACGAGAAGCGCGCCGAGAACGCCGTACGCGAGCTGCTGATCGCGGTCGGGGAGGACCCGGACCGCGAGGGTCTGCGGGAGACGCCGGGGCGCGTGGCGCGGGCGTACAAGGAGATATTCGCGGGGCTCTGGCAGCAGCCCGAGGACGTGCTGACGACCACCTTCGACCTGGGGCACGACGAGATGGTGCTCGTGAAGGACATCGAGGTGTTCAGCACCTGTGAACACCATCTGGTGCCGTTCCGGGGCGTCGCCCACGTCGGCTACATCCCGTCCACCAGCGGGAAGATCACCGGCCTGTCCAAGCTGGCCCGTCTCGTGGACGTCTACGCGCGCCGTCCCCAGGTGCAGGAACGTCTCACCACGCAGATCGCGGACTCCCTGATGGAGATCCTGGAGCCGCGCGGGGTGATCGTCGTCATCGAGTGCGAGCACATGTGCATGTCCATGCGGGGCATCCGCAAGCCCGGCGCGAAGACCATCACCTCGGCGGTGCGCGGGCAGCTGCGGGACGCGGCGACGCGCAACGAGGCGATGAGCCTGATCATGGCCCGCTGACGGGGCCGCTCACCGGGCGACGTCACGCCGGTGACGTCGCCCCCTTGTCGTGATCGTCGTCCTCGGGCAGCTTGCAGACGCGCTCCAGGAAGATGGCGGCCGCTATCACCGCGATGCCCGCCAGGACCGAGAAACCGGCGTAGATGGCCTGGTCGCGGCGGGCGGGGATGTCGAGGGACTCCAGCAGGAAGACACCCGTGCCGCCGTACATGCCGGAGACGAGGGCGGCCACCAGGGCGCTGGACTGGCCGAACACGACCGCGCGGGCCGCCATCAGCGGGTCGACGCCCTTGGCCTCGGGGCGGCGCTCACGCTGGGCCTTGAGCCGAGCGCGCAGCGACAGCGCGGTGGCCGTGAGCACCACGGCGATCAGCGCGAGGACGATGGGCGCGGCCAGTGGGACGCTGGGGAGGGTCCCGATCGAGTTCCACAGGCGGGCACCGGCCCAGGACAGGATCGCGGCCACGCCGAACACGCCGGCCAGCACCCTGATGCGCAGCTCTCTCACGGTGTCCCTTCAACTCCCCCGAGCCCGCGGGCACGGACATCCCGCGGGCAGTGGTCCTGTCGACCTTAACGACTACTCGGGCAGGTGGAGTTCCAGGTCCTTGCGCGCCGCGACGCCTTCGCGGGTCACGATGTCGAGCAGGCCGGCGACCGTGCCGCGTCCGGGCAGCTGCGCCTCGGGCTCCACGTCGTGCCAGGGGGCGAGGACGAAGGCGCGTTCGTGGGCGCGCGGGTGGGGGAGCGTGAGGTGCGGGTCGTCGTCGACGACGTCGGCGTACGCGACGATGTCGACGTCGAGGGTGCGCGCGCCCCAGCGCTCGTCGCGCACCCGGTGGAAGGCCTCCTCGACCGCGTGCGCCCGCTCCAGCAGGGAGGACGGCGGGAGGGTCGTCTTCAGCACGACCACCGCGTTGAAGTACGAGGGCTGGCTGCCGGGCTCGACGCCCCAGGGCTCCGTCTCGTACACCGGGGAGACGGCCTTGATGCGGACGCCCGGGGTGTCTTCGAGGGCGTCGATGGCGCCCTGCAGGGTCTCCAGGCGGTTGCCCAGGTTGGAGCCGAGGGCGATCACGGCCCGTTGGGGGTTGTGCAGGGTGGTGTCGGCGGCGTCGACCTTCTCCACGACGGAGGCGGGTACCGGCTGTACGGTCGGGTCGCTCTGACCCTCGGTGAAGAAAGCGGTCATGCTCGGCTCCGGATGATGGTGACGGTCACGTCGTCGAAGGGGACCGTGATCGGCGCATCCGGTTTGTGGACGCAGACCTCGACCTCCTGGACCCCTTCGTGCTTCAGGCAGGCCTGGGCGATGCGCTCGGCGAGCGTCTCGATGAGGTCGACGGGGTCGCCCTGGACGACGGCCACGACCTCCTCCGCCACGATGCCGTAGTGGACGGTCTTCGCCAGGTCGTCGTCGGCCGCGGCCGGTCGGGTGTCCAGGCCGAGGACCAGGTCCACGATGAAGGTCTGGCCCTCCTCGCGTTCCTTGGGGAACACGCCGTGGTACCCGCGGGCCTTCAGGCCGCGCAGCGCGACACGATCCACGCGAATCACTCCTGCAATCGTCGGTTTCGGCCGGTGCGTCCGCGTGCGGGCGGCACCCCGGCCTCGAACGAATCTACCCGCGAGCACCGACAGTCCCGGGCTCCGGCCACGGTGGCCCGGGCCGGAGTCAGGACATTTCACCGGGCGTTTCCCTGGGGGGACCCGGCTGCTCACGGGCTGGTAGCCGCCCCTACCCACGGGTTCGTGATTCCAACCACTTCTTGGTCCCTGTGGGTCATCTCAGGGACCCCTGATCCCTTCCTGTGGTCCGCCTACCCGCTCAGGAGGGGTTCTCGTCGCTCTCGGCGTCCTCGGGACCGTCGGCCTCGTCGTTCTCCGCCAGCACCGGGGAGGCGTGGTGCGACCACAGCTTCCAGCCGTCGGGGGTGCGACGGAACACGTTCGTGGCGACCACCAGCTGACCGACGAGCGGCCCGAGCTCCTCGCCGTCCTCCGGCGCGGGGCCGCCGCTGAGGATGTTCTCGGTGCAGTTCACCAGCGCGGTGTCGCCGGTGACCGAGACGTGCACGTCGGTGAGGAAGAACTGGATGTAGTCGGTGTTCGCCATGATCAGCGCGTACGACCGCAGCACCTCGCCCCGGCCGGTGAGCACGGGCCAGCCGGGGTGCACGCAGGAGATCACGCCGACGTCCGCCGGGTCGTGGTACGTCTCGTCCACGCCCAGGTCGGCCGGGGTGAGCCAGAGCGCGGACACACCGTCGAAATCGCCTTGCTCCAGCGCCTCGTAGAAGGCGGTGTTGGCGGCCTCGACCTGCTCGACGTCGGTGTGGGGGGCGCTCACCGGACTCCTTCTGCGCCGCTCGGGCCGTCCCCGCCGCGAGGTGCTTGAGGCGTCGCCGGTGCGCCTGTGGCGGTGTGCGCCGGGCGTGACGCGTCCGCGCCGGGCGCGCCGCCTGCCTCGCGCGCCCCCTCCACGGCGCGCGCGACCCGTACGGCGTCCGCCGTGGCGCGCACCTCGTGCACGCGGACCGCCCAGGCGCCCGCCTCCGCCGCCAGGGCCGAGACGGCGGCCGTGGCGGCGTCGCGCTCGCGCGCGGGCGGCGGCGCGCCCTCCGGGCCGGCCAGGACCCGGCCGAGGAACCGCTTGCGGGAGGCCGCGACGAGGAGCGGGTGACCGAGGGCGTGCAGCCGGTCGAGGTGGGCCAGCAGGGAGAGGTCGTGAGCGGCCTCCTTGGAGAAGCCGAGACCCGGGTCGACGACGACACGGTCGGGGGAGATGCCGCCCGCCAGGACGGCCTCCACGCGCGCGTGGAGCTCGTCCACGACCTCGGCGACGACATCGGTGTAGACGCCTCTGACGTTGCCGCCCTCCAGGAAGCCGCGCCAGTGCATGACCACGAAGGGCGCGCCCGTGTCCGCCACGGCCGGGATCATCGCCGGGTCGGCGAGGCCGCCGCTGACGTCGTTGACGAGGGCGGCGCCGGCCGCGAGGGCCCGGGCGGCGACGGAGGCGCGCATCGTGTCGACGGAGACGACCACGCCCTCGGAGGCGAGGCCGCGGACCACGGGGATGACCCGGCGGAGTTCCTCGGACTCGTCGACCCGGCTCGCGCCCGGGCGGGTGGACTCGCCGCCGACGTCCACGAGGTCCGCGCCCTCGGCGACGAGCTGGAGGCCGTGCTTGACCGCGGCCGTCGTGTCGAACCAGCGGCCGCCGTCGGAGAAGGAGTCGGGGGTCACGTTGACGACTCCCATGACCGCGCAGCGGTCCCATTCCGGAAGGCCGACGACGCGCCCGCGTCCGCTCTGCTTGCTCATGCGTTCAGCGTAGGCCCAGGAGAGGGCCGGGCCACGGTGCGGCCCGGGTGGAAGCCCCAGGGCAGGGAGGGGGCGGGGCCGCCACCCGGGCCGGTCCCGGCGCCGCGGGGCCCGACGCCGCCGGGCCCCGCGGCGCCGCGCCTACGCCGCGCGCACGTCCCGCTCCGCCACCGCGTGCGTGCACACGCGCGCCGCTGCGGAGCGGCGGCGCAGGAAGCGCGGCAGCGGGAGGGCGAGGCTGACGAAGCCCTCGGCCTGCATGGCGGCGAAGCCGATGCGGGGGAGGTCGCCGGAGGCCCGGTAGACGACGAAGCGGGGCTCCCAGCGAGGCTGGAACTTGGCGTTGAACTTGTACAGCGACTCGATCTGGAACCAGCGGGAGAGGAACACCAGCAGGCCGCGCCAGGCCCGCAGCACCGGACCCGCGCCGATCTTCTCGCCGCGTGCCAGCGCCGAGCGGAACATGGCGAAGTTGAGCGACACGCGCGCGATGCCGAATTTCGGGGCGGCCTGGAGCGCGGCGACGATCAGCAGTTCGTTCATGCCCGGGTCGGCCGAGCGGTCGCGGCGCATCAGGTCCAGGGAGGCGCCGTCCGGGCCCCAGGGCACGAAGTGCAGGATCGCCTTCAGGTCGCCGTACTCGCCGGGGACCTCGTCGGCCTTGTGCGCGGTGGCGATGAGGCAGTCCCCGTCGGCGGCGTCGCCGACCCGGCCCAGGGCCATCGAGAAGCCGCGCTCGGTGTCGGTGCCGCGCCAGTCCTCGGAGGCCCGCCGGATACGCTCCAGCTCGGCCTCACCGAGATCACGGACGCGCCGTACCCGGGTCTCGTAACCGGCGCGTTCGATGCGCTTGACCATTTGACGCACGTTGCGCATCGCGCGGCCGGCCAGGGAGAAATCCGCCACGTCCACCACCGCCTCGTCACCCAGCTCGAGCGCGTCGAGGCCGGTCTCACGGGTCCAGACCTCGCCGCCCGTCTCCGAGCAGCCCATGACGGCGGGCGTCCAGGAGTGGGCCTTGGCCTCGTCCATGAAGCGTTCGATGGCGCCGGGCCAGGCCTCGACGTCGCCGATGGGGTCGCCGCTGGCGAGCATCACGCCGGAGACGACGCGGTAGGTCACCGCCGCCTTGCCGCTGGGGGAGAAGACCACGGCCTTGTCGCGGCGCAGCGCGAAGTGGCCCAGGGAGTCGCGGCGGCCGTGCTTGTCCAGCAGCGCGCGCAGGCGCGTCTCGTCCTCCTCGGTGAGCCGGGCGGCCGGGTGCTCGGGGCGGAAGGCGAGGTAGATCGTGGTGACCGCGGTGATCCAGCCGAGGGCGCCGAGGGAGAAGGCGACCGTCCAGGAGGTGTTGCCCTGGTAGTCGACCGGGCCCTCGAAGCCGAAGAGGCCGTACAGGACGTGCGTAATGCGATCGGCCAGGCTCGGGTCGCCGATCAGGCGCCGCGGGTGGACGCTGACGATGATCAGACCCAGACCGAGGGAACCGGCGCCCATGAGGACGAAGTTGGCGAGCGCGCGCCAGCGGCTGCGCGGGTCGGGCAGTGCCGCGAACTGGTCGCGGTGCATGAGCAGCGGAGCCAGGAGCGCGACTGAGATGAGCGCGCCCACGATCGAGTGCCGGTACACGAACTGGGCCACCGCGCCCGCCGGGAGCAGCACCACGGCCGCGCGCCACGCGCGCCGCTTGCCGCGTTTGAGGCCGTGTGCGAGGAGCAGCAACAGGACGCCGGCGCTGAGGGACAGCGCCGCCGCGAACGGCCCGAACGAGCCGGGCAGCACCTCGGCGAAGGTGTGCATACGGCTGTGCCGGAAGCGCGGGAAGACGCCTCCCGCGACGTCCAGCAGGCCCACGAGGGCACAGGCGCGGGCGACCAGGGCGGGAACCGACTCGGGGCGCGGACCTCGCACTATCTGCCGCACCCGGCTTGATCGGTGCGGAACCCCGCCCGACATTTCCCCATCTTGAGTGACAGACATCGCATCCCGTAGTTCCGCGAGAGACCTTGGACCCGGGCCCGATTCGGGCATCCGGCGACATTGCGCCCTCTAGGACGGTGTCTTGAGGAGAGAGGTTCACTCGTCTTCTCAAAGCCACTGAAAAGGCGAAGGAAAGTCCGGGACAAGCCCTCGCGAAGGAGTCGGGGGAGCGGGCGCGATCCCGGACGGAGAGCAGGCAGGAAACCACCGCATGGGGCTCACGAGCGACAAAACGCTGCTGTTGTCAGTGCTGTTCGCCTTACTGCTGTTCGTCGGCACGGTGTGGCTGTGGCCGCGCCTGGCCCGGAACGGCTGGCGGGCGGTCAGCGGGCGGATCGGCCTGCTGCTGGCCACCCAGTTGGCGCTGTTCGTGGCGGTGGGGCTGACCGCCAACCAGGCGTTCGGCTTCTACGCCAGCTGGGCGGATCTGTTCGGCCGCGAGACCGACCAGGGCGTCGTCGTCGACCACGCGGCGGGCGGCGCGCCGGCGGGACCGCTGCGAGTGGTCGACACCCGGCGCGTGGACGGCGGAGGAGGGCGTCCGCAGTTCGGCGGACAGATCCAGAAGGTCGCCGTCGACGGACGTACGACGCACATAGCCACGCCCGCGTACGTGTACCTGCCGCCGGAGTACTTCGACCCGCAGTACCGCACGCGTACGTTCCCCGCGGCCGTCGTCCTCACGGGCTACCCCGGAACGGCTGAGGCGCTCGTGGACAAACTGCACTACCCGCGCACCGCGCGCAGGCTCGCCGAGGACGGGCGCATGCAGCCGATGATCCTCGTGATGATGCGGCCGACGGTCGCGCCGCCGCGGGACACCGAGTGCGTGGACATCCCGGGCGGCCCGCAGACCGAGTCGTTCTTCGCCGAGGACCTGCCGGAGGCCGTGACGGCCCATTACCGGGTCGCGAGGAAGCCAGGCAGCTGGGGCGTCATCGGCGACTCCACGGGCGGTTACTGCGCGCTGAAGCTGGCGATGCACCACCCGGAGGTCTACGGGGCGGGCGCGGGTCTGTCGGCGTACTACAAGGCGCCGACCGATCCGACCACGGGGGACCTCTTCCACGGGAACGCGACCCTGCGCAACGAGGCGGATCTGCACTGGTTTCTGAAGAATCGTTCCGCTCCCAAGACCTCGCTGCTCGTCACCAGCAGCAAGGTCGGAGAATCCAACTTCAAGGCCACACAGAAGTTCATAGAGCTGGCGAAGGCCACGGGCACGACCAGGATCTCGTCCATCATCCTGGAAAGCGGCGGCCACAACTTCAACACCTGGCGGCGCGAGATCCCGCCGACGCTCGAGTGGATCAGCGGGCGGTTGAGCGACCGGTGAGCGGCGCCCGGCGGCGGGGGCCGGGCGGCGGTCACCGGAACCCGGACGCGGGCGGATGGGTGCCCGTGCGGTGCGACGGGCGTGGACGAGGAGGTCGGCGGGTGTCCGGGGCGGGTCGACGGGCGCCCGTGAGGGGGCCGACGGGCGTCGGGGGCCAGGGGCTTCGGGCGTCGAGGGCAGGGTGCTCCGGGGAGCGGGGACCGGCGGTGCCGGGCGGTTCGAAACGGGGTTCGTGAGAGCCGGTCCGGGAGCCCCGACGAGAAATGATCTTGCTTGTCGTCGAATTCCGTGACCGCGTTGTTTCCTGATGCCGTGTGAAGACTTCGGTATGGCCGTGTTTTTGCGGGGCGGGGCGCCAACATTCGCCTACGCGCGGTAAGTTTCTGGCCATGCCACGTGGACGTCACCGCCATTCCCCGCCTTTGCACAGGCTGCTGCCTCCGTCGGCAATCGCGGGCGTCTCCCTTGTCTGCGCCCTCGGTCCCTGGGTGTTCTCGGAGCCAACGGTGCTCCGTGGTCTGGCCGCCGCCGCCGCGGCGACGGCGATCCTCGGCGCGTACGTGATGCGCCGCTGGGACATGCAGGCCGGCAAACAGGTCGCCGATCTGGCACGCGCGCGTGCCAGTGACGAGTGGCGCTACGAGGAACGGGTCGCCGAACTGGAGAGCGACCTCGACGAATCACGTGAGCTGCGCGTCAAGCTGGAGCAGCGCCTGCGGTCCAAGCGCACCGAACTGGCGGGCCTGCGCAACGAGCACGCCGCGCTGCTGCGCCGCTACGCCACGGCCGAGACCGAGCGGGCCAGCGCCCTGGAGGGCCGCCGGCTGCTCGAGATAGAGGCGGCTCCGACACCCGCACTGCCCGCCGCGCGCACGCCGCAGGACGCCGAGCCGACCGCTGCCGTCGTCGCGCGCGACGCCGACGACGCCGACCGCGCCGAGGACGTCGACGGCACGGATGCCGCCGGGACGGCGGCGGGCGCCCGGGATGCCGCCGAGGAGGACGTCGCGCCCGACGGCTCTGCCGCTGCCGAGGACTCCACCGAGTCCGCCGGGTCCGCGGAGGTCGGCGACGCCGCCGAGCCGGCCGCGGAGAACGAGCAGGGGGAGGCGGGTGAGGAGGCCGAGGGGAAGCCGACGGCTTCGGCGGTCTTCTCTCCCGAGGGCTCCAAGCTGTTCCTGCGGGCCAAGGCCGCCCTGTCCCGGTTCGACGCCGACGGCGTCGAGGCCGCGAAGACCGAGGATCACGCCGAGGAGGAGCCCGCCGGGGCGGCTTCCGCGGACGTCGGCGCCACAGCCGCCGGCGGCGACGCGGAGGCCGCGCAGGAGGACGAGGCGCAGGGGAAGCCCGAGGCGGTCGACGAGCACCCGCGCGCGACCGCCCTCTCCACGGCTGCCGAGGCCGACGCGGTCCCGGACGACCAGGCCCACGACGACCAGGCCCACGACGACCTCGCCCCGAAGAGCCAGGCCCCGAAGGACCGGGCCCCGGACGACCGTGACCCCGACGACCGGGATCCCGCCCTCGTGGACGCGGACGACGCGGCGGAGAACGCCCCGGAACCGGTGGCTTCGGCAACGGCCGTGATCGGCGGACGCAGGGACGCGCACACGGACGCGCACACGGACTCGCCCGCGGACTCCCGCCTGGGTCACGCGGAGACCGTGCGGCCCGCGCCGCCCGTGCACTCCGCTCCCGTCGGCGAGACCGCCGCGTCCGCCACCGGGTCCGGTGCGCTCGTCCCCCGTCCCGCCGGCGCCGTGCAGCGCCGCCCCTCCGGCCACTTCGCCGTGCCGACCGCCGTGGCCGTCGTACCGGCCGCGCAGCCCCTGCGGCGTCCCGCGGCCGAGGGCGGCTTCGACTTCTTCGGCACGAAGGGCGCGTCCGAGCCCTACGCCTTGGAGGCGGTGCAGAACGAGGACCTGGCCGACGTCGTCGGCCAGGAGGCGCTCGCCCTGCACAAGGCCGAGTCCGAGGCGGAGTTCAAGCCGCTGGACGAGGCGGCGCGCGGTGTGGGTCAGGTGATCGACCTGACCGCCCACGACGAGACGGAGCAGATCGACCTCCAGGGACTGCGCAGCGCCGTCTCCTGACGCCGTGTCCGGTCGCCGCCTCGGGTATCCGTCCCGGGCGGCGACTGCCGAGGCGTCTCAGGCCATCCACCGGTCGGGCCGGGCGTCCAGGCGCCCGGTCCGTGACCGTTCGGCCTGGCTCCCGAGCAGCTCCGCGGCCTCCTGTGCGTCCCGCAGCCGGGCTGTGACGGTCTTGTCGGCCCCCGTGTCCACATGGACGTCCGCGAGCCGCCAGAGACGCTGCCAGGGCCCTTGCGTCAGCCGCACGCTCTGCACCTTGGCGTGCGGGACGAGGGCCAGGGTGCGCCGCAGCAGTCCGTGCCGGGCGGCGAACACCGCGTCCGTGACGGCGATGCCGTGGCCCCGCCACCACAGCGGCACACACCGTCCGGCCCGCCGCGGCGGACGCGACAGCGAGTCCCCGGCCGGCACGCCCACCCCGGGCAGCACGCGCGCGACGACGGCCTCCGCGGCCTCGCGCGGGGCGACCGGCACGAGTACGGAGTTGGCCGAGCCGGCCACGTCGAGCTCGACCCGGACCCACCCGCGCCGCCGCCACAGCAGCGGCTGCACGATCCGTACGGTCTGCACCCGCCCGGGCGGCACCGTCTCGTGCGTACGGTCCAGCAGCCCGTGGTCGATCCGCAGCCCGTCCGGCGACTCGCCGACCGTCCAGTCGTACTCGGCGACGAACCGTCCCACGCTGGTCGCGCCCGCGGCGCCGAGCAGCGGCACACCGGTCGCGAGGACCGTCCACACGCTGTGGGTGGCCAGCCACAGCACCGGCGGCACGACGAGCGCGGCGACCAGCGCGCCCCAGGTCGCGCCGGTCAGGACCAGCGCGACGGCGAGCTCGCGCGCGGGTACGCGCAGCAGCCGGCGCGCGGGCGCCTCGCCCACCTCGTGCGCCGTCTCCGGCGCGAATCCCGCCGCTCGCGCGAGCAGTTCCGCGCGCAGCACCCGGGCCTCCTCCTCGCCCAGGAAGGCCAGTTCGTCCTTCTTCTCGGCGCCGACCACGTCGAGCCGGAGCTTCGCCACGCCCGCGATCCGCGCGAGCAGCGGCCGGCTGACGTCGATCGCCTGGATGCGTTCCAGCCGGATGTGCGCGGCGCGCCGGAACAGGAGCCCCGTCCGGATGCGCAGTTCGCTGTCGGTCACCGAGAAATGGGTGAACCACCAGGTCAGAAAGCCGTAGAGGGAGGCCGCGGGCACGATGACGGCGAGCGCGATCAAGAGGGTCGTGGTGGTCAGCCGGGTCAGCTGCTCCTGCGCCTGGTCGGGGTCGTGCACGGCCCATCCGGCGAGCACCGCGATCGGCGCCCACGCCCGCCGGAACGGGGTGACGGGGTGCAGTCGGCGCTCGGTGACGGGCCGTTCGGGGCGGTTCCCGGGCGGGTCAGGTGTCTCCGTGGCGTCCGTGACAGTGGCGTCCGTGACAGTGGCGTCCGTGGCGTCCGTGGGAGTGGTGGCAGCGTTGGCCGTGGTGTCTGCTGGGGTGGTCGTCCCGGGCAGGTCGGGTACGTCGTCCTCGACGCCCGGGGCCGTCACAGCCCCGCCGATCGGGCCTCGCCGAGCCGGGTGAGCCGGTCGCGCAGCCGTTCCGCCTCGGCCGGCTCCAGGCCGGGGATGGTCGCGTCGGTCGCGGCGGCCGCGGTGTGCAGCTGGACGCTGGCCAGCCCGAAGTGCCGTTCGACGGGTCCCGAGGTCACCTCGACGAGCTGCATGCGCCCGTACGGCACGACGGTCTCCTCGCGCCACAGCACGCCCCGGCTGATCAGCAGGTCGTCGGCCCGCTCGGCGTACCGCCAGGAGTGCCAGTTGCGGCCGAGCAGCACCCAGCCCCAACCGATGCCGGCCAGGGGCAGCAGCGCGAACGCGGCCCACGCGGGGCCGACGAGCAGCCCGAGCAGGAGCCCCACGCCGACGGCCGTCAGCCCCAGCCACACCACAAGCAGAAGTCGCCGCATCCGCAGCAGTCCCGACGGCAGTCCGATCCACTCCGGTCCGGCCGCCGTCGTCCCCACCCCACCCGGGCTCCCCGTTTCCATACCGCCAGCGTACGGAGGGGAGCGCGTGAGGGAGACTGTGCCCATGACTCCTACGACGGAGACCACGGTCGGGATCGGCGGTGCCGCGGAGAGCACCGACATGGTGCTCAACATCGGTCCCCAGCATCCCTCCACGCACGGTGTGCTGCGGCTGCGCCTCGTCCTGGACGGTGAGTGCATCCGGCAGGCGGAGCCGGTGATCGGCTATATGCACCGCGGCGCGGAGAAACTGTTCGAGGCACGCGACTACCGCCAGATCGTCATGCTGGCCAACCGCCACGACTGGCTGTCGGCGTTCTCGAACGAGCTGGGCGTGGTCCTCGGGGTGGAGCGGATGCTCGGCATGGAGGTCCCTCCGCGCGCGGTGTGGACCCGCACCTTGCTCGCCGAGCTGAACCGGGTGCTGAACCACCTGATGTTCCTGGGGTCCTACCCCCTGGAGCTGGGCGGCATCACCCCGGTCTTCTACGCCTTCCGTGAGCGCGAGGTGCTCCAGAACGTGATGGAGGAGGTCTCCGGCGGGCGCATGCACTACATGTTCAACCGCGTCGGCGGCCTCAAGGAGGACCTGCCGGCCGGATGGGCCACGCGCGCGCGTGCCGCCGTCGCCGCCGTGCGCTCGCGCATGGACGTCTTCGACGACCTGGTCCTCGGCAACGAGATCTTCCGGGGACGCACGCGCGACGTGGGCACGCTTTCGCCGGAGCACGTGCACGCGTACGGCGTGAGCGGGCCGATCGCGCGCGCCTCCGGCGTCGACTTCGACCTGCGCCGGGACGAGCCCTATCTCGCGTACGGGGAACTGAGGGACACCCTCAAGGTCGTGACCCGGACCGAGGGCGACTGCCTCGCGCGCTTCGAGTGCCTCCTGGAGCAGACGCACAACGCGCTCGACCTCGCGGACGCCTGTCTGGACCGTCTCGCGGAGCTGCCGCCCGGTCCGATCAACCAGCGGCTCCCGAAGGTCCTCAAGGCGCCCGAGGGGCACACCTACGCGTGGACCGAGAACCCCCTGGGCATCAACGGCTACTACCTCGTCAGCAAGGGCGAGAAGACCCCGTACCGGCTGAAGCTGCGCTCGGCGTCGTACAACAACATCCAGGCGCTCACCGAGTTGCTGCCGGGCACGCTGGTCTCGGACATGGTGGCGATCCTCGGGTCGATGTTCTTCGTGGTGGGCGACATCGACAAGTAGGCCGGTCCGGCCGGGAAGACCGGCGGCGGACGGGACGGAGGACCGGCCGCGGGTCAGTCGGTCGTGGGTTCCGGGGCGAGCGGGTGGGGGATCCCGACCGGCTGCAGCAGCCATCCGAAGTCGCCCAGGCCGCCCGGCGCGATGAGCTCGGCGGCCTCCCCGGCGCCCGCGAGGGCGCGCACGTACGCGGCGGGGTCCGTGGACGCCAGCGCCAGCGGAGGGCGTGCTCCGGTGACGCCCAGAGCGCGCAGCGCCGCGCGTTGTGTGAGCAGGCGCGGGCCGTCGGACTCCGGCGCCGTGGCCTTCGCCGCCGTCGCACCCGCCGCCGCGCACGCGTCGAGCGCGACATGGGCCGTGATGTCGCAGGAGCCGTCCGGTACGGGTGCCGTCTCGCGCCCCTCCCGGAAGCCGGTGAGCGTCCCGAACGGGGGACGCGCGTCCGCCCTGTGCCCGTAGTCCACCGCCACCGCGAGTCCGTCCTCGAGGCAGGAGACGGCGGACGCCCACGCCGTGTCGCGGGGCAGCCCGACCTCCGCCCGCAGCCCCTCCTCGCCCGCCGTCGGCCACCACCGCGCGAGCCACTCCGCCTCCGCGCCCGACACCCGCTCCCCGAGCCGCTCGGCCCCGGTGTCCTGGACGAGCACCAGCCGGGCCGCGCCCGCGGGGTCGACCTCCACGACCTCGACGGGCACGTTGTCCAGCCACTCGTTGGCGAACAGCAGCCCCGTGAGCTGCCGGGGCGGCGCGGGCAGCCATGCGATCCGGTGGGGCAGGTCCGCGGGGCGGTCGGCGATCTCGACGGCGTACGCGCGTGTGCGTGCCGCCACCTCGGCGGGGAGGGCGGCCAGCACCCCGGTGACCAGCTCACCCCGTCCGGCGGCCATGTCGACGAAGTCGAGCGACGAGGGCCGGCCGAGCGCCTCGTCGACCCGGCACAGCAGCCGTGCCACGGCCCCGGCGAACAGCGGCGACGCGTGCACGGACGTGCGGAAGTGCCCGGCGGGGCCTTCGGAGCGCCGGTAGAAGCCGCCCGTCCCGTCCTCGCCGTACAGCGCCTCCCGGGTCGCCGCCCGCCAGCCGCGCCACTCGCCCGAGCCCGTCGCCTTGACCACCATCCGGTCAGACTAGGCGTACAGGTGATCACGGCATCCACCTTGCGGAGTACGCGCGCCCGGGCCGGATCGGCCCTCCGGTTGACCCCTGCACGCATCCGGCTTCCCTACGCTGGGTTACGTGCAGCGCCTCTATGACTTCCTCCGCAGACACCCGACAGGGGTGGACGGCTTCTGGGCCCTCGTCCTGTTCGGGATCTCCGCGGCTGCCGGTACCGCGGGTCAAGACCGCGGCGGCACCGACTCCATGGCGCTGCTGGTGCCGGTCGTGTTCCTGTTGTGCCTGGTCATCGCGTTGCGACGGCGCCTGCCCGAGCAGATGCTCGTGCTCGCCTCCGCGCTCGGACTGGCTCAGCTGGTGCTGAACGTCGGGGTCACGGCGGCCGACTTCGCCCTGCTGGTGATCGTCTACACGGTCGCCGCGACGGGCGCCCGCTGGGCTTCCCGGCTCGCCCTGGTCATGGCGCTGAGCGCGGCCACGCTGGCGCAGTTGCGCTGGCCGCACGAGAACGCGAGCGTGCCGGGCCAGGTCGCGGTCATCGTCTTCCAGACGGTGCCGTTCGCCCTCGCCTGGGTGCTGGGCGACTCCATTCGCACCCGTCGCGCGTACTTCGCGCAGCTGGAGGAGCGCGCGGCGCGCCTGGAGAAGGAGCGCGAGGCGCAGGCGAAGGTCGCGGTCGCCGCCGAGCGCGCCCGCATCGCGCGGGAGCTGCACGACGTCGTCGCGCACAACGTGTCCGTGATGGTGGTGCAGGCCGACGGGGCGGCCTATGTCCTGGACGCCGCGCCCGATCAGGCGAAGAAGGCCCTGGAGACGATCTCCTCCACGGGCCGCCAGGCCCTCGCCGAGATGCGCCGCCTGCTGGGCGTGCTGCGCACCGGGGAGCATCAGGAGGGCGGCGAGTACGTGCCGCAGCCGGACGTCGAACAGATCGAGGACCTCGTCGAGCAGTGCCGCGGCTCGGGCCTGCCCGTGGACTTCAAGGTCGAGGGCACGCCGCGGCCGCTGCCCAGCGGCGTCGAGCTGACGGCGTACCGGATCGTGCAGGAGGCGCTGACCAACACGCGCAAGCACGGGGGGCCCAACACGGGCGCGAGCGTGCGCCTGGTCTACTTCGACGACGGCCTCGGCCTGCTCGTCGAGGACGACGGCAAGGGCGCTCCGCACGAGCTGTACGAGGAGGGCGGCGCCGACGGCGCGGGGCACGGTCTGATCGGCATGCGCGAGCGGGTCGGCATGGTGGGCGGAACGCTGGACGCCGGCCCGCGGCCCGGCGGAGGATTCCGCATCAGCGCGCTGCTCCCGCTCAAACCGGCGCATTGACGCCGACGCACGCCCCTGGTGACACCTGTCACGCCCCCGGGTGACGTCCGCACCGGCCGCCGGCAGATACAGAAGAAACAGAAGAAAAAGAAGAAACGGAAGAGGACTCGATGACGATCCGCGTGATGCTCGTCGACGACCAGGTGCTGCTGCGCACCGGGTTCCGGATGGTGCTCGCCGCCCAGCCGGACATGGAGGTCGTGGCCGAGGCGGGCGACGGCGTCGAGGCCCTCCAGGTGGTGCGCTCCACGGCGGTCGACGTCGTGCTCATGGACGTGCGCATGCCGAAGCTGGACGGTGTGGAGGCGACCCGGCGCATCTGCGCCGAGCCCGAACCGCCGAAGGTGCTGATCCTGACCACCTTCGACCTGGACGAGTACGCGTTCTCCGGGCTGAAGGCGGGCGCCTCCGGGTTCATGCTCAAGGACGTGCCGCCGGGCGAGCTCCTCGCCGCCATCCGCTCCGTGCACAGCGGTGACGCGGTGGTCGCCCCCTCCACCACCCGGCGCCTGCTCGACCGGTTCGCGCCGATGCTGCCCACCACCGGCAAGGAGCCCCGCCACAAGGAGCTGGAGCGGCTCACCGAGCGGGAGCGCGAGGTCATGGTGCTCGTCGCCCAGGGGCTGTCCAACGGCGAGATCGCGGCCCGGCTCGTGCTGTCCGAGGCGACCGTGAAGACCCATGTGGGCCGCATCCTGACCAAGCTGGGGCTGCGCGACCGGGTCCAGGTCGTGGTCCTCGCGTACGAGACGGGGATCGTCCGGGCCGGCGGTCACGGCTGACCCGCGCGGAGCCACGCGGGCCCCGGCGGGGCGGTGCCGACGCTAGCGGAGCATCCCTTCCAGGAAGTCGCTGCCCAGCCGGGCCACCACCGTCACGTCGAGCTGGTGCAGGACGTAGCGGCCGCGCCGGCGGGTGGTGAGCAGTCCCGCCTTCTTCAGGACCGCGAGGTGCCGGGATATCTCGGGGGCCGTCATGCCGTGCACCTGGGCCAGCTCGGTCGTGGTGTACGCGCTGCGGGCCAGCAGGCGGCAGATCCGCATCCGCACGGGATGGGACAGCGCCTTCATCCGCAGGGTCAGCTGCTCCACCGAGGGCGGCGAGGCCAGCTCCGGCGAGCCGACCGGGTAGTGCAGCACCGGCTGCCAGCCGTACCGGTGCAGCACCATCAGGTGCGGCCAGCCGAGACTCGTCGGCACCAGCAGCAGGCCGCCGTCGCCGGTGCTGCTGCGGCCCTGGACCAGCTTGTCCACGGTGATCCGCGCGGCGTCCACGTCGAGCGTCACCGCCGAGGACACCGCCGCGAGGGCCTCCGCGAGGCCCTTGCGGCGCAGGAGATCCGTCTTGTAGCGGGCGTCCGTGGCGAGCGGGAGCCGCACCCGGGCCCAGACATCGGCGAAGAACGCCTCGTCGCAGTCCTCCAGGAACTGCCTCAGCCAGGCACGCACGCGGGGCGGGTCGTCGAGCAGCCGCTGGGTGAACCGCACCTGCCGCGGCCCGCGCGTGGCGGCCAGTTCGAAGGCGCGCCGGCGCAGCTCCGGGTCGGCGAGGACGCTGGGGCTCGGCACGTCGTACCCGGGCGCGCAGGTGAACTCCAGCGCGGAGTCGACGAACTGCTCGTCCGTCAGCTTGTCCAGGAGGTCGAGCTCCTCGGCGAGCGTGGCCCCGGGGAGCGTGCTTCTGCCCGGAATGCCCGCGTACGGCAGGAAGAGGTCCGAGAACGTCGTCCGCCACAGGAAGTCGGCCTCGCACATCCGGTCCGCGAGGTGCGAGTCGAGCCCGGCGGTCACGCCGGTGACCCAGCCCTGGAGGCCGGGATGGTGCCCCGGCTCGGACAGGGCGTGCAGCGCCATGCCGAGCTCGGCCAGCGGTGAGGGCACGACCGCGACCCTCTCCGGCCGCAGCCCCGCGATGTCGATGCTCAGGCTCATGACCTCATGGTGCACCCCGCCACCGACAACGCGGTCCTCGATTGACGGCCGCCGTCAATCCACGCGACGCGGGGCCCCGGCCGGGCGCAGCCTGAGAGGGCCGGGGCGGTCGCGGTGCCGTCCCCCGGCCGCCCTTCCGCACCTCCTCCGCCGCCCGGATCACGTCCGGACGGCGTCGCGGGACATGGCCCCACCGCTTCCGCATCACCGTCCGGACCGTCCTTCGCGCCACGTCCGGACCGCATTCGTTTCCGAGAGGGATCGGTCATGAGCATCACCCAGCAGTACGTCCTCGACGCCTACCGGGCCCGGCAGCACGGCGAGCCCGCCGTGCCCGCGCCCGGCGCCCACGACTGGCAGGTCGTGCGCGAACTGCGCGACCAACGGCAGTTCCGCGCGGTCCTCGCGGGCCGTCCCGCCCGCGGGCGGCTGCGGCGGGCCCTGGCCCGCCGCCTGCGCCGGCGTCCTACCCGCTGACCACTCCGGCCACCCGGCCCACGAAGTCCACGACCGCCGCCCTCACGTCGTCCGCCGTCCACGTCAGCCCGGCGGCGCTGACGGAGACCTCGGTGTACGACAGCCCCGGACCGCCGCGACTCCAGGAGCCGGCGAAGAGCATCGACTTCGTCTCCTCGGCCTGGAGCGCGGCCGCTTCGGCGAGCGCGTCGGCCTCGTAGGGCAGCCAGACCTGGAACTCGTGCGTGTGCGGCGCCTCGGGGTGCACGCGGGCCCACGGCACGCCCGTTTCGGCGAACCCCTCGCGCAGCGCGGCGGCCACCACGCGCGCGTGGGTCACGTACTCCGGCAGCCGGGGCAGTTCCCGCTCCAGGCCGACGAGCGCCGCCAGCGCGGTGGGGAACTGCTGGAACACCATCCCGCCGTAGCGGTGCCGCCAGGCCTTCGCCTCCTCCACCAGCGTCTTCGGGCCGGCCAGCGCGGCGCCGCCGAAGCCGCCGAGGGACTTGTAGAACGACACGTAGACGCTGTCGGCCAGGTCCGCTATCTCGCGCAGGGGGCGGCCGAAGTGATGGGTCGTCTCCCACAGGCGCGCGCCGTCGAAGTGCACCACCGCGTCCCGCTCGCGTGCCGCCTCCACGACCTCGGTCAGCTCCCCCCAGGAGGGCAGCACATAACCGGCGTCCCTGAGGGGCAACTCCAGCATCAGCGCCCCGAAGGGCTCCTCGAAGGCGCGCACCTCCTCGGCCGTGGGCTGCCGGGGCTCGCGCGTCAGCCGGACCGTGCGCAGGTCGCTGACGGCCCCGAACGCGCCCCGCTCCCACACCTCGGGATGGCTCAGCGCGTGCAGCGCGACCGTGGGGTTGCCGGTGCGTCCCGCCCAGCAGCGCAGGGCGACCTGCTGGGCCATCGTGCCGGTCGGGAAGAACGCCGCGGCCTCCGTGCCCAGCAGCCCGGCGACCCGCTCCTCCAGCGCCGCCACGACCCCGTCGCCGTAGAGGTCCGCGGGCTCGTCCAGGTCGTGGACCTGCGGCGCGGCCTCGTGCAGCAGCGCGAGCCGGTCCCGCAGGGTGCCCAGGGCGCCGTCGCGCGACAGGACGCGTTCCGCGTTCCGGTAGGCGGCCGCCCGCCGCTCCCGCATGAGCTGCCGCGCCGACTTCTCCTCGCCGTGTTCCGCCGTGTACGTCATGCCCCGGATGATGCCGTGCGACGGCCCGCGGGGTCACGGGCGTTTTCCGGCCCCCGCCCGTCCCGCGGAGCGCGGGTCGGGAACGCGTGGGATAACCCACAGCCTGTGGACGACCGGACGCTCTTCGGACCGATAGCGTTAACATGACGAGAAATCGTCCGGTACCCGGAGCGGACTGGAACGGAAGGCCTCCGTCGCGTGAGTACAGCCCAACAGCCAGACCCCAGGGACCGCCCCGCGCGGCTCGCCGTCGGCGTCGTCGGCGCCGGCCGGGTGGGCCCCGCCCTGGCCGCGTCCCTCCAGCTCGCCGGGCACCGCCCGGTCGCCGTCTCCGGCGTCTCCGACGCCTCCAGGCGGCGGGCCGCGCTGCTGCTGCCCGACGTGCCCGTCCTCCCGCCCGCCGAGGTCCTCCAGCGCTCCGACCTGGTGCTGCTGACCGTCCCCGACGACGCCCTGCCCGGTCTCGTCGAAGGCCTCGCCGAGACCGGCGCCGTACGGCCCGGCCAGCTGATCGTGCACACCTCGGGGCGCTACGGAGCGAAGGTCCTCGACCCGGCCCTGCGCGCGGGCGGGCTGCCGCTGGCCCTCCACCCGGCGATGACGTTCACGGGCAGCCCCGTCGACGTCCAGCGCCTGGCGGGCTGCTCCTTCGGCGTCACCGCGCCCGACGAGCTGCGACTGGCCGCCGAGGCCCTGGTGATCGAGATGGGGGGCGAGCCGGAGTGGATCGCCGAGGAGAGCCGGCCGCTGTACCACGCGGCCCTCGCCCTGGGCGCGAACCACCTGGTCACACTGGTCGCCCAGTCCATGGAGCTGCTGCGGACGGCGGGCGTCGAGGCCCCCGACCGGATGCTCGGCCCGCTGCTCGGCGCGGCCCTCGACAACGCCCTGCGCTCCGGCGACGGCGCGCTCACCGGCCCCGTCGCGCGCGGGGACGCGGGCACGGTCGCCGCGCACGTCGCGGAGTTGCGCGAGCACGCCCCGCAGACCGTGGCCGGCTATCTGGCGATGGCCCGCGCGACCGCCGACCGCGCGCTCGCCCACGGGCTCCTCAAGCCCGAGCTCGCCGAGGACCTCCTCGGGGTACTCGCCGACGGGGCCCACGGCAACCCCGGCGCGCCGGGCACCCACGGCACCGAAGGAGATGCCGGATGACCACCACCCTGCTGCGCACCGCGGCCGAACTGCACGCACGCACGCGTGACGGCCGCCGGGCCGTCGTGATGACCATGGGCGCCCTGCACGAGGGCCACGCCACCCTGGTCCGCACCGCCCGGGAACTGGCCGGCCCGGACGGCGAGGTCGTCGTCACGGTCTTCGTCAACCCGCTCCAGTTCGGCGCGGGCGAGGACCTCGACCGCTACCCGCGCACCCTGGACGCCGATCTCAAGCTCGCCGAGCAGGCCGGCGCGGACGTCGTGTTCGCCCCGTCCGTGGACGAGGTCTACCCGGGCGGCGAGCCCCAGGTCCGCATCACCGCGGGACCCATGGGGGAGCGGCTGGAGGGCAGCTCCCGCCCCGGACACTTCGACGGCATGCTCACCGTCGTCGCCAAGCTGCTGCACCTCACCCGGCCCGACCTCGCGCTGTTCGGGCAGAAGGACGCCCAGCAGCTCGCCCTCATCCGCCGCATGACCCGGGACCTGAACTTCGGCGTGGAGATCGTCGCCGTGCCCACCGTGCGCGAGGAGGACGGGCTGGCCCTGTCCAGCCGCAACCGCTATCTGTCCGCCGCGGGCCGGCGCACCGCGCTGGCGCTCTCCCAGGCCCTGTTCGCGGGCCGCGACCGGCACGCCGCGCAGGAGGCGCTGCGGGCACGCGCGCGTCAGGTGCCGGCCACGCGTGCGCGTGCCGAGGCGCTCAGCGCCATAGGGGAGTCCCGCGCGGCGGCCGACGCGCACGCCGTCGCCAAGGCCGCCCCCGGCGACCCGGCCGCCATCCGCGCGGCGGCCCTCCTGGTCCTCGACGAGGCCGCCCGGCTGGACCCACCGCTGGAACTGGACTACCTCGCGCTGGTCGACCCCTCGGACTTCACGGAGATCACCGAGCTCGAGGACGACTTCACCGGCGAGGCCGTCCTCGCCGTCGCCGCCAGGGTCGGGACGACCCGGCTGATCGACAACCTCCCCCTCACCTTCGGAGCCGCCTCGTGACCAGCACAGGCATACGACTGCACGCGCCCGCGCCCGGGTGGAACATCGCCGCGGACGTGGTGGTCGTGGGCTCCGGCGTCGCCGGCCTGACAGCGGCCCTGCGCTGCGAGGCCGCCGGCCTGACGACGGTCGTCGTCACCAAGGCCCGGCTCGACGACGGCTCCACCCGCTGGGCGCAGGGCGGCATAGCCGCGGCCCTGGGCGAGGGGGACACCCCCGAGCAGCACCTGGACGACACGCTGGTGGCGGGCGCGGGCCTGTGCGACGAGGGCGCCGTACGGATCCTCGTCACCGAGGGCCCCGACGCCGTACGCCGGCTGATCGAGACCGGCGCCCACTTCGACGAGTCGGAGGGGGGCGGTCTGGAGCTCACGCGCGAGGGCGGCCACCACCGACGCCGCATCGCGCACGCGGGCGGCGACGCGACCGGCGCGGAGATCTCCCGGGCGCTCGTCGAGGCGGTACGCGCGCGTGGTCTGCGCACGATCGAGAACGCGCTCGTGCTGGACCTGCTGACGGACGCCGACGGCCGTACCGCCGGCGTCACCCTGCACGTCATGGGCGAGGGCCAGCACGACGGCGTGGGCGCGGTGCACGCCCCCGCGGTCGTCCTCGCGACCGGGGGCATGGGCCAGGTGTTCTCCGCCACCACCAACCCGTCGGTCTCCACCGGCGACGGCGTGGCGCTCGCCCTGCGCGCGGGCGCCGAGGTCTCCGACCTGGAATTCGTCCAGTTCCACCCGACGGTGCTGTTCCTCGGCGCGGACGCCGAGGGCCAGCAGCCCCTGGTCTCCGAGGCCGTCCGCGGCGAGGGAGCCCACCTGGTCGACGCCGACGGCGTGCGCTTCATGGTCGGGCAGCACGAGCTGGCCGAGCTGGCGCCCCGCGACATCGTCGCCAAGGGCATCATGCGCCGCATGCAGGAGCAGGACGCCGAGCACATGTTCCTCGACGCCCGCCACTTCGGCGCCGACATGTGGGAGCACCGCTTCCCGACGATCCTGGCCGCCTGCCGCGTCCACGGCATCGACCCGGTCACCGAGCCCGTCCCGGTCGCCCCGGCGGCCCACTACGCCTCCGGGGGCGTGCGCACCGACTCCCACGGCCGGACGACCGTGCCGGGCCTGTACGCGTGCGGCGAGGTCGCCTGCACCGGTGTGCACGGCGCGAACCGCCTCGCGTCGAACTCGCTCCTGGAAGGCCTCGTCTACGCCGAGCGCATCGTCACCGACATCGTCGGGAGCCGGACGGGCGACGACCCGCACACGCGTGTGCCCGCCCCGGTCGAGCGCCCGGAGAAGCCGGCGCACCCGCTGCTCGCACCGGAGGCCCGGTTCGCCATCCAGCGGATCATGACGGACGGCGCGGGCGTCCTGCGCTCCGCCGAGTCCCTGGAGAGGGCGGCCGACCAGCTGGTCCGGCTGCACGCCGAGGCCCGCGACGCCCTCGACGAGAACGGCAAGACGGCCGAGCCCGGCGTCGACACCTGGGAGGCCACCAACCTCCTGTGCGTGGCGCGGGTCCTGGTCGCCGCCGCCCGGCAGCGCGAGGAGACCCGCGGCTGCCACTGGCGCGAGGACCACGCCGACCGCGACGACGCGAACTGGCGCCGTCACATCGTCGTACGGCTGAATCCGGACCGCACGCTCGCCGTACACACCACCGATACCGCAGACTTCCCCCCGACCCGGCAGCACCTCCAGGAGCAGTGACAGACGTGAGCACCCCCGACCTTCCCCTCGCCCAGAGCGGCGGCTGCGGCGACGGCTGTGCCTGTGGCGCCGACGCAGACACCGACTTCGCCGGCGAGGGATACGCCGAATACGCGGAGTGCGGGCTCGACCCCGCGCTCGCCCAGTTGCTGTCCGAGGCCGGACTCGACCCCGTCGAGGTCGAGGACATCGCCAACGTCGCGATCCAGGAGGACCTGGCCCACGGCGTCGACGTCACCACCGTGGCGACCATCCCCGAGGAGGCGGTCGCCACCGCCGACTTCACCGCGCGCGAGGCGGGCGTGGTGGCGGGCCTCAGGATCGCCGAGGCGGTCGTCTCCGTCGTCTGCACGGACGAGTTCGAGGTCGAGCGGCATGTGGAGGACGGCGACCGGGTGGAGGCCGGTCAGAAGCTGCTGTCCGTCACCACGCGCACGCGTGACCTGCTCACCGCCGAGCGCAGCGCGCTCAACCTGCTGTGCCGGCTGTCCGGCATCGCCACCGCCACGCGCGCGTGGGCGGACGTGCTGGAGGGCACCAAGGCGCGCGTGCGGGACACCCGCAAGACGACGCCGGGCCTGCGTTCCCTCGAGAAGTTCGCCGTCCGCTGCGGCGGCGGCGTCAACCACCGCATGTCGCTGTCCGACGCGGCGCTGGTCAAGGACAACCACGTGGTCGCCGCGGGCGGCGTCGCCCAGGCCTTCGAGGCCGTGCGCGAGACGTTCCCGGACGTCCCGATCGAGGTCGAGGTCGACACCCTGCACCAGCTCCGGGAGGTGGTCGACGCCGGCGCCGACCTGATCCTGCTGGACAACTTCACGCCCGGGGAGTGCGCGGAGGCCGTCGGCGTCGTCGGCGGACGCGCCCTGCTGGAGGCGTCGGGCCGGCTGACCCTGGTCAACGCCAAGGCGTACGCCGACACCGGCGTCGACTTCCTCGCCGTCGGCGCCCTGACGCACTCCTCGCCGATCCTGGACATCGGTCTGGATCTGCGGGCGGCGGAGTAGGGAACGGGGACCGGCCATGCTGCTGACGATCGACGTGGGCAACACGCACACCGTGCTCGGCCTGTTCGACGGTGAGGACATCGTCGAGCACTGGCGGATCTCCACCGACGCCCGCCGGACCGCGGACGAACTGGCCGTGCTCCTGCAGGGCCTGATGGGAACGCACCCGCTGCTCGGCGAGGAACTGGGCGACGGCATCGACGGGATCGCGATCTGCGCGACCGTGCCCTCCGTGCTGCACGAACTGCGTGAGGTGACCCGGCGCTACTACGGCGACGTGCCCGCCGTGCTGGTCGAGCCCGGCGTGAAGACGGGGGTGCCGATCCTCTTCGACAACCCCAAGGAGGTCGGCGCCGACCGCATCATCAACGCGGTCGCCGCGAACGAGCTCTACGGCGGCCCGGCGATCGTCGTCGACTTCGGCACGGCGACGACCTTCGACGCCGTCAGCGCGCGCGGGGAGTACGTCGGCGGCGTGATCGCCCCCGGCATCGAGATCTCCGTCGAGGCGCTGGGCGTCAAGGCCGCGCAGCTGCGCAAGATCGAGCTGGCCCGGCCCCGGAGCGTGATCGGCAAGAACACGGTCGAGGCGATGCAGTCCGGGATCGTCTACGGGTTCGCCGGCCAGGTCGACGGCGTGGTGACCCGGATGGCCCGCGAGCTGGCGGACGATCCGGACGAGGTCACCGTGATCGCGACGGGCGGCCTGGCGCCGACGGTGCTCGGCGAGTCCTCCGTGATCGACGAGCACGAGCCGTGGCTGACGCTGATCGGGCTGCGCCTGGTGTACGAGCGCAACGTGTCCCGCATGTGAGCCGAACCGCCCCCGCGGCCGAGCGGGGGCGGGCGGCGGCGCACGGGGCCGGGGGCGGGCCGCCACCGGCGGACGTTCGGCGAGCGGACGGGCGGCGAGCGGGCGGGCGGGGGCGGATGACCCGGGAGGCGGGGCCACCAGGGCGGATCGCGGGCGCGCCACACCCGTCCCCTATGTCGAATTTGTCTGATTAGCGCGTATCGTCGCGGCATGCCCACGCCCTATGGATCTCGCGGCGGCATGGCGTTCGGCGCGGAGGAGCTGTGTGTGCTCCGCCGCGCCCTTGCCCTCGCCCTTCACCCCGGCCCCGTCTCCGCCGAGGACATCCAGGACTGTCATCGCCTCGCCGAGTCCCTCGACGAGGCGATGCGCGAGGCCGCCCGACTGCGGGCCTTCCTGGTGGCCGACCTCGCCCGGTACCGCGCCGCCCTCCCCGGCACCGCCGCCGGCTACCTCACGCTCCTCGAGGAGGTGCTGCCGACCGGCTACCGGCCCGAGCCCGACGACCTCGCCGCCCTGCGCGCCCTGCGCGGGAACCCCGCGGCCGCCGCCCTCCTGGGGCGCTGCCAGACGCTCGCCGAACGGGACGTACGTGCCCGTCTGGCCCGCCGGGCGGCCCGCAGGGCCCCGGATGCCACCCCCACCGTCCCGGCGTCCCGTACCCGGCTCCTGGCCCTTCCCGGGGGCCTCTCCGGGGCCGGCCGCGCCCGCCCGTCCTTCGCCGCCGGTGATCCCGGCGAGCGTCCGGGTGAGGAGCCGCGCAGGAAACCCGCCGGGAAGCCCGCCACGCCCGCTCCCGGCCCGGTGCCGGTCGAGCCCGCCCCCGAGCCCGCCCGGCGGCCCGTTCCCACGCCGGGCGAGGTCTTCCCGCGCCGCAGACCGACCCCGCCGCCCGCGGATCCGGAGCAGCGGCGGCTGGCGGCCGGCTGACACGCGCGACCCCGCACCGCTGTCGCGTTCCGCTCTGGCTACCCTGGATCCATGGACTACGTCTCCGCGCTCGTGCCCCCCGTCGTCATGGCCGTGTTCTTCATCGGTGTGATCAGGGTGATCGTGAAGACCCAGGGCGGTGCCAACAAGGCCAAGGAGGACGCGGCCGTCGACGCCGTCCTCGCGCGCGCGGACGGCGCCCGTCAGGCCTCCGTGAACCCCGAGGCCTGACCGGCCCGCGACGCTTCCGCACCGCCCCGGGCGTGCGGCTCTCTTCGGAGCCGCACGCCCTTTTTGTTCCCGTTTGCCGATGAAAGCGCACGTCCGGCACGCGATTGGCGAGATCTCCCACTATTGTTTTGAGCTGTGCCTCGCCCATTGGGAGAACTCGAAGACGCGGTGATGACGCGGGTGTGGAAGTGGAACCGCCCGGTGACCGTTCGAGAAGTCCTGGAAGACCTTCAGCAGGAACGGTCCATCGCGTACACCACCGTGATGACCGTTTTGGACAATCTCCATCAGAAGGGCTGGGTACGCCGTGAAGCCGAAGGCCGGGCCTATCGATATGAGGCGGTCTCGACCCGGGCCGCCTACGCCGCTGCCCTGATGAACGAGGCCTGGGCGCAGAGCGACAACCCCGCCGCCGCTCTCGTCGCCTTCTTCGGGATGATGAGCGAGGAACAGCGGCACGCGCTGCGCGACGCCGTACGCATGGTCCAGGGTCCGGAAACTGCCGAACCCGCAACTCCCGGGAGTCCGGAGAGTACGGGGAGTGCCGGCGAGAACCCCGGCTCGGCGACGGAGGCCGACGGGCGATAGCGTCCGCACATGTCAGCAGAGAGTCCCTCGGCCGAGAACCCCGAAGTCACCGCTAAAGCCATCACCGTCCGCCGGGCCCGGACCGGCGATGTCTCCGCCGTGCGCCGTCTCCTTGACGCCCACGTCCGCGGCGGCATCCTGCTCGACAAAGCGACGGTGACGCTTTACGAGGACATCCAGGAGTTCTGGGTCGCCGAACGCGACGACAACGCCGAGGTGGTCGGCTGCGGCGCCCTGCACGTGATGTGGGAAGACCTGGCGGAAGTCCGCACTCTCGCGGTGAAGCCCGGGCTGAAGGGCGCGGGCATCGGTCACCAGTTGTTGGAGAAGTTGCTCCACACCGCGCGCTGGCTCGGGGTTCGGCGCGTTTTCTGCCTGACCTTCGAAGTCGACTTCTTCAGCAAGCACGGCTTCGTGGAGATCGGTGAGACGCCGGTCGACACCGATGTGTACGCGGAGCTGCTGCGTTCCTATGACGAGGGCGTCGCCGAGTTCCTCGGACTCGAACGAGTGAAACCGAACACCTTGGGCAACAGCCGGATGCTTCTGCATCTGTGATCGTCGACGTCCATTCACACCCACCCGCCTTGCCCGGGTTCCCTATGTCCGAAACGCGCATGTTTCCGGGCTGAGCGCGGGCTGTGGGCCCCCACCGGGGGTTTGTGTTTTCCCAGCAAAAGCGGTTTGCTTTCCGACGTACTGCTGTACTGCATATAACAGGGCGCGGCTAAACGGCGGACGCCGCGGACCCCCGGCCCTCACGTTTTCGATGAAAGGAAATCCGGTGGCACAGAAGGTTCAGGTCCTTCTTGTCGACGACCTCGACGGCGGCGAGGCGGACGAGACCGTCACGTTCGCGCTGGACGGCAAGACGTACGAGATCGATCTCACGACGACCAATGCGGACAAGCTCCGTGGACTTCTCGAGCCCTACGTGAAGGGTGGCCGTCGTACCGGTGGCCGCGCTTCGGGCGGACGCGGAAAGGCGCGCGCCGCTACCGGCGGCAGCCAGGACACCGCCCAGATCCGCGCGTGGGCCAAGGAGAACGGTCACGAGGTCAATGACCGCGGCCGTGTTCCGGCGTCCATTCGCGAGGCTTACGAGAAGGCCAACGGCTGAGCGCTCGCGCGCCGCAGTCGGACACGGTGACAGTGCGTCGCCAGTGTGTTCACCAGCCGTACGAGATCGGGGGCGCCCCCAACGCCCCCCAGCGCCGACATCGTCGGCAGCGAGGCCTCGGCCTCGCGCCCTGCCACGGGGGGCCGCAGCCACACGGCGGCCCCCTGCACCGGCCCGAAGCTGTCCGGGTCCGTATCGGGGCCCCGGCGCCCGCCGGGAGCCGGCACGGGCGCCTCGATGAGCTCACCCGAGCCGATCGCCGTCAGATCCAGTGGCAGCGCGCCCCACTCCAGCCACTGAAGGATCCCCGGCACCTCCTCCGCGCCGCCCGCCGCCACCAGCAGCCGCATCCGGTCGCCCCGCACGGCCACCGGCAAACCCGGCGTGAGTCGCCGCAGCGCCGCGAGGCCCGCCTCGGCCGGGACGTCCAGCACGTCGAAGCGCTCGCCCACCAAAAGTCGTACCGGCTCCCCGGGCACCGTCGGCCACCCCAGTTCGTTCTCGTACCAGCCGCGGATCAGGTCGGCCGGAGCGTCCGGCTCGAGCGGCCGACGGGGGAGGGGAACCGTGGAGATCGCGGCGGCGGCCGAGCGCACAGCCGACGGGACGGAGCCAACCATGCCAAGTGAAACCGTCGAAAAGGCCCGCAGGTTACGCTGGGTGTTTGTACGGATGCGTGCCGTGTCGACGAACAGGGCGCGCGGGGGCGTCGGGCGGGGCAACGTTGTTCGCCCATAGCGGAGGGGACCGGTGCGCGCGGCATGGACTGTCGGTTGCAGCGGGTAAGACATCCCTAGTGGGAGGGGGCGACACGCAGGAAAGGGCGTCTCACGTTCGCCATCGGCGTACTGGCGACTGGGGTAACTGCCTGGCCTGCGGGAACATCGTCTCGCACCATCGGGTTGGAGCAGATGTCGGCGTTCGGGGTCAGGAGGCCATCGACGGTGTCGGCAGTTGGAATGAGCGGTCCCCGCTTGCGGGACTAAGCTGCGGAAGGACAGGGAGGGGAAGTTCCCCCCACTGCCTGACCGCTCTGAGGAGCGATTAACGATGTTCGAGAGGTTCACCGACCGCGCGCGGCGGGTTGTCGTCCTGGCTCAGGAAGAAGCCCGGATGCTCAACCACAACTACATCGGCACCGAGCACATCCTCCTGGGCCTGATCCACGAGGGTGAGGGTGTCGCCGCCAAGGCCCTTGAGAGCCTCGGGATTTCGCTCGAGGCGGTCCGCCAGCAGGTGGAGGAGATCATCGGCCAGGGCCAGCAGGCCCCGTCCGGGCACATCCCCTTCACCCCCCGTGCCAAGAAGGTCCTGGAGCTGTCGCTCCGCGAGGCCCTTCAGCTGGGACACAACTACATCGGCACGGAGCACATCCTGCTCGGCCTGATCCGCGAGGGCGAGGGCGTCGCCGCCCAGGTCCTCGTCAAGCTGGGCGCAGATCTCAACCGGGTGCGGCAGCAGGTCATCCAGCTGCTCTCCGGTTACCAGGGCAAGGAGACCGCCACCGCCGGCGGGCCTGCCGAGGGCACGCCCTCGACGTCCCTGGTCCTCGACCAGTTCGGCCGGAACCTCACCCAGGCCGCCCGTGAGTCCAAGCTCGACCCGGTCATCGGGCGCGAGAAGGAGATCGAGCGGGTCATGCAGGTGCTGTCCCGCCGCACCAAGAACAACCCGGTCCTGATCGGTGAGCCCGGCGTCGGCAAGACCGCCGTCGTCGAAGGCCTCGCCCAGGCCATCGTCAAGGGCGAGGTGCCCGAGACCCTCAAGGACAAGCACCTCTACACCCTGGACCTCGGCGCCCTGGTCGCCGGTTCCCGCTACCGCGGTGACTTCGAGGAGCGCCTGAAGAAGGTCCTCAAGGAGATCCGCACCCGCGGCGACATCATCCTGTTCATCGACGAGCTGCACACGCTGGTCGGTGCGGGTGCCGCCGAGGGCGCCATCGACGCCGCTTCGATCCTGAAGCCGATGCTGGCCCGCGGTGAGCTCCAGACCATCGGTGCGACCACGCTGGACGAGTACCGCAAGCACCTGGAGAAGGACGCGGCCCTCGAGCGCCGCTTCCAGCCCATCCAGGTCGCGGAGCCGTCCCTGCCGCACACGATCGAGATCCTCAAGGGTCTGCGTGACCGGTACGAGGCGCACCACCGTGTCTCGATCACCGACGAGGCGCTGGTCCAGGCCGCCACCCTGGCCGACCGGTACATCTCGGACCGCTTCCTGCCGGACAAGGCGATCGACCTGATCGACGAGGCCGGTTCCCGGATGCGCATCCGCCGGATGACCGCGCCGCCGGACCTGCGCGAGTTCGACGAGAAGATCGCCGGCGTCCGCCGCGACAAGGAGTCCGCGATCGACTCGCAGGACTTCGAGAAGGCCGCCTCCCTCCGCGACAAGGAGAAGCAGCTCCTGGCCGCCAAGGCCAAGCGGGAGAAGGAGTGGAAGGCCGGCGACATGGACGTCGTCGCCGAGGTCGACGGCGAGCTGATCGCCGAGGTCCTCGCGACCGCCACCGGCATCCCGGTCTTCAAGCTGACCGAGGAGGAGTCGAGCCGCCTGCTGCGCATGGAGGACGAGCTCCACAAGCGGGTCATCGGCCAGGTCGACGCCGTCAAGGCGCTGTCGAAGGCGATCCGTCGTACGCGTGCGGGCCTCAAGGACCCGAAGCGACCCGGTGGTTCGTTCATCTTCGCCGGTCCGTCCGGTGTCGGTAAGACAGAGCTGTCCAAGGCGCTCGCCGAGTTCCTCTTCGGTGACGAGGACGCGCTGATCTCCCTCGACATGTCGGAGTTCAGCGAGAAGCACACGGTGTCGCGGCTCTTCGGTTCGCCCCCCGGATACGTGGGCTACGAAGAGGGCGGCCAGCTGACCGAGAAGGTCCGCCGCAAGCCGTTCTCCGTCGTCCTCTTCGACGAGGTCGAGAAGGCCCACCCGGACATCTTCAACTCGCTGCTGCAGATCCTGGAGGACGGTCGTCTGACCGACTCCCAGGGCCGGGTCGTGGACTTCAAGAACACGGTCATCATCATGACGACCAACCTCGGCACCCGGGACATCTCCAAGGGCTTCAACCTGGGCTTCGCGGCCTCGGGCGACAAGAAGTCCAACTACGAGCGCATGAAGAACAAGGTCTCGGACGAGCTCAAGCAGCACTTCCGCCCCGAGTTCCTCAACCGCGTCGACGACGTCGTCGTCTTCCCGCAGCTGACGCAGGAGGACATCCTGCGGATCGTCGACCTGATGATCGGCAAGGTCGACGAGCGCCTCAAGGACCGGGACATGGGCATCGAGCTCTCCCAGTCCGCCAAGGAGCTGCTGTCCAAGAAGGGTTACGACCCGGTGCTGGGTGCGCGTCCGCTGCGTCGCACCATCCAGCGCGAGATCGAGGACACGCTCTCGGAGAAGATCCTCTTCGGCGAGCTGCGCCCCGGTCACATCGTGGTCGTGGACACCGAGGGCGAGGGTGACACCAAGACCTTCACCTTCCGCGGCGAGGAGAAGTCGGCTCTGCCCGACGTCCCGCCGATCGAGCAGGCGGCCGGCGGCGCCGGACCGAACCTGAGCAAGGAGGCGTAGGCCTCGGCACGACCGAAGGGCGGCCCCGGGACCATGGTCCCGGGGCCGCCCTTCGGCGTCTGTACCGCCGCCGCCTCTTGGGCCGATCCGCACCGGCCCGGCGCGTCTGCGGCGCGTCCCACGCCGGGGCTCCCGCGCCCCCGCGTGGCCTCCCTGATGCGTCTCGGGCGCGTCGAGCGCGTCGAGCGCGTCGAGCGCAGTTGCGTCCTGGGCGTCCTGGACGCCCAGGAGAGGCCGGGCAGGCGGCGCTCTGCTGCCGGTCGGCCGGGCTCAGGAGCTCGCACGGCAGGGCGGTCGAGGCGCGTAGTGCCGGTTCGCGGGGGGCGGGGGGCGAGCCGGACGGCCCGCACCTCGACCGTGTCTTGTCCGCGCCGGGCCCCGAGTGGTCGTTGCAGGCGGCGCCGGGCCGGGTTCAGGGACGCGTCAGGCCTGTTCAGAGGTGGGTCAGGCCTGTTCAGGGACGCGTCAGGCCTGTTCGCGGGTGGGTCAGGACAGCTGGCCGTTGTAGTCCGGCAGCTTGTACGTCGTCTCGGCGTGGCCGCCCGAGAGGTCGGTGGCGCTGTTGCCGATGTTCGCGATGATCGTGTAGCCCTTGGCCTCGATGGCGACGCGCTGGGCGGTCTTGTAGGCGGCGACGTCCTTGAAGAGGTCGAGGAAGCCGCGGACGTAGAGACCGGAGACCTTGTAGCCGGCGTACCTGAGGTTGTAGTCGGTCACCCCGGAGATGATGCCCGGGCGTGCGGTGACGAAGAACAGGGAGACGCCGTGCTCCTGGGCGTACTTGGCCACGTCGAGGACCGGCTTGTTGGCCGGCTGGGGGTAGCTGAAGCCGAAGTCGGTCTCCAGGGTGGTGTTGTCGATGTCGAAGACGATCGCCTGCTTCTCACCCGGCTCGGTGGCGGCGATGCGCTGCTTCAGCGCCGGCAGGGCCTGGTTCATCACGGCCTGGCAGTCCTGCTGCCAGGTGGCGTAGTCGACGTCCTCGGCGGCGGCGGCCGCGGCGACGACGGTGGAGGTGGACGTGCCGGTGGCCGTCGCGGCCTGCGCGCCGACCGGTACGGCCATCGCCGTGACGGCTGCGGTGGCGACGGCGGTCATGGTGATGCGGCGCGTCCAGCTGCCTCTGGTCATGTGGGGGTCCTCTCGCGTCCTTGCGCTGCCGGTGTCGTGAGCATGCTGATCGCTGGGGGTGGCCTGAGGGGAACCAGCGGGTTACTGGACGGTAGAGGGCGCTGAGAGCCCCGTCACAGACCCGTGCACGCGACGTGAGCGGGGTCACAAGTGCCTTGCGGGGCAAGGGAGTAGTCGCCGAGTAGTCGCCGTCACATTCCGAAGTCCCTTGCAGGGAGCGGCCGGTGACATGGCGCACAGGCGATCACAGCCCTACTAGGCCGGGTAGTCGTAACGTAAATCGGACTAAAACGGACGAATGACTCCAGCGCCCCGATCTCGCCTCAAGCCTCCGGCATGGGCATGTGTCGCTTGTGTCCGGAAAGGAGCCTCTGTCAAGAAGTGGGAAGTTTTGCGGTGAAGTACTAGGTTCCGTCGTACATCACACGTTTGGGCGTCTGTGGGCCTCGGGGTTACCAAGGGATGGCCACCACGGCGGAGGTCACGCCGGGTGGTTTCCTCTGTCCCCGTTCCCCTGAGGTCTTCGATGTTCCAGCGCGTCACGTTCCGTTCTTCCCGTACGTCCCAGCTCCGCACTCGCGTGGCCGTCGGCGCCGCCGCCCTGGGCGCCTCGGTCGTGCTGGGGAGCGGTGTGGCGTCTGCCGCGGCGCCCGCCGCCGCGCCCGCCGCCGCCAAGACGGCCGCCTCGTCCGCTTCCTGGGTCGACCCGGTGAAGAAGTACACGCTGTCCGCCGGCTACGCCCAGGCCGGCGCGATGTGGCAGTCCACCCACAGCGGTCAGGACTTCGCCGTGCCGAGCGGCACCAAGGTCGTGGCCGCGCACGGCGGCACCGTGGTCAAGGCCGGTGGCAACGGCGCCGGTGACGGCCCCGCCTATGGCAACGCCATCGTGATCAAGCACGCCAACGGCGTCTACTCGCAGTACGCCCACCTCTCGCGCATCCACGTGAAGGTCGGCCAGATAGTCAAGACGGGCCAGAAGATCGCCCTGTCCGGCAACACCGGCAACTCCAGCGGCCCGCACCTGCACTTCGAGATCCGTAAGACCGCCAACTACGGTTCGGCGATCAACCCGGTCACCTTCCTGCGCGGCAAGGGCGTGAAGGTCTGACCCCTCGGTGATCAGGCGCCCTGGTGCGCCTGCGTCACCAGATCGATGGCGACCTCGAGGACGGCTGCGCGCTTGTCCTCGGGGTCGCCTTCGAGGTCCTGCAGGAAGAACATGCCGGCGTGCAGCGTGAAGATCGCGCTCACGCAGCGGACCTGGTCGGCGAGGGGGGCGTCCGGGTCGATGATGATGTCGCGCAGCCCCCGCATGCGGTCCTTGAACGAGTCGCCGATCTGGAGCTCCCGCACGGTCGCCTGGTTCTCCTGCATGAAGCGGAACAGCGGGGTCGCCTCGGAGAGGGCCTGGCTGTAGCGCCGCACGAGTTCCTGCTTGGTCTCCAGCGTGTGCGGCTGGCTCCTGCCCCACTCGATCAGGTCCTCGATCGGCTTCGTCAGATCCGTGAAGATGCCGACGATGATCTCTTCCTTGGTCTTGAAGTGGTAGTACAGGGCCGCCTTCGTGACGTCCAGGCGCTCCGCGATCTCGCGGAGGGAGGTCTTCTCGTAGCCCTGCTCGGCGAAGAGTTCGAGTGCGACGTCCTGGATGCGCTGGCGGGTGTTCCCGCGCCGCTGCTGCTTCGTGCCGTCCATGGTGACGTCCATTCTCGTGGTCCTCGCGTCTCCGCGGAAACTTACTTGCCGTCCGGCTAGTCGGAGACAGAAACTTACTTGACGCCCGGCTAGTTGCAGGTCTACCTTCCCAGTGTAGTCAACTAGCCGGGCGGCAAGTAAGTAGCCGACCGGGGGGAAGCCCAGGGGAGTGGCAATCATGGCGGACACGAAGACGGTCGAGACCGAGGCGGAGAAACCACCCAGGAGCGTGCGGGTCGTCCTGCTCGCGCTGATGATCACAATGATGCTCGCGATGCTCGACAACATGATCGTGGGCACCGCGATGCCGACGATCGTCGGCGAACTCGGCGGGCTCGAACACCTCTCGTGGGTCGTGACCGCGTACACCCTCGCGACCGCGGCCTCCACTCCGATCTGGGGCAAGATCGGCGACATGTACGGGCGCAAGGGCGCCTTCATGACGTCGATCGTGATCTTCCTGATCGGCTCCGCGCTGAGCGGCATGGCCCAGAACATGGGCGAACTGATCGGCTTCCGCGCGATCCAGGGCCTCGGCGCCGGTGGTCTGATGGTCGGCGTCATGGCGATCATCGGCGACCTCATCCCGCCGCGGGAGCGCGGCAAGTACCAGGGCATGATGGCCGGCGTCATGGCGCTCGCGATGATCGGCGGCCCGCTGGTCGGCGGCACCATCACCGACAACTGGGGCTGGCGCTGGTCCTTCTACATCAACCTGCCGCTCGGCGTGGTGTCGCTGGCCCTGATCAGCGCCGTTCTGCACCTGCCGAGGAAGCGTTCGCAGTCGCGGATCGACTATCTGGGCGCCATCCTCCTGACCGTCGGCATCACCTCCATCGTCCTCGTCACCACCTGGGGCGGCTCGGAGTACGCCTGGTCGTCCGCGCGGATCATGGAGCTCATCGGGATCGGCGTCGCCTCGCTCATCGGGTTCGTGTTCTGGCAGACCAGGGCCGCCGAGCCGATCGTGCCGCTGCACATCTTCCGCAGCCTCAACTTCACCCTGATGTCGATCATCGGCTTCATCACCGGCTTCGTGATGTTCGGCGCCACCCTCTTCCTGCCGCTCTACCAGCAGTCGGTCCAGGGGGCCTCCGCGACCAACTCCGGTCTGCTGCTCCTGCCGATGCTCGGCGCCATGCTGGTCACCTCGATGGTGGCGGGCCGGGTCACCACCAACAGCGGCAAGTACAAGATCTTCCCGCTGGTCGGCAGCGTCGCGATGGTCATCGGCCTGTACCTGCTGTCCACCATGGACACCGGGACCAGCCGCCTCACCTCCGGTGTGTTCATGGCGGTCGTCGGTCTCGGCATGGGCTGCCTCATGCAGATCACGATGCTGGTCGCGCAGAACAGCGTCGAGATGAAGGACATGGGCGTCGCCTCGTCGTCCACGACCCTCTTCCGTACGCTCGGCTCCTCCTTCGGTGTCGCGATCATGGGCGCGCTGTTCAACAACCGGGTCCAGGACGTCATGTCCGAGCGGGCCGGCGCGCTGGGTTCGAAGATCACCGAGCACTCCGCGCAACTGGACGCGGCCAGCCTGGCCAAGCTGCCCGCCGAGGCCCGGGAGGCCTACCAGTACGCGGTGTCGTCCGGCACGCACTCGGCGTTCCTGCTGGGGGCCGTCGTCGCGGTGATCGCGCTGGTGGCGGCGGTGTTCGTCAAGGAGGTCCCGCTCAAGGGAGCGGGCCCGCAGAAGGACGGCGAGCCGGCCGACGGCGCGGCCACGCAGCCGCCCCTGGTCGAGGCCGTCTGACCGCGCTGTCGTCAGCACGGATGTCGTGAGCACAGTGTCCTGAGCGCAGTGCCGTAACCACAGGCCCCCCGGCGGTGTCCGCCCCGGGGGGCCTGTGGTCTGCGCGCGCCATCCCCCTCGTCCGGCCCTGCGAGAAGTCCTACGACGGCGTCTTGGCCTGCAGGAAGTCTGACGACGGGAGGCCGACCGCCGATACCTCACCCACCGCCGTGCCGTACCGAAGGCGCCGAGACGCTCCTCCGTGGCGCGGACCACGCGTTCGGCCGCCGCCCCGCACTTCGCGTCGCCGGTAGCCGGTCGCCCGGTGTCCGCCGTCACGGCATCACCGGATAGCTCCCCGTGTTCGTCGGCGCGTGCTCGGGCAGCCACAGGACGGCGACGGCGCCCTCCGCTGGTATGTGCTCGGGAGCCCCCGCGGGCCGTACGTTGCGGAAGGTCAGGCGGGCGCCGAGCACCCGGGCCTGGCCCGCCGCGATGGTGAGTCCGAGGCCGTGTCCGTGCCCGGCCCGGTCGGCGCTGCCGGTGCGGAAGCGGCTGGGGCCCTCGGCGAGCAGGTCCTCGGGGAAGCCGGGGCCGTGGTCGCGCACCCGGATGACCCGGCCCTCGACGGTGACCTGGATCGGCGGCTTGCCGTGCCGGGCCGCGTTGGCCAGCAGGTTGAACAGCACGCGCTCCAGGCGCCGGGGGTCCGTCGTGACCATCGACTCGTGCACGACCCGCACCTCGACGTCCGGGTCCTTGGCCGCGACCCGCCGGGCCACGAACTCGCCCAGCACGATGTCCTGCAGTTCGGCGCGCTCCGAGGCGCCGTCGAGACGGGCCACCTCCAGCACGTCCTCGACCAGGGTGCGCATGGCCTTCGCCCGGTCCAGGACCAGCTCGGTCGGCCGGCCGGGCGGCAGCAGCTCGGCGGCCGTCAGCAGTCCCGTCACCGGCGTGCGCAGCTCGTGCGCGATGTCGGCGGTGACCCGGCGCTCGGCCTCCAGCCGCTCCTGGAGCGTGTCCGCCATGGCGTCCACCGCGCTGGCCAGATCGTCGGTCTCGTCCCGCACGACCCCGCCGATGGCGTCCCGCACCCGCACCTCCGACTCGCCGCTCGCGACCTGGTTGGCCGCGGCCGCCGCCTTGCGCAACCGGCGCGAGAGCTGCCCGCCGATGAGCACGCCGAGCGCGCTGCCGCCGAGCACGACCGCGATGGAGCCGATCACCAGGGCCTGGTCGAGATCGTTGAGGATGTCCGTGCTGCGGTCGGTGAAGCCGGTGTGCAGGGACAGCACATGCCCGTCCTTGACCGGCACGGCCGCCCAGATGTCCGGCACGTCGCCTCTGCGGTCGGAGACGAAGGTGGCCCGGCGGCCCTGCCGGACCTTCTCCCGCAACGCCGGTGGCAGGCTGGAGTCGTCGATCTTGATGTTGGGGAAGTAGGGCTTCAGCCGCCCCGACTGCTCGTAGTTGCGCTGGGCGATCTGGACGCGCTCGTCGGCGAGGTCACGCGCGTTGTCGAGCATGGACACGCGCGCGGCGTTGTGCACGACCAGGCTGAGCGCGATCGCCACCAGCGCGCCGACCAGCGCGATCGCCGCGCTCAGCTTCCACCGCAGCCCCGTGCGGATGCCCACGCGTGCCGTGCGAGCCGGAACCAGCTGCCGGATCATCCCCCGCATCCTCCTGCCCCCGCCCCTGCCCCGCTCAGGCCTTCAACTTGTAGCCGAAACCGCGGACCGTCTCGATACGGTCCTGGCCGATCTTCGTGCGCAGCCGTTGCACATGGACGTCGACCACCCGGGTGTCGCCGCCCCAGCCGTAGTCCCACACCCGCTCCAGCAGCTTGTCGCGCGAGAGGACCGTGCCCGGAGCGGAGGAGAACTCCAGCAGCAGGCGCATCTCGGTGGGGGTCAGCGCCACCGGCTGTCCGGCCCGGCGCACCTCCATCCCCTCCGTGTCGATCTCCAGGTCACCGAACGACAGCACACCACCGGCCGCCGTGGCGGCGGGCTCGGCGCGGTCGCTGCCGCCCGCGTGACCGAAGCGGCGCAGCACGGCACGGATCCGGGCGACCAGCACGGCACCGTCGAAGGGCTTGGTCACGTAGTCGTCGGCGCCGGCCTCCAGGCCGAGGACGACGTCGATGGAGTCGGCCCGCGCCGACAGCATGATCACCGGCACGGTGGACTCGTCCCGGATGCGCCGGCACAGGCTCACGCCGTCCAGTCCGGGCACCATGACGTCCAGCAGGGCGATGTCGGGGCGGTCGGCACGGAACGCCTCCAGGCCCGACAGGCCGTCGGGCATCGCGGTGACCACGAAGCCGTCCCGTTCGAGGGCGAGCTGGGTGGCCTCGCGGATGACGTCGTCGTCCTCGACGAAGAGGACGTGGGTCTGGTCTGCCATCCCGGTGCTCTCAGTTCTCGTATGCGGTCTCTTGTGCCTGCGGGTCGTCAGTCTGACGGGCTCCGCCTGCATTCCGTGGGTCACCTGTCGGTGAACTGTGGGGAGTGCCCCTTGCTTGGACGCGCGGAGCGCGGCGAGCGTTCACTGCACGCGCGATCCCTGTCCGCGATCCCGTCCGTTCTCCCCGTCCGTTTCTCCGTGTCGCTCTTCGTTTCGTTCTTCGTGCGGCCGGGCCATCGCGCGCCCCGGTCACCGCGCGTCCCCCGCCGTCCTGCCCGTGCGCGCACGTCCCTGTCCACCCCCGCCGGTCCTTGCCTGTCCTGCCTGTCCATCCATTGATCGGAACGGGCGGCCCGATCGGTTCACGCTGCCGGAGGATTTTTCGGCCGGCCTCGCGGGAGCGGGTTCAGGGAGCAGGTTCAGTCGGCCTCCGGCGCCACCGTCGGGGCGTCGCCGACGACGCTGCTGTAGTCGTTGTGCCAGCTGTACTCCTTCACGAAGCGGCCCGAGGTCCAGCGGTACGTGATCACGTTCTCGCCGGACGGGTCGGAGACCGCGTCGCCCTTCTCGTACACCTGCTTGGTCACCACCAGGTCGCCCCGGTCCATCTCCGCGTAGACGGGCGGCTCCTCGGCCTGGAACACGTTCCGGTAGCCGCCCTCGTCCCTCCGGTACACGTACGAGCCCACGCCGACGACGTCCCCGCAGGTGAGCACGTTGACGATGATGTCCTCGCCGGAGCCGCCGGTGAGGTCGCCGTACGACACGTCGACCGGGTACTCGTCGCCGACGCAGGGCTGCAACTCGCGCTTGACCTCGGCCGAGACCTGGGGGTCGTTCTTGATCAGCCGGACCGCCTCCGTCCGGTCGGGCGGGTCGGTCGAGGCGGAGGACGGGGAGGCGGTGGCGCCCACGACCGCGTCGGCGTGCGCCGGGCCCTCGTCACGGGCGCCCGTGCCGCCGGTGGCGCAGGCGGAGACGAAAAGGGCGAGGGCGGCGAGCACGGACATCGCCGTGATCGCCGCCTGGATGGTGCTTCGGGCCGGTGTGGGCCCGGCCTCGGTCAGGCCGCCGCGCAACGCTCCCGCTCCTCACGCTCCAGCGCGCGTGCGTCCAGATCGCGGGCTTCCAGCTCCTCGCGGAGCCGGGCGAGCGCCCGGTGCAGCGTGCTCTTGACCGTTCCGGCCGACATGCCGAGTGCGGCGGCCGTCTCCTCCGTGGACATCTGTTCCCAGTGTCGCAGCACCACCACACTGCGCTGCTTCGGAGCGAGCACCTTCATCGCGTCCATCAGCAGCGCGCGGTCGGCGTGCTGCTCGGTGGAGTCGTCCACCCGGGCGTCCGGGAGCTGCTCGGTCGGCACCTCCTCGAGCTTGCGGGCCCGCCACCACTCGGTGCGTGTGTTGATCATGACCCGGCGCAGGTAGGCGTCCGCGAGCCGCTTGTCCGCGATGCCGTCCCAGCGGCCGTACGTCCGGGCCAGCGCGGTCTGCAGGAGGTCCTGTGCGTCGACCGGGTCCGGAACCAGGCGCCGGGCGCTGCGCAGCAGCGCGTCCTGCCGCGTGCGGACGTATTCCTCGAACTCGAGCACCTCGCCCTGTGCCATGGTCAACCGCCTCCGATTCCCCGTACCGCCGGACTGCCGCCGCCGGTTCACTGCCTGTGGTCTGTGGCCCCGGTGGTCCTGCCGGGTACGCCACTGAAGCTACGGAGGTGTTGTCACGGCGTTGTCCGAGGCAGCCTGCGGCCAGCGCTCAGCTGTCCGTCGGTTGTGTAACGGAAATGAGTTTGGGGTAAAGACTCAGGCCGACTGGCCCGGCTATGGGGTGATTTGCACGGCCGTCGGGCGTGACGAAAGCCCGACGGCGGCTGTGATGAAGCCGCGCGCCTGTGAAATGACCATGCGTCAGGTCAGCGGCAGGCGGTACAGCCCACCCGGGAGCGGCTCCACGAGTCCGTCCGCGACGAGGCCGTCCAGCGCACGCGCGCGCTGCACCGGCTCGTGCCAGACCCGGTCGAGGGCGGCCTGCGGCACAGGGGTGTGCGCCTCCCGCAGAACGGCGAGCAGCTTGCCCCTGACCTGCCGGTCGGTGCCCGCGTACGTCTGACCCCGGCGCGGCGGGCCGTCGTGCTCCGGCTTGCCCGCGAGCCGCCAGGCGCACTGCGCCGCGATCGGGCAGCGCACGCACGTCTCGTTCTTCGCCGTGCAGACGAGGGCGCCGAGTTCCATGGACGCGGCGGCCCAGCGTGCCGCGGTCGGCTCGTCGTCGGGCAGCAGGGCGCGGGCCAGATTGCGCTCGGCGGACGTGGTGGCGTTCGGCGGATACCGCACACCCGTGACCGCGCGCGCGAAGACACGGCGGACGTTGGTGTCCAGGACGGCGTGCCGCTGTCCGTAGGCGAAGGAGGCGACGGCCGCGGCCGTGTACTCGCCGATGCCGGGCAGCGCCAGGAGCTGCGCGTGGTCCGACGGCACGTCGCCGCCGTGCCGTTCCGTTATCGCCACCGCCGCGCCGTGCAGCCGCAGGGCGCGGCGCGGGTAGCCGAGCCGTCCCCACGCGCGTACGGCCTCGCCCGGGGCCTCCGCGGCCAGGTCGGCGGGGCGCGGCCAGCGGGCGAGCCACTGCTCGTAGACCGGCAGCACGCGATTGACCGGTGTCTGCTGGAGCATGAACTCGCTGACCATCACGCCCCATGCGCCTGCCTCGGGGCGCCGCCAGGGCAGGTCGCGGGCGTTCTCGTCGAACCAGTCGATCACCGGCGCGTGCAGGTCCGCCGCGGGGGCGTCGGCGTCGGAGCGGGCGGGGGAGCGGTGCGGGGGCTTCGTGGGCGCAGTCATGACCCTTCGATCCTGCCATGCCGACCGGGGCACGCGCGCGTACCGCCACTCGGCCGGGAGGGGCCCCGGGGGCGCGGCACGGGCGCGCGCCCCGCGCGTGATCGAGGCCGTGGCCAGAGGTGCAACGGGTGCGATCGTCAAGGAGAGGTGGCCGCGCGGACCGAAGTCGGGTGCGGGGGAACCGGCTTCCGGGATGATGATCCGGAAAAGTTGTGTTCCTGGCGGCGGGTGGGGCCGGCTGAGCGGTCGATCTCTCGTACAGTTTGCGCCGTGGGATCTCTGCGCAATCCGGTCGGGCCGCTTCCCTCCTCCATCTACTGGCGACGGAGGGTCGTACTGCTGTCCGTGTTCGCCCTGTTGGCGCTGCTGACCTTGTGGGTGGTGACCTCGGGCGGGGGCGGCAAGAAGAACGGCGCCGACGGCGGCGGGGGCAAGAATCCGGCCTCCTCCATCACGCCGGGGCCGTCCGGATCGGGGCCCGCGATCAGCCAGAACCCCGGCGGCCGCGACGAGTCGGGCGACGGCACGTCCAGCGGGTCCGGCTCCGGGTCGGGCTCCGGCTCGGACGGCGGCGCCGGCTCCGGTGGTTCGGACGGCGGCTCGGGTGCCGGGGGCCTCGACGACGGCGCCAACGGCAGCGGGAGCGGCGGCGAGGACGGCGGTGGTACGGGGACGACCCTGCCGGCCGGCACGACCCTGCCCGACTGCACGCCCGGATCGGTCACGTTGACCCTGCTGAGTGTCCAGAACGCCTACTCGCCCGACCAGACGCCCACGTTCCGGCTGACCGCGAAGAACGCGTCCGGGAGCGACTGCAAGGTCGATCTCGGCCCCAGGACAGCGGTGCTGACGATCACTCAGGCGGGCGGCGCCGACGCGTACTGGTCGTCCGCCGACTGCCCCAAGACGGCCGGGAGCCTGCTGTACCGGGTGCCGGCCGGGGACAGCTTCACGTACACCCTGAAGTGGAACCGCAAGCCGAGCGCCCCCGAGTGCGCGACGCCTCCGGCGGGCACGGCCGGAGCGGGTACGTATCTGGTGGAGGCGAAGGCTCCCGGGTTTGCCAAGGCACAGACGTCGTTCGTGCTGAAGGACGACTAGGCCGGACGCCCGGTCCGAACCCGGCCCGGTCCGAACCCGGCCCGGTCCGAACCGGCCCGGTCCGAACCCGGCCCGGTCCGAACCCGGCCCGGTCCGAAGTGGGTCCGGTCCGAACCCGGTCGGCGCCGGTCCGGCCCCGGACCTCTTGGTCGGCTAGACGTACCGCTCCAGGATCGACGACTCCGCCAGCCGCGACAGACCCTCGCGGACGCTCCGGGCCCGGGCCTCGCCCACGCCGTCCACCGTCTGGAGGTCGTCGACGCTCGCGGCCAGGAGCTTCTGGAGGCCGCCGAAGTGCTCGACCAGCCGGTCGATGATGGCGCCGGGCAGCCGCGGCACCTTCGCCAGCAGGCGGAAGCCGCGGGGCGAGACAGCCGAGTCGAGCGCCTCGGGGGAGCCGGTGTAGCCCAACGCCCGGGCCACCGTGGACATTTCGAGGAGCTCGGCGTGGCTCAGGGCGTCCAGCTCGTACAGCGCCTCGTCGACCGTGCGGGACCGCTTGGCGGTGGGCTCGGGCACGTAGTCCCGGACCACCAGCTCGCGCTCCGGCTCCACACCGGCGATCAGCTCGTCGAGCTGGAGGGCGAGCAGACGGCCGTCCGTGCCCAGTTCGACCACGTACTCGGCGATCTCGGTGGCGATGCGGCGCACCATCTCCAGACGCTGGGCCACCGCGGAGACGTCCCGGACCGTCACCAGGTCCTCGATCTCCAGCGCTGACAACGTTCCCGCGACCTCGTCCAGGCGGAGCTTGTAACGCTCCAGGGTCGCCAGGGCCTGGTTCGCGCGGGACAGGATCGCCGCAGAGTCCTCCAGGACCCGGCGCTGGCCGTCGACGTACAGGGCGATCAGCCGCATGGACTGGGAGACCGAGACGATCGGGAAGCCGACCTGCTTGCTGACCCGGTCCGCCGTGCGGTGCCGGGTGCCCGTCTCCTCGGTGGGGATCGTGGGGTCCGGCACCAGCTGGACGCCGGCCCTGAGGATCTTCGACAGGTCGGAGGAGACCACGATGCCGCCGTCGAGCTTGCACAGCTCACGCAGGCGGGTGGCCGCGAACTCCACGTCCAGGACGAATCCGCCCGTGCACATCGCCTCGACCGTCTTGTCGGAGCCCAGCACGATGAGTCCGCCGGTGTTGCCGCGAAGGATCCGCTCCAGGCCGTCGCGCAGGGCCGTGCCGGGAGCCACCGCGCTCAGCGCGGCACGCATCAGGCCGTCGGCACCGGAACTCCCACCGGACTTTCCGGGAGCTGCCGCCCGGTCGTTGGCTGCCACTGCACTCCTCCGGTCACAGGTCTGGGACGCTCCCGTTTCGCGCACTCGTTTCGTACGGACGGGCGAGACCAGGGCAAAGTCTACCGGCGCTCCTCCGTCTCCCGTGGGGCGTCTCGCCTACGGGAGCGCGGCAGGACCCGCAGGGCGTCCCCTATGTCCGCGACTTCCAGGACCTTCATGCCCGCGGGGATCTTGCCGGGATCCCCCGGCACGAGCGCGTGCGTGAAGCCCAGACGGTGTGCCTCCGAGAGCCTGCGCTGGACGCCCGTGACCCGTCTGACCTCGCCCGCGAGGCCGACTTCGCCGATCGCGACCAGGTTCTTGGGCAGCGGGGTGTCGCTCGCGGCGGAGGCCAGGGCGAGGGCGATCGCCAGGTCGGCGGCGGGCTCCGAGAGCTTCACCCCGCCGACCGTCGCCGAGTAGATGTCCCGCTTGCCCAGGGCGCTGATCTTGCCGCGCTGCTCCAGGACGGCCAGCATCATCGAGACCCGGGAGGTCTCCAGGCCGGACGTCGTGCGGCGGGGCGAGGGGATCTGCGAGTCGACGGTGAGCGCCTGCACCTCGGCGACCAGGGGCCGGCGGCCCTCCAGGGTGACCGTCAGGCAGGTGCCCGGAACCGGTTCGTCACGTCGGGTCAGGAAGAGTCCGCTCGGGTCGGCGAGGCCCGTGATGCCCTCGTCGTGCAGTTCGAAGCAGCCGACCTCGTCGGTGGCGCCGTAGCGGTTCTTGACGCCCCGCACCAGGCGCAGGCGCGCGTGGCGGTCTCCCTCGAAGCTCAGCACGACGTCCACGAGGTGTTCGAGGAGGCGGGGGCCGGCGATCGCGCCGTCCTTCGTGACATGGCCCACCAGGAGCGTGGACATGCCGCGTTCCTTGGAGGCGCGGATCAGGGCGCCGGCGACCTCGCGGACCTGGGCCATGCCGCCGGGCGCTCCGTCGATCTCCGGCGAGGCCACGGTCTGCACGGAGTCCATGATCAGCAACGACGGCTTCACCGCGTCCAAGTGACCCAGGACGGCCGCCAGATCGGTCTCGGCGGCCAGATACAGATGGTCGTCGATGGCGCCGATGCGGTCGGCGCGCATGCGGACCTGGGAGGCCGATTCCTCGCCGGTCACGTACAGCGTGCGGTGTTCGTCGCTCGCCGACTTCGCCGCCACGTCCAGCAGGAGGGTCGACTTGCCGACGCCCGGCTCGCCGGCCAGCAGGACGACCGCGCCCGGTACGAGGCCGCCGCCGAGGACGCGGTCCAGCTCGGGCACGCCGGTGGGGCGGGCGGTGGCCGTCCGGCCGTCGACCTGGCCGATGGGCAGGGCGGACGTGGTGACGCGCCCCGGAGTGGTCGTACGGACCGCGGGCGTGCCGTATTCCTCGACCGTCCCCCAGGCCTGGCACTCGGGGCAGCGGCCGAGCCACTTGGCCGTCTGCCAGCCGCACTCCGTGCAGCGGTAGGACGGACGGTCCTTGGTGGTCTTCGTACGGGCAGCCATGGGAGAAACCGTAGCCGCCGCCACCGACAGCCGGACGCGCCTGTGGACGACGGGCCCCGCCGGGCGCCCTCCCGGGTGCCTCTTCGGCACCCCCACGCGGGCCCGTGCGCGCCGCGAGAGGCCGGACACCCCTTGTGTTTTGGCCACGGCCCATCACGAACGAGCCATGCGACCCCCCTTCCCTGTCCCCTTATGAGGGATCGTTTCACCCGTACGGATTAAAAGGACTCAAGGGACAAGAAGACCTGGTTCCGCGCCGCCTACGGTCGCACGGGTGATGAGCAGCAGCCCGGAAACCTCGACCCGCACGACCGGCGCGCACCGGGCGCACCGGGAGATGCGCGACGGCGCTGCGGCGCGCACGCTCGCGCAGCGGCCGCCCGCGCACTACGAGCCCTATCTGGACGGCCTGTTCACCTACTGTCTGTCCGTCCTGTGCGACCACGAAGCGGCCACCGCCGCGCTCGGCGACGTCCTCGCGTTCGCCGAGCGGCGCGGCCAGCGTGGCCCCGGAGCGGCGGGCGACCGCCGGGCCTGGCTGTACGCGCTGGCCCGCTGGGCGTGCCTGCGCAAACTCACCGAGGCCAAGCAGAAACGCCAGGCCAAGCAGAAAGGTCAGGGAGCGCACGCGGGGGCCCGCCACGGCGCCCACCGGGAGCCGGGCGCGAAGCCCGCGACCGCCCCGCCCGCAACGACCGCCCCGCCGGCCCCGAACACCCCGCCGTCGGCGGGCGCGCCCGCCTCCGACGAGGCCGGGGAGCGTCGGCGGCGTGAGCTGACCCAGCTCGCCTGGCCGGAGGCCGCCGGCACCACCCCGGAACAGCGCGAGGCGCTGGAACTCGCCGTACGCCACCACCTCGCCCCCCACGAGGTCGCCGCCGTCCTCGGCAAGGACCTGGCCGCCGCCCGCGAACTGCTCGCCTCCGCCGCCTGCGAGGTCGAGCGCACGCGCGCGGCGCTCGCCGTCGTCGAGACCGGCGGCTGTCCCGGCGTGAGCCGTCTCACCGGCGAGAGCCGGCTCGTGCTCAGCGCCGCCCTGCGCCGCGAACTCGTCCGGCACGTCGACGACTGCCCGCGCTGCCGCCGGACCGCCGAACGCGCCGTCCCCGGCCGCTGGCCCGGCGCCGGTGTCACCCCCGCCGAACTGCCCGTCCTCCCGGCGCCCCGTGCGGAACTGCGCGTGGCCATGGGCCACCTCCCGCGCGCGCGAGGCGCCGCCGCGCCGCGCTACGACCGGCGGGGCTTCCCCATGGACCCCAAGGACCGCGCCGCCCGCCGGGAGCGGCTCCGCGCGCGTGCCGTCACCACCACCGTCGTCGCCACCGTCGTCGCCGCTCCCGTGCTCGCCCTGTGGGCGGCCTACCGGGGCACCCCGACGGGGGAGGGCGCCGAGGGCCGCTCGGCCAGCGCCAGCGAGGCGCACGGCTCCGACAGCCTCGACGGCGAGACGGTCGGCGGCTACGAGAACGCGGGAAACGCCAGCATCCGCCCCGGCACCGACCTCCCCGAGGGCGGCGGACCGGATGTCTCGGTGGAGGTCATCAGCGTCACGGGGCTCGGCAGGGCCGCCGCCGGCGAGCTCTCCGTGAAGGCCGCCAACAGCGGCGACACCACCCTCATCACCCTCACCGCGGCCGCCGACGCCGACGGGCCGGTCCGCTGGTCGGCGACCACCGCGGCCTCATGGCTCTACCTGAGCCGCTCCACGGGCACGCTGAAGCCCGGCGAGTCGGTGACGATCAAGGTCTACGTCGATCATCTGCGCGAGCCCTCCGGGCAGTGGCACGCGCGCGTGGCCGTCGCTCCGGCGGGCGCCGTCGTGTCCATCGAGGGCCATGGTGCCGCGCCCGGCCCCTCGGACCCGGGCAACGGCCCCGGCCCGGGAGGCCCCGGCGGCCCGCCCTCGTCGTCCGGTCCGGATCCCACGCCCACGGCGCCGTCCTCCCCGGATCCCACGCCGACCGATCCGCCGTCCTCGCCGGACCCGGAGCCGACCCCGGGCGACCCGTCCCCGACCGCCTCGGAGGGGTCGCCCCCGCCGTCCGACGACAGCGACCCCCCGAGCCCGTCGACCTCGTAGGAAGCGTCCGCGGAGCGCCCACGGCCGGCGGGCCGGAACCCGGCCCGCCCACGCCCGCCCACCGGGCCGGGGAACCCGTGACTGAGGGGCCGTGGAACCCGCCTGAGGAGTCCCGGGCCCGGGCCGGCCTCAGCCGTCCGCGGTCAGCGGTCAGACGTCAGCCGTCGGCCTCAGCCCTCAGCCGTCGGCCTCAGCCGGGTGCGCTGGACGGGTCCGGGTCCGCCGGGTGCGGCGCCAGCAGCGGGAGCTGCGAGGCGAGGCGCTGCTCGCACAGCTCGACCAGGCGGTCGTAGCCGGCCTTGCCCATCAGCTCGGTCAGCTCCGGGCGGTAGGAGACGTACACCGGGTCGCCCGCGCCGTGTGCCGAGGTCGCGGACGTGCACCACCAGTGCAGGTCATGGCCGCCCGGCCCCCAGCCGCGGCGGTCGTACTCACCGATCGACACCTGGAGCACGCGGGTGTCGTCGGGCCGGTCGATCCAGTCGTACGTCCGGCGCACCGGCAGCTGCCAGCAGACGTCCGGCTTGGTCTCCAGCGGCTCGCGGCCCTCCTTGAGCGCCAGGATGTGCAGCGAGCAGCCCGCGCCGCCCGCGAAGCCGGGGCGGTTCTGGAAGATGCACGAGCCTTCGAACGGACGCGTCTGGCGGGAGCCCTCGTCGTCCTCCGAGACCCAGCCGTCGCGGACGCCCTCGTCGTGGTGCTGCCAGATGTCCGGCGTGAGCCGCGCGACATGCCCGGCGACGCGCTTCTCGTCGTCCTCGTCGGAGAAGTGGGCGCCCAGGGTGCAGCAGCCGTCGGCCGCGCGGCCCGGCTGGATGCCCTGGCAGCCGCTGCCGAAGATGCAGTTCCAACGAGAGGTGAGCCAGGTCAGGTCACACCGGAAGACCTGTTCGTCGTCCGCCGGGTCGGGGAACTCCACCCACGCGCGCGCGAAATCGAGACCCTTCTCGTCCGCGGCCCGGGCGTTCGCTGCCGCCGCCTGGGCCTTGTTCGACTTCTTCGATGGCTTCACCGGCTTCGCCCGCGAAGAACCGTCGGCCGATTTGTCCGTCTTCGCCTTGTTCGTCTTTGGCACCCGTCCAGGGTAAGTCGCCGGGAGCGCCTTCGGGGACGGCCGAGGCCCGCGCGGGCAGTAGCGTGCCCTACATGAGACTCGGTGTCCTCGACGTGGGATCGAACACGGTGCATCTGCTGGTGGTGGACGCGCACCCCGGCGCGTGCCCCCTGCCCGCCCACTCGCACAAGGCGGAGCTGCGCCTTGCCCAACTCCTCGACGAGGACGGCGCGATCGGTCCGGAGGGCGTCGACAAACTGATCGCCGTGATCCAGGACGCGCTCCAGGCCGCCGAGGACAAGGGAGTGGAGGACCTGCTGCCGTTCGCGACCTCCGCCGTGCGCGAGGCCAGCAACGCCGACGACGTCCTCGCGCGCGTGAAGGCCGAGACCGGCGTCGAGCTGCAGGTGCTCACCGGCGCCGAGGAGGCCCGGCTCACCTTCCTCGCCGCCCGCCGCTGGTTCGGCTGGTCCGCCGGGAAGCTGCTGGTCCTGGACATCGGCGGCGGCTCCCTGGAGATCGCCTACGGCATCGACGAGGAGCCCGACGCGGCCGTCTCGCTGCCGCTCGGGGCCGGCCGGCTCACCGCGGGCTGGCTGCCCGGCGACCCGCCCGACCCCGAGGACATACGGGCCGTGCGCCGCCACGCCCGCGCGCAGATCGCGCGCACGGTCGGGGAGTTCAAGCGCTTCGGCGCCCCGGACCACGTCGTCGCCACCTCGAAGACGTTCAAGCAGCTCGCCCGCATCGCCGGCGCCGCCCGCTCCATCGACGGCCCGTACGCCCAGCGGCAGCTCAAGCGCGAGTCGCTCGAGGCCTGGGTGCCCCGCCTGGCGGGCATGACGACCGCCCAGCGGGCGGAGCTGCCGGGCGTCTCCGAGGGCCGCGCCAACCAGCTCCTCGCGGGCGCGCTGGTCGCGGAGGGTGCGATGGACCTCTTCGGCGTGGAGAACCTGGAGATCTGTCCCTGGGCGCTCAGGGAGGGCGTCATCCTGCGCAAACTCGATCACATGGCGTCGGAGTGACGGGCCCGCGCGGCGCCCGGCCGTGACGGGCCGCACTCCGCCGCGCGGGCCCGGGCTCCGTGGTGTGCGCCCGCCCGCCCGTGGCGAACACCACAACGGCCCCCCGGGGCCCGGCACCCGGGTGACCGCACCCCGTAACCTGTCCCCCATGGCAGAGCCAGTCGTGCGGATCCCGGATGCGAAGGTCGCCCTGTCGACGGCCTCGGTCTACCCGGAGTCGACGGCGACGGCCTTCGAGATCGCCGCGCGCCTCGGGTACGACGGCGTCGAGGTCATGGTCTGGAACGACCCCGTCAGCCAGGACATCGACGCGCTGCGCAGACTCAGCGACTACCACCGGATCCCGATCCTCGCCGTTCACGCGCCCTGTCTGCTCATCACGCAGCGCGTGTGGTCGACCGACCCGTGGACCAAGCTCCAGCGGGCCCGCGCGGCGGCGGAGAAGCTCGGCGCGAGCACGGTCGTCGTCCACCCGCCGTTCCGCTGGCAGCGCCAGTACGCGCGGGACTTCGTCACGGGCATCTGGCGGATGGCGGACGAGACGGACGTGCGGTTCGCCGTCGAGAACATGTACCCGTGGCGCTACCGCGACCGCGAGATGCTCGCGTACGCGCCGGACTGGGACGTCACGAAGGACGACTACCGGCACTTCACGATCGATCTCAGCCATGCCTCCACGGCCCGCGCGGACGCGATGCAGATGATCGACCGCATGGGCGACCGCCTGGGCCACGTCCACCTCGCCGACGGAAACGGTTCGGCCAAGGACGAGCACCTGGTCCCCGGCCGCGGCGCCCAGCCCTGTGCCGAACTGCTGGAACGGCTCGCGCTGACCGGCTTCGACGGGCATGTCGTCATCGAGGTCAACACGCGGCGCGCGATGTCGAGCGCCGAACGTGAGGCCGACCTGGCCGAGGCGCTGGCGTTCACGCGCCTGCACCTGGCCTCCGCCTCGTCGACCCCGTCGCCCAGGGCGAAGGCGCCCCGCCGATGACCGGCGTCACCGCCCGCAAGCGGGGCCGCCCCCCTCGTGCGGAGTCGGCGGACACCCGGGACCGGATCCTGACGGCCGCCCGCGAGGAGTTCTCCGAGCGGGGCTACGACAAGACGTCCGTACGCGGCATCGCGAAGGCCGCCGGGGTGGACCCGGCGCTGGTGCACCACTACTTCGGCACCAAGGAGCAGATCTTCGAGGCGGCCATCGAGGTCGCCTTCGGGCCCGCGCTGGGTGCCCCGGAAGCGGTCGCCGACGGTCCGATGGACCAGGTCGGCGAGCGGCTCGCCCGCTTCGTCTTCGGCGTCTGGGAGAACCCGACGACCCGCAAGCCCCTGCTGGCGATCGTCCGCTCGGCCGTGAACAACGACGCCGCGGCCGCCGTCTTCCGCCGCCTGATCGCCTCCCAGGTGCTGCGCCGGATCGCCGGCCGGATCGATCTCCCGGACGCCGAGCTGCGCGCCGAGCTGGCGGCCGCGCAGCTGGTGGGCTGCGCGATGCTGCGGTACGTGATCAAGGTGGAGCCGCTGGCCTCGGCGGACCTGGAGCTGATCATCGCGCGCGTGGCGCCGGTCGTGCAGGGGCATCTGACCGGGCCGTGAGGCACCGCTCCGGCGTGAGACATTCGTCCCGTCATGCGGACACCGTGTCCGCCCCCTGGATGACCGGCGTACGCTCGTTAGCAGTCAGAAGTCTCTGATCGCAGTCTCTGAAGGAGCGAGCGACGATGCCCGAGCTGAGGTCCCGCACAGTCACCCACGGCCGCAACATGGCGGGCGCCCGCGCCCTTATGCGCGCCTCCGGTGTACCCGGTGCGGACATCGGCCGGAAGCCGATCATCGCCGTGGCGAACAGCTTCACCGAGTTCGTCCCCGGTCACACGCACCTCCAGCCGGTCGGCCGGATCGTCAGCGAGGCGATCACCGCGGCCGGCGGCATCCCGCGCGAGTTCAACACGATCGCGGTCGACGACGGCATCGCGATGGGCCACGGCGGCATGCTCTACAGCCTGCCCTCGCGCGACCTGATCGCGGACAGCGTGGAGTACATGGTCGAGGCGCACTGCGCCGACGCCCTGATCTGCATCTCCAACTGCGACAAGATCACCCCGGGCATGCTGAACGCGGCCCTGCGCCTGAACATCCCGACGGTCTTCGTCTCCGGCGGCCCGATGGAGTCCGGCCGCGCCACGCTCGTCGACGGCACGGTCCGCACCCTCGACCTGGTCGACGCGATCTCCGACGCCGTGAACGACAAGATCTCGGACGAGGACATCCTCCGCATCGAGGAGAACGCCTGTCCGACCTGCGGCAGCTGTTCCGGCATGTTCACCGCCAACTCGATGAACTGCCTGACCGAGGCCATCGGCCTCTCCCTGCCCGGCAACGGCTCGGTGCTGGCCACCCACACGGCCCGTAAGGCGCTGTACGAGAACGCCGGCCGCACGGTGATGGACATCACCCGCCGCTACTACGAGCAGGACGACGAGACGGTCCTGCCGCGCAGCATCGCCACCATCGCGGCCTTCGAGAACGCGATGGCCCTCGACATCGCGATGGGCGGCTCGACCAACACGATCCTGCACCTCCTCGCCGCCGCCCAGGAGGCGGGCGTCCCGTTCGGCCTGGAGGAGATCAACGAGGTCTCGCGCCGCGTGCCCTGCCTGGCGAAGGTCGCGCCGAACGTGGCGAAGGACCGCACGTACTACATGGAGGACGTGCACCGCGCCGGCGGCATCCCCGCCCTGCTGGGCGAACTGCACCGCGCGGGCCTGCTCAACGAGGACGTGTTCTCGGTCCACAGCCCGTCCCTGGCGGACTGGCTGAAGACCTGGGACGTCCGAGGCGGTTCCCCGTCGCCCGAGGCGATCGAACTGTGGCACGCGGCCCCCGGCTGTGTCCGCTCCGCCGAGGCGTTCTCCCAGTCCGAGCGCTGGGAGGCGCTGGACGTGGACGCCGAGGGCGGCTGCATCCGCTCCGCCGAGCACGCCTACAGCAAGGACGGCGGCCTCGCGGTCCTGCGCGGCAACATCGCCGTCGACGGCTGCGTGGTCAAGACGGCCGGCGTCGACGAGTCGATCTGGACCTTCGAGGGCCCGGCCGTCGTCTGCGAGTCGCAGGAGGAGGCCGTCGAGAAGATCCTCAACAAGCAGGTGACGCACGGCGACGTCGTCGTCATCCGCTACGAGGGTCCCAAGGGCGGCCCGGGCATGCAGGAGATGCTCTACCCGACGTCCTTCCTCAAGGGCCGCGGCCTCGGCAAGACCTGCGCCCTGATCACCGACGGCCGCTTCTCCGGCGGTACCTCGGGCCTGTCGATCGGCCACGCCTCGCCGGAGGCGGCCTCCGGCGGTACGATCGCCCTCGTCGAGGACGGCGACCGCATCCGCATCGACATCCCGAACCGCTCGATCGACCTCCTCGTCGACGACGCCGAGCTGGCGCGGCGCGAGGCGGCCCTCGGCGGCGTGTACGCCCCGAAGAACCGGGAGCGCAAGGTGTCCGCCGCGCTGCGGGCCTACGCCGCGATGGCGACGAGCGCCGACAAGGGCGCGGTCCGGGACGTGTCGAAGCTGGGCTGACGCCGGCACCGGCCAGTCACCACCGGCCAGTCATCGCCGGTAGCCCACCGCTCATCGTGGCCACCGGCCAGGCACGATCGGGCAGTCACCACCGGCCAGTCACCACCGGGCAGCCCCACTGCCGGGCAGTCAGAGGCATCGGCGGCAGATGTGCTGCGAGAGGGCCGTCTCCGTCGTACGGAGGCGGCCCTCGGCGCGTCTCACCGGCCCGCTGTCACCGCCGCGCTCCCGCTCTCACCAGGCGGCCGGGTCGTGTCCGTCCACCGCGAAGACGGTGCCGTCCGGGGCGCCGGCGTAGACGTGGCCGTCGACCGCCTGGGGCGCGGGCAGCGTGGCCACCACCTCGTCCGAGTTGGCGCCGAGCCGCAGGGCCGTCTGCCCGACGAGCCTGCCCTTCGCGGCGTCCACGGCGAGCAGCCGGCCGTCGGCGGCGCTGAAGTAGACGTGCTCGCCGTCGGCGGTCGGCGCCGAACCACGGCTCACCGCCGTCTGCAGCGACCACACCGCCTTGCCCGACACCGTGTCGACGGCCACGAGCGATCCGTCGAAGGCCAGGAGGTAGACCCGGTCGCCGTGCGCGGTGGCCTCCGCCTCCTGGAGCGCGACGCCCAGCTTCACCCGCAGCGACACCTTGTCCTGCGGGTGGTAGCGCACCACGGCGTCGACCGAGCCGTAGCCCGCGCCCTGCGACAGCAGGAGGAGACTGCCGTCCGTGGCGCCGACGAGCCGCAGCGTGCCGCTGAGCCGCTCGTCCCATCGCACCTTCCCGGTCGCCGGGTCCACGGCCGTGATCCGGGTGTGCCCGTCGTCCGACGTGCTCGACGCGTAGGCGAGCGGGTCCTTCGGGAACGCCGTGAAGTACGGCTCGTTCAGCCCCGGGATGCGCCGGCTCCACATCGACTCGCCCGTCGCGGCGTCCACCCCGGTCACCGTGTCGTCGGCCGCCGTCAGCAGCAGGGTGCCGCCGACGCTGCGGACACCCGGGTAGCCCGACAGATCCCGCTGCCAGCGGGTGGCGCCCGACGCCGGGTCGAGCGCCTCCATCCGCTTGCCCGAGTGCGTGATCACCTGAGCCAGTCCGCCCGAGAGCACCGGCGCCTGGGACGGTCCGTCGTCCCCGGTGAGGACGTGCCGCCACAGCACCCGCCCGTCGGACGCGTCCAGCGCCGACACCAGCCCCTTCTGGACGCAGAGCACCCGGCGCGCGTCGTAGGCGCACTGGGGCATGCCGCCGGCCCCCGTACCGGTACCCGCCCCGGTGCTGCCCTTGGCCGGTCGCGTGCTCCACGGGGCGAAGGACGGCGACGCGGACTGTGAGCCGCCCGCGTCGCCCCGCGCGTCCCGGCCCGGGTCGTCCTCGCCGGGCAGCTGTGTGGCGAGGACCGCCCCGCCCGAGAGGACGACGGCCAGCGCGCCGACCGCGAGGGCCACCCGCCGACGCCGACCGCGCGGCCGCGCCTCCGCCCGGTCCGCCGCTGACGCGGGCACGCTGCCCTCCCGTGCTGCCTCCCGCGCCTTCTCCGTCCCCTTCGGCTCCTCCGGTCCTGCCGGTTCGGCCCCGGCATCCTCCAGGGCCCGCTGCGACGGTATGAACGCCTGGGTGTCGTACGAAGCCGCCACCGACCGCAGTTCCCGCATCAACTCGTCGGGCGTGGGCCGGTCCTCGGGCTCCTTGGCCAGACAACGCACCACCAGCGGCGCGAGGTTGCCCGGGACGCCGGTCAGATCCGGTTCGTCGTGCACGACCTGGTAGGCGACGACATACGGGCTGTCGGAATCGAAGGGCCCGCGTCCCGTCGCCGCGTGCACCATCACCGACCCGAGCGCGAAGATGTCGGCGGCGGGCCCCACCTCCCGCGGCCGCCGGAACTGCTCCGGAGCCATGAACGGCGGCGTACCGATCAACTTGCCGGTCTCGGTGCGCAGTTCGCTGTCCTTCGGCCGGGAGATGCCGAAGTCGATGACCTTCGGCCCGTCCTCGGCCAGCAGGACGTTGCTCGGCTTCAGGTCCCGGTGCACGACCCCGACCCGGTGGATGTCCCGCAGCGCCTCCGCGAGCCCGGCCATCAGCCGCCGCAACTCACCCGAGCGCATGGGTCCGTTCCGCTTCACCTGCTCGGCGAGCGTCGAACCGGGAATGAACAGAGTGGCCATCCAGGGCCGTTCGGCCTCCGGATCGGCGTCGACGACCGGCGCGGTGAACGCCCCGCTCACCCGCCGAGCGGCGGCCACCTCCTGGCGGAAACGGCCCCTGAACTCGGGATCCCGGGCGAACTGGGCATGGACGACCTTCACCGCGACCTTCATCCCGGAGGTGCTGCGGGCCAGGTGCACCACGCCCATCCCACCGGAGCCCAGACGTTCTTCCAGGCGGTAGTGGCCGGCGTACTCCGGAAGTTCCGCTTCCGCGCCCGCCCCGGTGTTGCGCTGTGGCGTCATGGACCACCCCCGTGCTGTTCAACCGCGCGCGCGACGCACGGAGCCTAGTCGATGACTCGTACGGGACAGAGGCGGCTTGCTAGCCTCCGTGTGCGAATCCTGTACATGTGTTTCATTGCGTGTTTTAGGGGAATCAACGTGACCCCATGGCAGTCATGGGGTTCGACGGGGGAGGTTTTTTCATGTCTGTTGACCGCGTGGAAGAGGTCGCGAGCGGCGCTACGGGGGAGGCCGTCACGACGGCCGCGGCGGCTCTCACCTACTACCCGGTCGCCCCGGGCGTCCGGCTGAACGTGCGCAGCGGACCCGGGACGAGCTACCCGGTCGTCCGCGTCCTGGCCGAGGGCACCAAGGTCCCGATCTTCTGCCAGACCCCGGGCACCTCGGTGTCCGGTCCGTACGGCACGACGAACATCTGGGACAACATCGCCGACAGCCAGTTCGTCTCGGACGCGTACGTGCGGACAGGCAGCGACGGTTACGTCGCGGCCCGCTGCGCCTGACCGACGACGGGGCCGGCCGAGGGCGGGGGACAAGCGGCCACGGGGGTTGAACCGGGGGCCGGGGCTGAGCGGGGGTTGAGGCTGAGCGGGGAACCCACCCGGGAGCCCGCCTCTGTCCGGAGCCATAATCGTCCCGTGAGCGACGAATACGGCACCCCGGACACTCCGGCCGGTTCCCGGGACACCTCGACCGGCACCGCGGGCACCCCGACGGACTCCACCGGAGGCCGGCCGGGAAGCCCTGTCGGCGCCGGTCCCCGCCCGGAGTCCCTCCGCTTCTTCGGCACCACCTGGGTGGACCACGACCGCGGCCCCCGGGGCTACACGGTCCGCCGCGTCGGCGCTGCCGTCGGCTCCCTGGCCGCCGTCGCCGTCTCCTGCCTCGTCCTCCGCTTCGCCTACGAGGGCATCGCGATCGCCGACCTGGGCAGCTTCGTGACGCTCCTGGTCGTCGTGATGTTCACGATCTGCACCGCACTGGCCTTCCGCCACACCTGGGAAGGCTTCAGCAAGCGCCCCGACCCCGACCGGCAGGCCTCCCTGCGCGGTCTGCTCGCCGTCGGCTTCGTCGGCTCGCTGCTCGCGTACTTCTTCCGCACTCTCACCGAGGCCCCCGGCGAGAGGCTCCACCGCGAGGAGTACGAGACGGCGCGCACCCAGTACGAACGCCGCTCCACCCGCCGCACCGGCAACCCGTCCAAGAAGCGCCGCCGCGGCTGACCTCCTCACCCGGAGCCGAAGCCAAAGCCGAAGCCGCCGGGGAACAGGGCGCGGAGCGGGACCACGTCGCCGCGCGGCACACCGCGGCTGATGTCCTCCCCCCCCGTAACCAGAACCGCAGCCGGAGCCGGAGCCGCAGCCGGAGCCGGAATCGGAACCGCAGCCGGAGCCGGAATCGCAGCCACGCGGAAACCGCCGCCTCCGCCACCCGCAGCCCCCGCCACCCACAGCCCCCGTTCCCTTGCTCACCCGTGGCCGGTCACCATGGCCCCATGACGGCCTCCTCGGACTCTCCTTCGCACACCACCCGGGCCCACTCCTTCAACGCGGCCGCGGCCCAGTACGCCGCCGGCCGCCCCTCCTACCCGGCAGCCCTCCTCGACACGATCGAGGAACTCGCCGGCCGCCCCCTCGCCGGCGCGCGGGTCGCGGACGTCGGGGCCGGCACCGGCATAGCGACCGCTCTCCTGCACGCCCGCGGCGCCGACGTCGTCGCCGTCGAGCCCGGGGACGGCATGGCCGCGCAGTTCCGTCACGCCCTCCCCGAGGTGCCGATCGTCCGGGGCGACGGCAACCATCTCCCCCTGGCCACCGCCTCCCTCGACTTCCTCACCTACGCCCAGTCGTGGCACTGGACCGACCCGGCCCGCTCGGTCCCGGAAGCCCTGCGCGTGCTGCGGCCGGGCGGCGCGCTGGCGCTGTGGTGGAACACCGGCGCCCTCGACGTGCCCTGGCTCGCCGCGGCGGCCGGGCGCGTCGACCGGTACTTCGGGGAGAGCACCGGCGCGAACATCAAGAACGTGAACGCCCGTGTCGTCGACCCCACCGGCCGCCTCGGGCTGACCCGCCGTGAGGTCCGCTGGAGCCGCCGCGTCCCCGTCGACACGCACCTGGCCAACATCGGCAGCCACTCGCTGTTCCTGGTGCACGGCGAGGAGGCGAGCACGGCCTTCCTCGCCGAGGAGCGTGAGCACCTGATGCGGGTCTTCCCCGACGGACTCGTCGAAGAGGTCTACGTCGTCGTCCTGCTGCTGGCGACCAGATCCTGACCGCGCGCGGCGGCCCACCCCTCGAGGGCCGCCGCACACGCGTGATCCACATGCCGCAGCCCGCCCAGCTCCCACCGCACCGCGCGGTCGTGCGGCAGCGCGTCCAGCGCGTCCAGGAGCTTGGGCAGCCGCAGAAACGTCGCGTGCCCCCGCACCCGCACGACGAGTCCGGCGTCTCCCCGGTCCTCCGTCTCGATGTGCACGTGGCTGATCTCCCACGCCGTCTTCGCCACGGCCAGCGCCAGCCCGACCGACACCCCCTGGCACACGTTCCCCGCCACGATCGTCACCGCCGTGACCCCGAGCACGACGGCCTCCGCCCGCTGCCCGCGCCACAGCTCGCGGGCCTCCCGCCAGGGCACCAACCTGCAGCCGACGTACACCAGCAGCCCGGCGGGTGCCGCCACCGGAACGGCCCCCACCACCCAGGGCAGCGCGGCCGCGAACAGCAGCAGCCACACCCCGTGCAGCACCCGCGACACCTTGGTCCGCGCGCCGGCCCGGTCCCCCTCGCGGACGGCGCCGCCCGCCCCCGCGACGGCGCTCCGTACGAGGAAGGTCGACATCGGCAGCGCACCCAGCACCCCGCACACGGCGTTGCCTGCGCCCTGCGTCATCAACTCCCGGTCGTAGTCCGTCCCCCGTCCGTCGGGCAGCCGGTCCACCGCCGCGGCGCCGAACAACGACTCCGCCGACGCGATCAGCGCGAACGCCACTACGGTCCCGATCACCCCCACTTCCGCCAGCCGTCCGAGATCCGCCGCCTGCGGCAGCCGTACGGCATCCCACAGCCCCTGCACCTGGACCCGCCGAACCTCCAGGTCGAACACCCACGTCACGCCCGACACCGACACCACCGCGACCAACGGCGCCGGAACCAGCCGTGCCCCGCGCCGCCATCGCCCCCACAACAGCAGCACGACCATGGTGGCACCGCCCACTGACAACGCCACCGGATCCGCCCGCCCGGGCAGCGACACCAGACCGGTGAGCCGGTCCAGCCCACCCGCCGGAGCGGGCGCGTCCCCGAGGGCGTACACCTGCCCGGCGATCAACACGAGCCCGATCCCGGCGAGCATCCCGTGCACGACGGCCGCCGACACGGCCCGGAACCACCGCCCGAGCCGTAGCGCGCCGAGCCCGAACTGCACCAGCCCGGCGGCGAGGACGAGCACGCCGAGCGCCGCCACGCCGTACCGCTGGACGGCCTCGTGGACGAGTACGGTCAGTCCCGCCGCCGGCCCGCTCACCTGCGGACTGCCGCCGGGCAAGGCCCCGACCACCAGCCCGCCGACGATGGCGGTGATCAGCCCCAGCTCGGCGGGCACACCGGAGGCCACGGCGATGCCCACGCAGAGGGGGAGCGCGACGAGGAACACGACGAAGGAAGCGGACAGATCGGCTTTGCGGACACCACGGAGCGACACGACGGCACCTCCAGGAGGAAACGGGAGATGCGTGGGCGCGCCGCACCGGGGGAGGGCACGGCGACGAAGCTGCGCGGAGGAGCGAGGATGGCACCGACGCCCCGACAGCGCATGAATTCCATTGTCGGTTGAAACGACCGGCCGGGCGGGAGGTTCCTGTGGTGGCCCGGTGAACACGGAAGCGAAGGAACAGGAACATCCGCTTCCCGCACCACTCTCACGCGCCCGCACCCCCACCCCCGCCCCTCGCGCCACCGCCGCGCACCACCCCCGGCACCCGTGCCACCGGCGCCCGCCCCCGCACCCCCGCCCGCCGCGCACCACCCCCGGCACCCGTGCCACCGGCACCCGCCCCCGCACCATTTCCGGCCACCGTGTCGCTGCCTCGCACCCCCCGGCACCGCCGCACGCCCGCGCACCCGTGCCACCCCCCGGCACCGCGCCACCGCTTTCCCTCCAACCGCCGCACGCCCGTGCCGCCCGCGGCCACCTGCACCCCTTGACGTCTCAACGCGCCCCGGAGCATTATTCATCGTATGGTGAATTTTAACTCGGACTCCCGCCCACCCGGCGAGGATTCGACCCAGACCCCGCCCGCATCCTCATCACCCGCGTCACCCGCGTCACCCGCGTCACCCGCGTCACCCGCGTCACCCGGCTCGCCTGCCGAGCCCGCCGTCCGAGCCGAGAACCTGACCGTCGTCCGAGGCCCCCGCACGGTCCTGCGCGCCCTCGACTTCGCCGTGCCCCGGGGGCAGATCACCGGCCTGCTGGGCCCCTCCGGCTGCGGCAAGTCGACGCTCATGCGCTCGATCGTCGGCACCCAGGACAAGGTCACCGGCACCCTCGACGTCCTCGGCCGCCCCGCGGGCCACCCCACGCTGCGCACCCGCATCGGATACGTCACGCAGGCCCCGTCCGTCTATGACGACCTGACGATCCGCCAGAACCTCGACTACTTCGCCGCGATCCTCGACCCGGGCCGAGGTGCGGCCGACCGCCGCCACGAGAACGTCACCCGAGCCATCGCCGACGTGGACCTCAGCACCCACGCCGACGCCCTCGCCGGCAATCTCTCCGGCGGCCAGCGCAGCCGCGTCTCGCTGGCGGTGGCGCTCCTGGGCACCCCGGAACTCCTGGTCCTCGACGAACCGACCGTCGGTCTGGACCCGGTCCTGCGCCGCGACCTGTGGAACCTCTTCCACGACATCGCCGCCACCCGAGGCGCGACCCTGCTGATCTCCTCCCATGTCATGGACGAGGCCGAGCGCTGCCACCGCCTGCTCCTCATGCGCGAGGGCGAGATCCTCGCCGACGCCACCCCCGAGGCCCTGCGCACCCGCACCGGCGCCGACACGGTGGAGTCGGCCTTCCTGCACCTGGTGGACGCGGCGACAGAGGCGTCCCGCGCGGACAAGTCCGATACAGAGAAGTCCGATACAGAGAAGACCGGAGCAACGAGCTCCGGAACAGAGCAGCCCCCTACCGAGGAGACCCGCACGAAGGAGACGACCCGATGACCACGGCCACGCCCACCGCCCCCGCCCCCGCGCCGACCCCGGCACGCACCACCAGCGCCCTGAGCCTCGCCCGCACCACCGCCACCGCGGCCAGGGTCCTGCGCCAACTGCGCCACGACCCGCGCACGATCGCGCTGCTCATCCTCATCCCCTGCCTGATGCTGTTCCTGCTCCGCTACGTCTTCGACGGCAGCCCGCGCACCTTCGACAACATCGGCGCGTCCCTCCTGGGCATCTTCCCGCTGATCACGATGTTCCTGGTCACCTCCATCGCCACCCTGCGCGAACGCACCTCGGGCACCCTCGAACGCCTCCTCGCCCTGCCTCTCGGCAAGGGCGATCTGATCGCCGGCTACGCCCTGGCCTTCGGCACCCTCGCGATCATCCAGTCGGCCCTGGCCACCGGCCTGGCGTTGTGGTTCCTCGACCTGGACGTCACGGGCAGCCCCTGGCTCCTCCTCCTGGTCGCCCTCCTCGACGCCCTGCTCGGCACCGCCCTCGGCCTCTTCGTCTCCGCCTTCGCGGCCTCCGAGTTCCAGGCGGTCCAGTTCATGCCGGCGGTGATCTTCCCCCAGCTCCTCCTCTGCGGCCTCTTCGCACCCCGCGACACGATGCACCCCGCCCTGGAAGCCGTCTCCGACGTCCTGCCCATGTCCTATGCGGTCGACGGCATGAACGAGGTGCTCACCCACACCGACATGACGGCCACCTTCGTGCGAGACGTCCTCATCGTCGGCGGCTGCGCCCTCCTGGTCCTGTTCCTGGGCGCGGCGACCCTCCGACGCCGCACGCCCTGACATGTCAGCCCTTCCCGACGAGACCGTGCGACCCGCCCGGTGAGTCCTGCGGGCCCGTCGCGCGTCGCGCCGTAGCCCGCCCCGCGGACGGGAAGGGAAGGGAAAGGACAGGAAGGGACAGGGGGGACAGGGGGGACGGGAAGGCCGGGCGGAGAAGGACAGCAAGGGGCAGGGCGGAAAGGGACAGGAAGGGACCGGAGAACCGGCGACGGCACGGACGACGGGGGCGAGAAAACCGCGGTCCGCCCACCGGACACCCAGGCCGATCCCCCACCCCCGGTGCGAGGATGACCCCGGACGACGGACGACGCACACCTCCGGAGGACCCCCAGCCATGACCCAGAAAGTCGCAGTCCTCGGCACAGGCAAGATCGGCGAGGCCCTCCTCAGCGGCATGATCCGAGGCGGCTGGCCCCCCGCCGACCTCCTCGTCACGGCCCGCCGCCCGGAACGGGCCGAGGAACTCCGCACCCGCTACGGAGTCACCCCGGTCACCAACGCCGAGGCCGCCAAGAGCGCGGACACCCTGATCCTCACGGTCAAACCGCAGGACATGGGCACCCTCCTGGACGAGCTCGCCCCGCACGTCCCCGCCGACCGCCTGATCATCAGCGGAGCCGCCGGCATCACCACCGCCTCCCTCGAGGAGCGCCTGGCCGCCGGCACCCCGGTCGTCCGCGTCATGACGAACACCCCCGCCCTCGTCGACGAGGCGATGTCCGTCATCTCCGCCGGCAGCCACGCCACCGCCGCCCACCTCGCCCACACCGAGGAGATCTTCGGCGCCGTCGGCAAGACCCTCCGCGTCCCCGAGTCCCAGCAGGACGCCTGCACGGCCCTCTCCGGCTCCGGTCCGGCGTACTTCTTCTACCTGGTCGAAGCCATGACGGACGCCGGCATCCTGCTCGGCCTGCCCCGCGACAAGGCCCACGACCTCATCGTCCAGTCCGCCATCGGGGCCGCGACGATGCTCCGCGACAGCGGCGAACACCCGGTCAAGCTCCGCGAGAACGTCACGTCGCCCGCCGGCACCACCATCAACGCCATCCGCGAACTCGAGAACCACGGCGTACGGGCCGCGCTCATCGCCGCCCTGGAGGCCGCCCGCGACCGCAGCCGCGAGCTGGCCTCGGGCAAGAAGGACTGACCGCCGCCCCGGGAGGAGCGAAGGGGGGCGGGCGGTCACCGCCGGGCCGCCCCCACGATCTCCTCCGTGGTCACCACCCGCGCGAACCCGCCCCCGTGCAGGGAGACCGCCGACGCCTGCGCGATCTCCTCCGCGCCGCGCCGCCAGCCGAACGGCCCCTCCAGATCGAACGTGTACGTCGCGTCGTACGCGAACAGCACGTCGTATCCGAGATTGCCGCCCATCCGCGCCGTCGTCTCCGCGCACATGTTGGTCTGGATCCCGGCCACCACGATCTGCGAGATCCCCGCCGCGGTCAGCCAGGCCCCCAGATCCGGCGTCCCGAGAAACGCCGAGTTCACCGTTTTGGTGAGGAACAGCTCGGCCCCGGAGCCCTTCCCGCGCCGCTTCTCCACGTACTCCTTGAAGTCGTTCCCCTCGTACCCCAGCCGCAACGGCGACCCCGGCTTCACCGAGTCGTGCCGCACGAACACGACGGGCCGCCCCGTCCCCTGCCACACGTCGATGAGTTCCGCGATGTTGTCGTCCGCCCCGGGATTGTTCCGAGCCCCCCAGAAGTCCAGCTCCTCGAAGCCCTTCTGCACGTCGACGACCACCAGCGCTGCGTTCTCCGCGATATCCATACCTCGATCCTGCCGCCGGCACCACCCGCGCCCCAGCAGGTCAGAAGACAGCGATCGATGGTTTACTGCCAACCATGCAGCCTGCGTACCGGGTCGCCCTCCTCGCCTTCCCCGGCATCCGTGCCTTCGACGTCTCCGTCATCACCGAGGTGTGGGGCACCGACCGCACCGACCGCGGCGCCCCCGCCTTCGACCTGCGGCGCGTCGCCGTCGACAGCGCCTCCGTCCCGATGCGCGGCGGCCTGGCCCTGGCCCCCGACCGCACCCTCGCCTGGCTCTCCCGGGCCGACCTGATCCTGGTCCCCGGCCTGGACGACCACCTCACCCCCGCACCCGCCGCCGTCCTGGACGCCCTTTGCCGCGCCCACGCCCGCGGCACCACCCTCGCGGCCCTCTGCGGCGGCGCCTTCACCCTCGCCCAGGCGGGACTCCTCGACGGCCGCCGGGCGATCACCCACTGGAACCTCATCGACCTCCTCCGCACGCACCACCCCCGGGTGACCGTCGTCCCCGACGCCCTCTTCATCGAGGACGACAACATCTGGACCGCCGCCGGCACGGCAGCCGGCATCGACCTCTGTCTCCACCTGGTCCGCCGCTCCCACGGCGCCGAAGCCGCCGCCACCGTCGCCCGCTCGATGGTCACCGCCCCCTTCCGCACCGGTACCCAGGCCCAGTTCATCGAGCACCCCGTGCCCCGCGCCGACCGGGACGCCGACACCCTGGCCGCCGTACGCGACCACGCCCTGCGCCACCTGCACGAACCGCTCACCGTCGCCGACCTGGCGGCGCGGGCCGGCATGTCTCCGCGCAGCTTCGCCCGCCACTTCACCGCCGAGACCGGCGCCACGCCCCTGCGCTGGCTCCTCGACCAGCGCATCGCGGCGGCCCAGAAGCTCCTCGAACGCACCGACCTCCCCATGCCGGAGGTGGCCAGGCGGGCCGGCTTCGGCAGCGAGGTCACGATGCGCCAGCACTTCGCATCGCGCCTCGCCACCAGCCCACGTGCCTACCGCGCCGCGTTCAGCACCCGCTCGGCGACCGGCTCCGGTGCGGGCGGCAGCAGTCCGATCGCCCGATAGGCGCTGTCCACGACCGGCCTCGCCATCGCCCGGGCCTTCGCCGCACCCTCCCGCAGCACCCCCTCCACCTGGACGGGATCCGCGCACAGCTCCCGGTGCCTTGCCTGCACCGGCCGCAGGACCTCGACCACCGCGTCGGCCGTGTCCTGCTTCAAAGCGCCGTACGACCCGTACGCACCGGCCAGGGCTTCCGGGTCCCCGCCCGTGCACGCGGCGAGGATCTCCAGCAGATTGGCGAGCCCCGGCCGCTCCTCCCGGTCGTACACGACCTCACGCCCGCTGTCGGTGACGGCCCGCATGACCTTCTTGCGCACCACATCGGGCTCGTCCAGCAGATAGACGATCCCGGGCCCGAAGTCGTCGCTCTTGCCCATCTTCGACGCCGGATCCTGCAGGTTCATCACCCGCGCGGCCACCGTCGGATGCGTTGCCTTCGGCACGACGAACGTGTGCCCGTACCGCTGGTTGAACCGCACCGCCAGATCGCGCGTCAGCTCGACATGCTGGGCCTGGTCGTCGCCCACCGGCACCTCGTCGGCCCCGTAGGCGAGGATGTCCGCCGCCATCAGCACGGGATAGGTCAGCAACGACAGCCGCACACTGCCCTCGCGCGCCCGCTCCCGCCCGGACTTCTCCTTGTACTGGATCATCCGCCGCATCTCGCCGTCCGTGGCCACGCACTCCAGCAGATACGACAACCGCGCGTGCTCGTCCACATGACTCTGGACGAAGACCGTGCACAGCTGTGGATCCAGCCCCACCGCCAGCAACAGCGTCGCCGCCTGCCGACTCAGCCTCCGCACGCGCGCCGGATCGTGGTCCACGGTCAGCGCGTGCAGATCGACGACACAGAACAGCGAGTCCGCCCGGTGCTGGTCGACCTCGGCCCACTGCCGCAGGGCGCCCAGGTAGTTCCCCAGCGTCAGATGCCCGGTCGGCTTGACCCCACTGAAGACCCGCTTCATCTCTCCACCTCCTGGTCGAGACCGCCGCTCCGGCCGGCCGACCCCCTGGAACCCTGGAGGGAGAAACACGAACGGCCGCCGAAGCGGCGGCCGTTGAGTGCATACGTGAGCACGGCCGCCGTCAGGCGGCCCACCACAGCTGGGTGCACGTACGCGTCATCATGTCCGTCAGCGTACGCCTCCGGGGTGCTCCAGGGGGCATGAGTTGACACGTCCCGGCCGGATACGTAGTGTTCTCCGAGTTGTTCGACGTGAGCGCCGACCCCGGTCGGTCCCCGAACAGCCATTCCGCAGGTACCAACCACTTCTCGACGCGCAGTCCATTCGTCTGCCGTCGTGTCGTTGTCATGTGTATTCGCGAAATGAGGAATCCGCGTTCGAATGGACGCAGGACCCCGATTGGCTTCGGGGGCCGGGAATCCGCTAAAGTCTCACTCGTCGGAACGGCCCAACAGCCGGGAAGACAAGCCCCCGCTGACTGGGAATCAGGCCCGAAAGGATCTGATAGAGTCGGAACCGCCGGAAAGGGAAACGCGAAAGCGGGAGCCTGGAAAGCACCGAGGAAATCGGGTCGAGAAAAGATCTGATAGAGTCGGAAACGCAAGACCGAAGGGAAGCGCCCGGAGGAAAGCCTGAGAGAGTCTCTCGGGTGAGTACAAAGGAAGCGTCCGTTCCTTGAGAACTCAACA